>CAYNYI010000022.1:0-30765 GCA_964401455.1 uncultured Fibrobacterota bacterium
CGGTTGCGTTTTTGGAAAAGTGTCCTCGAATTACCTAACACGCACACCAGGCACCCTCCGGGGCGGGCAGCGTTTCTCTACATTCTTTCCCGCACTGCCTCCAGTTCCGCTTCCGTTTCGGAAATCAGGCCGGAGACAATTTCCCTCATAGGAAGAACTTTGTTCATTAGTCCGACACTCTGTCCGGCCATCAGCGACCCGTCATCTATATTTCCCTCATTGACAGCTTTAGCAAGTGTTCCAACCCAGAAGCTTTCGACTTCATACTGGGCTGCCTGTCTGGTTATTTCCTGATTCTCAAGTTTTTTTATGAGTTTAAGTTGAAGCTTGTTGAAGCTGTCCATGCCGGAGTTTTTTATTGCTCTAACAGCGACAACCGGTAGTCTGGAGTCGTATTGGGGCGTTGCGACGGCCTGCCGTGCTCTGGCTTTTATAAAAGCTTTTTTAAAATCCGGATGGGCGCAGCATTCTTCGCTCATAACGAAACGTGTACCCATCTGACACCCGGCGGCGCCCATAAGCAGAAGATGGGCGATCATTTTTCCTCCCGCTATTCCACCGCCGGTGAATATCGGGACATCCTTTACTTCGAACAGGACCTGCTGGAGCAGGATTGTCAATGATACATGGCCTATGTGGCCGCCCGCCTCACTGCCTTCAAGTATAAGTGCGTCGACTCCGAATTTCACCTGTTGTTCCGCTATTGATTTTGTTGATGCGAACGACATGGTTTTTTTACCGGATCCCTTCATAAGCTCAATATCTTTCTTGCGCGGAAAACTTCCCGCGAATACCACTACAGGAACATTTTTGTTCTTAACGATTTCCAGATGGGCTTTATAATTAGGGGCTATGGTTATAAGGTTTACGCCGAACGGCTTTTTTATGGCGGAAATACATCTGTCCAATTCGGTTTCAAACATTTCCGGGGGCATGTTTCCACCCGCGAATACCGGAAACAACCCGTTTTCGGAGACTGATTTTACAAGCTCATAACCGCTTATCCATGTCATGGCGCCGCAGATTACCGGAAAATCGACCCCCAGGAAATCTCTTCCACTTTTTGTTAATTTTTCGATTAGTTTCATAAGAAGTTCCGGTTTAAGATTAGAAGTTTATCAGAATAAGGGCCGCGCCGGCAAGGGGAAACCCGGCTATACTGTATCTGGGAAGAGGCTGTTTCCAGACTTTATAAGCGAAGATTACATCCACTATAACCGCGAATACTCCGGTAAACGGAAAGACTGCGATTTCGCCGGCCTGAAGAGCGGTGATAATAAATGTTGTTGTTAAAATATTTATTATTCCGAGCCCTGCTCCGTATTTGATTTCACGCATGCCCGGCAGCTGATTTTTGAAAAGCAGGTATAAAGCTGATATGGAAAATGAAAACAAAAGTATAATGAGAGTGATTCCGAATGCATCTGTTTCGGGAAAGGACCTGCGCATAAGGGCCGGAGCTGTGTAGGCATTCCCTTGAAATAGAAATAGAATAAGACCCCAGAAAAAAATACCGGTTCTGCCCGAGTTCCTTTTTTTAGTATTCTTTTCGTTGCCCGATGATAAAAGGAAAAATGAGAATATTCCGGCGGTCAGGGCCGCGGCCCTTGCCGGAGTGAAAGATTCTTCCCAGAGAGCTACTGCAATGATTACCGGGAAAGATATTGAAAGGCGAAATATGGTCAGCATAACCGCGGAATTATATTGGGAAAAGCATTTGTTGAGAATTATAAGCGAGAAAAAGTAGAAAATACCAGCATGTAGAGAAGGAAGAAGCTCTGAAGCCGAACCTGCGTTGAATGAGGGCAGGCCGCGAAAGGCAATAAGAATCAGGGCTGCGAAAAGATAGTTTATTGTTAGTACTGCCGCGGTCTTTTCTGTTTTGATTTCGATGAGTTTCAGGTATTGGCCGAAAAGGCTGTTGAAAACGGCTGCCGCTAGAATAATTGGGATATACATATGAAGCCTAATTCAGAAAAAAGAACCTGTCGGGGTTGACATGTTCTCCGTCTTTTATTACTTCATAATGGAGGTGTACACCCGAACTTCTTCCGCTTTCACCCATAGTCGCAATCCGCTGGTTCTTTTTTACTTTTTGACCCGGTTTAACAAACGGCCATTCAAGGTGGGCATATACGGTGGTGAACCCATTATGATGGTTTATATGTATTTGGTGTCCGAAGTTTATATCCTTATTGACCCGGCTTACTGTTCCGGCAGCGGCGCTGTAGACAGATGAGCCTCTTGGGCCGGAGAAATCAATACCGAGGTGAGGAAGAATTTTTCCTGTGAACGGGTCTCTGCATTGGCCGAATTTTCTGATGATTCTTGATTCGGTGGTGCATGGTATTACGGATGGCAGGTGTTTTACTTTTGACGGTTTTTTATTAATCTCCTCCAAGATCCCGGTATAGTAATCAAGAAGATCCAGGTTGTTTGCCGTCATCTTTTTATAGTTCTCTGTTTTTACAGTTATGCTTTCAAGGTATTCATCAACATAGCTTTCAATATTCATCAACTGCTCAATTTTAGTTCTGTCCTCACGGAGTTTGTCGATTTTTTCGTCAAGCATGGATATTTTCTGCCGCATTTTTCCAAGGTGGGTTTCCATGGTAACGTTCTCTTTACGGAGATTTTTAAGATGTGTCCTTTTTGAGATAAGCGGGTCTGAATAATAGGCGGAGTCGCCGAGTACGCCTGTAATGGCAAGAACCCTCTTCCCGACGGCATATATAGAGAATGCTCCGAATATAACAGCAAGCAAAAGAAGCAGGGCTGAAAGCTTGCTGATTCTGTATTCTCTAATTGCGCCTTTCTCAGGGGATATTTTGAGAAAGGTTATTTTCTTTTTAGGCCTTGCCATTAATTCTCAGAGTCGGAGTCTTTGTGTTTTTCTTCGTTGTCTTCAGGCTCGCCACTTTTATCGATTTCTTCTTTAAGTGTGGCTATTTTAAGCTGAATATTTTTTATTTCCTCGATTTGAGCCAGGATTATGTCATTAGAGGCCAGTTTATCCTCGGAGCCTTCGGAGAAAGATTTGAGTACTTCGCGGCCCATTGTTCTTAAACATTCCTGTTCGGCTTTTTTCTGCTCGGTGATCTTAATTTTGAGCTTCAGGATATTTCCGTATATTTCCATTTTACGGATTCCCACTGAAGCTGAGTCTTTCAGGTTCTTAAAAATTTTTTCAAAATCTTTCTTTTCCATTTTTTTCCCCGGTTTATTTTAATTTACTGATATCAAATTTCGCCTGATATGCCTTCTTCTCGTTATCAGTTGCCAGTGTGCCGTCGTACTGGAGTTTTCTTCTGCCTTCTATAAATTGCCTCACATAAGGGTTTTTTGTGGACTTTACTTCATTTACCGTACCTGTAAAAATAATTCTACCTTCTCTGAGCATTGAGATTCTTCCGTTCTCCGAAGCGATTTTATAGGCGCTGACCATGTCATGGGTAACTACTATAGAAGTAACTTCCAGTTTGCGCTGCATATCGAGTATAAGGTCATTAATAACATCGGAAGTTATCGGGTCGAGACCGGTCGTCGGTTCGTCATACATTATCACGGTCGGCGACATAACAAGCACCCTGGCGAGCCCTACTCTCTTTTTCATACCTCCGGATAGTTCGGAGGGCATTTTTTCCTCAATTCCGCTGAGACCTACGAGAGCAAGATTTTTTCTTACTATAGCGTCTATATCTTTACGGAGCATAGGCTTTTTCTCGCGTCTTCCTCTTTCCCGTAGTGGAAATGAAAGATTTTCTCCGACGCTCATAGAATCGAAAAGCGCCGCTCCCTGAAAAAGCATTCCCAGCCTTTCCCTTATATCGAAAATTTCCGTTTTGCGGGCATTGGTGATTTCGCGGTTCTCAATGAATATCCTTCCGCCGTCTGGGTTCAGCAGTCCTATTATATGTTTCAGGATTACAGACTTTCCCTGTCCGGAACCGCCGATTATAACCATTGTTTCTCCGCGCCTTATATCAAGGGAAACATTGTCGAGGACTTTCTGAGACCCGAAACTTTTTCTCAGATGTTCAATCTTTATCATGATTTCCCGGTCTTCTTTTACGGGCATTCTTCCCCCTATACTTTCAAGAACAGAGCGACTATTACAAAATCCAGAATAAGCACCAGTACCGCTGTAGCTACAACAGAACCCATGGCGGCTTTCCCGACACCTTCCGCGCCGCCTTCCGCGTTGATACCGAAATAACAGCCTACCGAAGTGGTAATAAAACCGAAGACACCGGCTTTAATGAGGCCAAGGCGCACATCCGCGATCGAAAAAAGAAATTTAAGACCGCTTAAATAAAGATGCGAAGTGATGTCAACTACAGCCACGGCGGTTATCCATCCTCCGATCAACGCGACAAAAAGAGCTATAATGGTTAATATTACGTACATCACGGTTCCCGCCACTATTCTGGGCAGGACCAGATACCGCAGCGGCTCAAGGCTCAGACATTCCATGGCGTCTATCTGCTCATTGGTTTTCATTGTGCCGAGTTCGGCGGCAATTGAGGCGCCTACTCTTCCGGAAAGGACAAGAGCGGTTATAACGGGGCCGAGCTCAATAAATGTAACTTTTGCCGTGGCCGTACCAAGATAAGTCAGGGGTACAATACCCTGAAACTGCATAGCGGCCTGAGAACAGGCGACGGCACCGGTAAAAAGCGAAACGATTAAAACCAGAGGTATGGACTGGACACCTATTGAATACATCTGATAGACAGTAATATCCAGGTTTCCCGGCAGATGCGGCAGCCGGAGAGCAGTGCTGGCTATTAGTCTGCCCAGATCCCCGACCCACTCCACTATGGTGCGGATCCTGTCGAGCAGCAGTATCCTGGAAATCTTTCTCAGTATCTGTACCATATTATATGCCAATAATATAGTTAATGATACCCGTAAAAGACCCGAAAAACTTAATATACAGTTTCTTCAGGCTCCATGGGCTCAAAATTCTCGAAACGGGTGAATTTTTTAATGAATGTAACCGGAATATCGCCTGTCGGACCGTTTCTGTTTTTCTCAAGAATTATTGAGGATTTTATCGAATCCCCGGATGTCATATCATTCTCGCTTTTATCATTATGTACAAACATTACCATGTCCGCGTCTTGTTCTATTGAACCGGATTCACGAAGGTCGCTCAGTTGTGGACGCGCGTCTTTGCTTCTTTGCTCGACACTCCTGTTGAGCTGCGACAATGCTACTACTGGAATATCAAGTTCTTTTGCGATGGATTTCAATGCGCTTGAGATGTACTGTATTTCTATCTGTCGGCTCTCAAACCTGGCTCCACCGGTTACAAGCTGGAGATAATCGACGAAAATTATACCGATGTCGTTCCGGGCCTTGAGACGTCTTGCCTTGGCCCTTATTTCCATTACGGATATACCGGGTGTATCGTCAAGCCATATAGGCGCGTTTGCCATAGGGCTTGTGGCCATGGCGATTTTTTGAAGGTCTCTTGTCGCAAGATTTCCTGTATTCAGCTTATTCATATTGATCTTGGCTTCAGCGCATACTATTCTTTTTACAAGCTGTATATTAGACATTTCAAGACTGAATACCGCACATGGTACGGGGTTTTCCAATTTCATGGCCATATTTGAGGCAAGCGAGAGGGCGAAAGATGTTTTTCCGCTTCCCGGCCTTCCCGCTATTATGATAAGGTCGGTTTTATGAAAACCCCCAATAAGACTGTCCAGTTTGTTATATCCCGTAGGGATTCCCAGAGTCGAGTCTTTGTTGTCAGACAGCATCTGTATCTGGTTGAGCAGAGGGTTTATTTCATTGCTGATCTTTGTGAAGTCTTTTTTAATCTGCCGCTGCGCGAGTCTGAATATCTCCTGTTCAATATTGTTGAGTATTATGCTGACTTCCTCGCTTTGTTCGAAAGCATTTCCGATGGCTTTTCTGGAAATTGTAATAAGGTCTCTGAGGATGCTTTTTTCTCTGACTATTCTGGCATGGCTTTCTATGTTTCCTGAGAAAATCACGTCCGCGGCGAGTTCCATGAGGTACTCCGTGCCGCCGGCTTTTTCAAGGTCGCCCGTTTTTTTTAACAATTCCGATACTGTGAGTATGTCTATATTTTCGTTTTTTTCTTCGAGTTCCAGCATTGCCTTGAAAATCAGCTTATGCGCCTCCCGATAGAAAATTTCCGGCTCTCTTATGACTTCTATGGTTGAATTAAACGCGTCTTTGTCCTTCAAGGCGGTCCCGAGCAGGTGCCTTTCTATGTCCAGAGCCTGTGGTGGCTGGAGCTGTTCGTTAACTTTTCTTTTCTCGGGTTTTTTCATTGTTTAAAACCTTCATTACAAGTTTAAGATCTTCCCAGGCAGATTTTTTGGCCGACTCGTTTCTGAGCAGATATGAAGGATGATAGGTAACAATAATCTTACTGTTGCCCCTCAAATGCACCCTGCCGCGGAGTCTGCCCGTACTCTCCTCGGTTTTGAGTATGTTTCTTGCCGCGACACGGCCGAGGCAGCATATGACCTCGGGAGCTATAACCTTAACCTGATCTCTCAGATACTTAATGCATGTTTCCGATTCCTGCGGGCTGGGGTCGCGGTTGTCCGGCGGTCTGCATTTCAGAATATTGCATATGAAAACGTCCTTTCTCGACATTTTCAGTCCGTTCTCAATCATTTTTGTAAGCAGTTGGCCCGCTTTGCCGACAAACGGTCTGCCTTGAATGTCTTCACTCTGACCCGGCGCCTCTCCTACGAACATAAGGCGGGCGTCCGGGGAACCTTCGCCCGGGACCGCTTTAGTTCTTGTTTTGCCGAGTCCGCAGTTTCTGCAGGTGTTTATAAAACCCGCTATTTCCGAAAGCATTTCTTTTTTTCCGAGGGCAGGGAGATTAGAAGGCGTTTCTGTTTCAGGCGCTTCCCGAGGCTCTTCCTGCGCGGTTGCCGTTGTAAAAGGAAGCCATACCGTATTACCCCATCTTCTCTGCTGTTCAAGAAATAGTTTTTTCTTATCCATTTTTTTTGCCGGAAATTTTTTTGCATATTATATCGGCAAGTCTGAAGCCGAGTTTTCTTTTTTCCATAAGCGGAACTTTAACGGGACTCTCCCCTGGAAACAGGACCGATACTCTGTTGGTGTGGGATTCAAAACCTGCGTCTTCCGAAAGTGCGTTGTTGGCTACTATCATGTCGCATTTCTTTTCTTTCAGTTTCCGGGCTGCTTCTTCTTCCGGGCTCCCGGTTTCGAGGCAGAAACCGACAGTAAATCCCCGGTTTTCAGTTTGGGAGACTTCGGCCAGGATATCCCTGGTTTTTTTGAGGTTTATTGCGGAAAGAGATTTACACGAAGATTTTTTTATCTTTGCATTGGAATAATCGGCGGGGGTGAAATCTCCGACAGCCGCCGAGAATACCGAAATATCGACATCTTTAATCACGTCCATAACCGAATCATACATTTCTGCCGCTGTTTCCACAGCAATGAGGTCGACTTTGTAGGGCGCCGGTCTTTTTACCGGGCCGGATATAAGCTTTGTTTCCGCTCCCATACATGACAGAGCAAAAGCCATGCTGTACCCCATAAGGCCTCCGGAGCGGTTTGATATAAAACGGACCGGGTCAATTGCTTCACGCGTTGGTCCTGCGGTTACAAGCGCTTTTTTTCCGGCAAGTTTTTTTTCTGTAAGGTGATATATGCAGGCATCGACAATTTCCCGGGGTTCGGACATTCGCCCCCTGCCTGAAGTTCCGCAGGCCAGCTCCCCCTCGGCAGGGCCGCAGAAGAAGACTCCGTCCGAGGAAAGTGTCCGGCAGTTTCTTTTTACAGCCGGGCTTTCCCACATTCTACTGTTCATTGAAGGCGCTATAAGAACGGGGCATCCTGTCGCGGCATACAAAGATGACAGAGCATCGTCCGCCGTGCCGCAGGCGAATTTGGAAATAACGTCTGCTGTTGCGGGAGCGGTTAAAAAAAGGTCTGCTTTGTCGGTTATTTCTATATGTGCCGGCGCTCCTCCGAGACCTTCATCGAAGATATCCGTCAAGACCGGGTTACCGGAAAGCGCGGAAAGTGCAGCTTTGCCTGCGAAGCGGAGTCCGTTTTCTGTAGCTACAGTTTTTACGGCCGCGCCTTCTTTACGAAGGAGTCTTATCAGTTCGGGGGTTTTACAGGCGGCAATTCCTCCCGATATTCCGAGAATTATATTTTTTCCGGAAAGCATCAGGGGTAAATTCAGTCAGCCTGGGTTTCTTCGAGTTTTACTATTCTTCCGTCCAGGACTTTGTTAATGGCTTCTGAGATAACTGTACGGTTTTTTATTTCAAGTATACCGAGTTTCTGTTGGTCGTTAAGCTGACGGGCTGCCTGCGAAGAAATATTGGTAAATTCATAGAAATTAAATTCCGGGCGGTCGAATTCTTCAAAATAAACTTTGGGTCTCATTTTTTGCTCCTTTTGTTATTCTATGTTCTGAATCTGTTCTCTTATTTTTTCTATTTCTTCCTTCAGGTAAACCGCTCTCTGCGATATATCCGCCGAATTAATTTTGGAGCATATTGTATTAGCTTCGCGGTTTAACTCCTGTATCAGGAAATTTATTCTTTTTCCTGTCTCTCCGTCTGTTTTCAGTGTCTCTGATATTTGGTCGAGGTGGCTGTGGAAGCGGGTACATTCTTCGGAAATGTCAGCTTTTTCTGATAATACAGCGGCTTCGGTTGCAATGCGGCTTTCCTCTACAGCTGTTTTCTCTAGCAATTTGTTTATTCTTTCGTTTAATTTAAGATAGACTTTTTTCCTGAACTCAGGGGCCATTTTTTCTATCAATTTTACCGATGTCCGTAATTTCCGGATTCTGCCAGAGATGTCTTTTTTTATTGCCCGGCCCTCTTTCTGCCGCATAGAAGAGAGTTTTAAAAGGGCCTTGTCAAGCACCGGTGAAACTATCTTCCAGATTCTGGATGGCTCAAGAGTAGATGTTTCGGTATATACTATGTCTTTTAGAGAAAGCATATGAGAAAAATCGATCTCGCCGGCTAGTCTGTATTTCTTTTTCATTTTTTTAAGAATCGTAAAAAAAGCGTCTGTTCTTTCTTCGTCCAGTTTGAGAACTTCTTCTCCGGTTCCTGAAGAATTAAGCTTGATATAAACTGATACCGAACCTCTTTTAATCTTAGTTGTTATATGTTTTTTGAGGCGGTTTTCCAGTTCGTTCATGGCCCTCGGGCTGTTTATCTGAATATCGAGGTAACGGTTATTCACCGATCTGATCTCAACAGAAACTTCATGGTCGCCCTTCTTTTCAGAGGCGCTTCCGTATCCTGTCATGCTCTGCATAATTTCCCCCGTTACCCGCCTGACATGACGGCTTTTAATTCTTGTCCTGTTAAACAGCTTAATATAAATTGAATAGGGTGCCTGTGTCAACATGAAGGGCGATTAATCTTTAATATGGGGTGTAAATCGAGTTATATTATTCATTAAATGAAAAAAGAAATCGCATTTTACAGTGCCGGAAATATAGTGAACAGGGGTATAATGTTCCTTTCGTTCTTTGTATTTCTGCGTTATCTCGACAAGACAAATATAGCAGCGCTGGACGTCTTTGGTACTTTCACGGCTATTTTATCTACTGTCCTTATTTTTGGACTGGACAGCGCCCTTTTCCGATTCTACAATGAGACCGGGGATGAAAATGAAAAAGACAGACTTCTCGCAGGTTTTACACTTATACGTTTTCTGCCACAGATTGTAATCTGCGGCGCGCTGATACTTTTTTCTCCACTGTTCCACCGTACTCTTTTTCCTGAAGCGAATTTTCGTTCGGCACTCGAGGCCGCGCTTGCGGGTCTTCCGTTTTATCTCTTATTTAATCATGTACTAGATGTTTTTAGACTGAGGTTCCGGGCAGATCTTTTTTCCTTATTTTCGGTAGTAAACGCTTTTATTTATTTCTTTTTTGCGGTTATTTTTGGTGTTGTTTTGGACAAAGGAGTGGGCGGAGTATTTATCGGGATGCTTCTTGCGAACCTTATTTCTTCGCTATGGGGTCTTAAAGTTTCGAAAATAAAATCTGTCCGTCCCTCTTTTGGTGGAAAATTCATGGAAATAGTGAGATACTCATTGCCGGTTGTCGCCTCATCATTCTTATTCTACGCGGTGAACGGAGCCGACCGATGGTTTGTTATCCATATGGCCGGGGCAGCTGAATCGGCAGACTATGCACTCGCCAGAAAGATTGCCGCCGGGCCGTTTTTTCTTTTTACCGCATTTCAGATGGCTTTTACTCCGGCTGCTCATAAAGCCTTCGGGACCGAAGAATATATACCCATGATAAGGAGCTTCTCAAGAGAATTCGCTGTTTTTTTCGCGGTCGTTTGCGCTTTTACCGGAGGAATTTCAGGAGTTGTTGTTTCTTTTATTTCAGGCGGGGAATCCTATTCCGGAGCCGCCGGACCTGTTCCTGTTATTCTGGCGGGATTTATGTTTTTCTGTCTTTACTTTTTCTTTTCTATTGAAGCTTCGGTCAGAAAAAAAACCGTATATATGCTTTATTCTCTCAGTGCCGGTACTATTGTTAATCTTTTATGCAACTTTTATTTTGTTCCTAAAACCGGTGCTTCCGGCGCAGCAGCAGCCTATCTAGCCGCAATGGCCGTCTCGTCCGTCTGTCTTTACGCTTTTATAAGACCATTTGCCTCTGATTTTCCAATTTTGCTTTTCGCGGCCTCGGTATGCTGCGTTATTGTTCCGGGTTTCCTGGTTAAGTTTGCCGGAGGCAGTCTGCTCCCTGTATCTTTCTCTATTTTGATTTCGATTATTTATTCAATATATATTATCAGAAAGCCGCGGTCGCTCGCGCTAATGAAACGGATTTTAAATGTCTTTAAACGATAACTACGACAAATATAAAAAGGTCAATATTCTCTCGGCCGGTAAAATAAAGAGTCTGCAGTTGCTTGTGGAAAAAGCGCTCGCGGAATGCCGTCTTGCGGTAGCGGACCGAGACAAAAGCGCGGAAATTCTGGCGAATGTTCGTGATATTATGGTACAGCTTCAGATGGCGCTCGATCTTGACAACGGCGATGTTCCCAGGAATCTTTTCTTTTTATATGATTATATATATGAATGCGCCGAGGAAAACACTTCGGAGTCGCTTAATAAGGCGGTAACGATTCTTAAGCGCATAAGAGAAATGCTTCTGGAGATTGAGAGAAAAAAAGCATGAACCTCCTGCATGTTTTCAGACAATCCGAAAAGGACGGAATCAGTGATTATGCCTGGAGACTGGGAATGGCCCTTTCTTCATTCTTTAATGTGGTGAGTATTTCTCCTGATGAGTTTCGGACAAAGTCCCGACTTTTGTCCGATATTATTCTTGTTCAATATGAAGACAGTCATTTTACCGGTCCCGACGGCCGGAATTTTTACGGGGAAGCTGTCGCCGGAATAAATACGCCGCTTTGCGCGCTCGTTCATGAAGCTTATGCTGTTAATCCTTACATAAGGCGAAGACCTGATCCGGGCGGTTTTCTTAATCCTCTTGCTTTTCTGCGGCGGATAAAATTTGATTTTGATCATCCGGGGGAAAGACTTCATGACCGGCTTTATGCCCGGAATATGTCTGCCCGGCTTATTCTTGTTCATTCGGAATCCGAGAAGGCGGCATTGGTGAAAAGAGGAGCGTCTGCCGATAAAATCGAAAGCATTGCTTTTCCGGTACCAGATTATTCGTTGCCTGCCACACTCCGGCGGGATGAATTTGTTCCGGAAGGTTCTTTTATTATTGCCACAGCCGGGTTTTTCTCACCGTCAGTTGACTATTCACTTGTGATCGAGTGTCTGCGCAGGATGCCGGAACTATACTGGATCCATATTGGCGGCGAAAGAACTGATTCCGATTCTTCCATAAGAAAAAAAATTGAGGCGGAAATCTCAAGCTCGGGTCTCTCCGACAGGATGAGTATTACCGGTTTTCTGCCGAACGATAAGTTTGGTGCATATATTGAATTGGCTGATGTTCTTATTTTTCCCTTTAAATTCAAGGCCGCATCGGCATCTCTTCCTTTGGCGGCCTCATTCAGAAAGCCGGCGCTTGTTTCGGATATTGCTTTTTGCCGCGAGGCGGCTTCTTTGTATCGTAACCTCAAGATTTTTCAGGAAGGCTCCCCGGACGCCCTGGTTGACAGGGTTCGTGAATTAATGAATAATCCCGGAGAGATTGAAGCGCTATCAAAAAATGCTGAACGGGCTTCGGAGAAGTTTAGTTTTGACAATTCAGCCCGTAGTATCCATGATCTGTGGAGGAAGCATGGACTTGCGTGATTATGATGATGATGAGAAATATATTCTTCGGTATATAGACCGTCATCCAATTATTCCAAAGGAAGGCTACATTGATAATATCCGTAAGCCGGCGAGGAAAAAGCCGGCGAGGAAAAAAAGAAGCGGAGGTTTTTTGTTGGCCGACGATGAAAAGGATCTTCATGGTTATACTGTTGATGAGGCTGTTTTCGAGGCCGGAAAGTTTATTGAGGAATGCCGAAAGAAGGGAGCGGGTATAATTCGCATTATTCACGGGACCAGGCAGGGGGATTCCCCTCTTAAGTCCGGTATAAGGACTTTTCTATCGTCCAGGACAGGCGCGAGTGTAAAGCGCTGGTTTCCTGAACCTGGTAATGACGGCTCGGTAATCATTGAAATTTAAACAAGAGAATAACCTGGCAAGTTGGTTTTTTGAGGAAATAAGAATTGCGAATATTTCTTAGAAATTCTTTTCTTTACGATCCGGGTCTCTTCTTCTCTTGCTTAGAAGAAAAAGGTCTTTTATCGCCGTGTGATCTTTTGCCTTCATCCAGTCTTTTTCAAAACCGGAATCCTGAATAACCTGAGCAATTGCTGCAAGCGCTCTGAGATGAAGATTTCTCATATCTTTTGTACCTATCAGAAGGAAGGCCGCCTTGACAGAAGGGTGGTTTTCGTTAAAACGGACTCCCCGGTGTGCGCGTATGAGGATTATCTTGAAGATTTTTTCACCTTCCACAATAATATGAGGGATGGCAGCGAATTGACTGATGGCCGTTGAGCTTTCAGATTCCCTTTCTTTGAGAAGGTTGATAATAGTCTCCCTCGAAGATTCAAGAGGCAGGCACAAATGGATTTCCTCGGACGCGCGCTCCCAGAATTCCTCAATGTCTGTCCGGTCTTCAATCTCTAGAAAACATGAATTTTCCATTGCCTTGTCAAACTCATCTTTGACTATATTGTCGCGGTCCTCCACAATCCTGCGAAGCTCGTCGCTAAGGCCCTCAACGGCGAGTTTCTTGTTGGTTATCCGTTCTAACAGATGTATAAGAGCGGGAGATATTATTTCTATTTTCCCCTTGCGGGCAAAATAGAGTATAACGCCTATGCTTGTGAAGGCGAGGCTAAGCAAAATAGGCTGAAGCCCCATATCAGCTATAAGAAAAAGGAAAATGATGATGCCCGCAATCTGAAGCCATGGATATAGGGGGGCTTTGAAGGTCGGCCGGTAGTTTGCGATAGTGCTCTCGCGCATAATAAGCACCGACATATGAGCAAACATATTCGAGAGAATTATTACGGTTGAGGCGGCTTTTATTAAAAGATCCAAAGGAAGGGTTAGGACGACGGAAATAAGGAGCCCCGTTCCTATCACTGAAACATAAGGCGTTTGCCCCTTTTTAGAAGTTTTTCTGAAAATACCGGGAAGCATGCCGTCTGAGGAAAGCGCGACAGGGTAGCGCGAAGCTGTAAGTATGCCGCCGTTTGCTGTGGTAATGAAGGCAAATAGAGATGCCGTCATAATTAAAAAATACAGAACATCGCCTCCGGCTGCCTTTCCCGCGAGCGCGATCGGAGCAAGCGACCCGGAAAGATCGCCGCCGGGAACCAACCCTACTACAGCGAACACAACGAGAGTATAAATAATGGTCACGGCAACCGTTGAACCGATCAGTCCGAGAGGGATATTTCTTGAGGGATTTCGTATTTCGCCCGCTATGCTTGCAGTTGTTAAAACACCGCCGAAAGAGACAAATACGAAACCCGCGGTTTTAAATACCGAGTTTATTCCGTTGGGTAAAAAAGGAGTAAAATTTTCGGGACTGATACTTTGAATTGAGATACCAAAAAAAAATCCGAGAATCGCCAACAGGCCGATTACAAGAAGAATCTGAAACTTGACAGCTTCTTTAACACCGGAGAGGTTCAAAATTGTGAAGAAAAAGGCGCCGGGAATCGCGTAGACGATAAGGTTTCCTTCGAATGTCAGAAAAAGGATCTCGGCTATACCAAGAATGGCGAATGCGCTTTTTAACGAAAGTGCCAGCCAACTCAAAATTCCTGATACGGTACCGAAAAGCTGTCCGAAGGAGCGGGACACATAATAATAGTCGCCGCCCGCTCTGGGCATTGCGGTTATAAGTTCTGAAAGGCTGAGTACCGTTGTGAGGGCTGCAGCACCTGCCAGAAGATAAGAAATGAATACAGAAGGGCCGGCCTTGGAGAACGCCAGTCCCGGCAGGACAAAAAGTCCCGAACTGATCATTGCGCCGGCGGAAATACAGAAAATGCCTGTAAACCCAAGGGTCTTTTTCAATACTTTCCCTTCTTGTTTGTTATCTAGCTAAAAAATAAATAAACGAGCATTCCAAGTGGTAGTATTATTCCGAGATTACTCATATTCGAAGCCACAAGAGCGTCAAGTGCTTGTTGTGTATCGTCCGGTAATTTAATACTTCCCTGTTTTTTCTTTAAACGGAAAACCTCAAAAAAAGACGCCATTTCCGGGGTTGAAGTTACAAATCCGAGGATCCAGCCTATTATCCATGTTGGCATATTGAGTTCAATTACAAGATTATGTGCGCTGTCTCGCAGAAACTTTCCGGCAATTAGGACAAGTATTATTCCTAAAAGCATTAATCCGGCTCCGAGCGCCGCTGATGCTTTTTCCCGGCGGCATCTGCTTCTGTTTTTTTCTGCGGATTAAGCCGGATAGCTATGATTTTGTATGCAGCAAAAAGCATAATTAAAAAAATCCCGTCTAAAATAATTTCGTCGATAAATGCCGGTGTAAGGAGGTCTCTATGCTGCCTGTATAATATCAGGGCAATCGCAAAAAGAAAACAGTTAATAATATTTGAAGATGGATATTCTGGAAGTCCGCCTGAAAAACACCGGTCAAACTCGCTGAAACCACCACCACAAGTTCGGGTATGCTGGTCGCGAAACCGATTAACTGCCCCCGGGTTTTACCGGTAAAACCAAGCGCCAGACTTAGCCTGTCAATGCCGTTTATAAGAAACAGCCTCACAGAGAAAACTGTTATGATTGTGCTGAATAAAAGTATCAGTAATTGGAGATGTATATTATTGTGAGCTTCCCTTCAGTGTCGTTCTCAAAAATTCTCCTAGTTGTCTGCCTGCCGTATCAGGGGAGAATAATCTCCTGCTGTTCTCCCGTCCTTTCACGGAAAACTCTTTCCCAAGCTCCGGATTATCTTTAAGTTTTATAATGGCGTCTCTGAGGGTTGCTACATCTCCGGAAGAAAAAACAAGGCCGCATTCTAGTTTTTTTATAAGCGAGGGAAGTTCTCCGGAATCGGAGGCAATGACCGGAATTCCTCTCGCCGCCGCCTCAGTTAAAGCGCGGCCGAACTGTTCCTCATAGGTCCTGGTTTTTCGGGTAGGGATAATGAGAATGCATATGCCCGAATAAAAATTATCGGTTTTGTCATGAGGAACATAACCCATGAAATCAAGCGGGACTCCTGAATTTTCCACAGAGTTTTTAAATTCCTCCGCGCATGGTCCGTCTCCTGCTGTTTTAACGGTTATGCCGTCTACGCCTTTCAAGGCTTCCGCCAGGTCGAGTACGCCCTTCTCTTTTATGAATCTTCCGATATATCCGGCTTTTAAAACTTTTCCCGGAAAATAACCTTTCGAAGGCATCTGATTAATACTGTACGGGACAACGCAGACCGGAGCGCTAAAGCCGTTATCTTTTATTCTTGAAGCAGCAGCTTTTGAAACCGCCACCGCCCCTGATGCCTTTTTGAACACATAGTCCTGAATAATCCTTCTTGCCGTGGAAATCTTTTCCTGCTTTTGCTCATTGGAGTAGAAAACGAAAGGGGGTAGCCGTCCGCCGGAGAAAAAAGCCGTAAAGGCACATGCCGGCGCCCAGGCTTCTTCATGGACAAAGATTATGTCCGGAGAATATTCCATAAGTTTTCTAAGTAGAAAAGGGGAATAGAGATGTAAATTAGGTTTGCTTTTAAAAAGAACTGTAACCGGGGTATAATCTTCAGAAATTTCGGCTTCTATTTGCAAACGATAACTTTTATCATACCATTTCGAGGGACCGAAAATTCTGACCTCGCCGGGGATTTTTCTGAATTGTTCCCTGTTCTTATTTATTATGGAGGAGTGGCTTATCACCGCTGTTCTCATTCGGGGCGCCTTTCATGTATTTAATGCTGATAGTATAACCCGCCAGAAACCAGTAATAAATGTCTCCGGGATGCGAATGAATATGTGATCCCGTGGTATTCATAAGTGATACCGCAAAGAAAAGAGAGATAGAAAGCCCGGTGAATTTTTTATGAAAGCCTTCTTCTAATGAATCATATTCTTTTAATGCCGCCGACAGAAAGTAAAAGAAGAAAAGGAAAAACAAAATTATACCGGGCCAGCCTGTATCGGCAAAAAGAGTGAAAAAATATGAGTGTGCCCCGGCATAACTTCCCTGTCCGGTACCCAGAGGATTCCGCAGTCCGTGATTAAAAGCATATCCCCAAAGCAGAAACCTTTTCTGAAGAGAATATTCCTGCAGCGGGTTGAGAAGTCCGCCCATTCTTTCTTTTATCAGGATGTCGGTCATGTCTTTTTCCATCGATGACTGACTGTAAGAGTATCCCGAATCTTCTTCACCAAGAAAGTAAGATGAAGCCTGGCTGAAGGCAAAAAGCATCAGAAGTGCTGTAACGGAGAAAATCGCTCTCTGGCGGTTATTTTTAAACTGTGTAAAAAATATCAGACTCGCCGAGCCCGCAATTGCCCCGAACCAGTTCGCCCGCACGGAGCTTATAAGGAGTGCCCACAGCGTTGGAAGAAGAAGGGGAAAAAAACTTTTGCTTATTATTCCAGACTGTTTGGCAAAAATAATGAAAAGGAGCCCTATTACTGTCATGTCCGCGAATGCGGCCGGTGAATCGAATGTTGAAAATGGGCGGGTAATGTTCCCCACCACAAGTGTTGAAAAGGATACGCTGTTTATCCAGCGGGTTTCGAAGACAGTATAGCCGAGATAAAGCTGCTTTAAACCGTACAAAGAAGTAATGAATGTTATGATGATTGTGATCTTTGCAATCTTTCTGTAATCGTTTTCATTGAATCTGACCATAAGAGGTATAAAAAAAAGAAAAATATAAAACCCGTTAAATTTAAATGCGGCTAGTCCGTCAAAGGTCCCGATGCTGTTTCCGATGAATATTTTAAGAAAGAGCCATAATATAAAGACAAGGAGGAAATTAGCCGGGGTCTTTTTGTCGCGTGAAACATTAACCTGGAAATCATTTTTATTCAATACCATCATGCTCCCCACAATTGTCAGGGCCGTAACGGCGTCCGGAATCAAAAGTACGGGGTCAAATTTCATTCTCTCAAATCCGAGATAGTAAATCCTCCTTATAAACGCTGTTAAAGGGGAGATTACAAGTAAAAGAAGTATTCCCGCTTTTGGTCTTTTAAGTACAGGAATCAAGAAGACAAGTGTTAATAAAAGAAAAAGCTCGGCCCTTGTGGGGGCTGATATTATTTTGTAGCCTGTAAATAAAGCTGCGGCCGCGGATGCAGTCAGAAAAATGGCATTTTTTGTTTTAGGCCGCATTTTGTTTCCCTGTCTTCAGTTTCCGAATTATGTCTGAAAGAAAATATCCTGCCAGCGCGGTATAAAGCGGATCGGTCATGAAACGGAAACGATTGTTCTCTCCCGTCTCAAACGAGTTTCCCACCAGTGCTGTAAAGGCGATATTGAAAAGGATCAATGCCGTTATTGTTCTCGCCGCATGATTTTCCAGAGGACCTCCGTTTATATAAGACCGTATCACATAGCAGTAAAGTAACGGTAATCCCAGAAAAAGAAAGAGATAAAAATAATGTCTGCGGCCCGAACGGATTGGAAGAAAATCATATTTTGTAAGGTTTAAGGGGATCTTTCCATATAGAAAGTAATCGTATAAATTTACCGCGGGCTGAATCTCCTCTGAATTTTTGAAAAGATAACCGTAATCGGAAGCTGACTTAAAATAACCGAACCAGGATCTTCCGAGCCCTTTTATCAGCGTGAAAGGTCTGCGGAGGAATACTTTTACGGCGTCCTCGCTGTATTTCTCCGAGATAGCAATATACGGATAATAATCATAGTTAACAAATCCGTTTTTTTTTCTTCTCTGCGAGAGAATGTCTATCTTTTTAAATTTATCCGGTATATGATGATATTTATCCGGATATTTTCCGGGTTCAGAAAATCTTTTTATCAACGATATCTCTGAAATCTCTCCGGCATTATAAAGAGAGCGAAGGTTTTGTTTATCCAGGTTTCCGGTTGTCATTGTCCATAGGTTCATACCCGACCAGGAGCTTGCAGAGAATTTTCCGTATAGCAGCAGATTCTTCAAATAAAATGAAGAAACGAGAATAAATGGCAAAACAAACGCCGTGATAAGGATGTTCCTTTTTTTCGGAACTAACCGGATAATAAGCAAAAGCACCGCGGGGATATAAATTAGATGAAAAAGTGACCGAAGAAGAGAAAGTGCGGCGATTGTAAGAAAAAACATAAGGAAGTAAGAGCGTTTGCCGGACTTAACCGCGAAAAAAAGAATATAAACCGAGAGCGTAAGTAAAAATGCGGCCGGGAGAGTATAAAAGTACCAGTGAGTGTATAAAATCAGGGGAGGGCTGAATACAAATAAGGCGGTCACAGCGAGCCCAATTTTCCTTCCTGTTCCGAGGAGCCTCTGAATCCGGTAAACCAGCACGCACAGACCGAATGACATAGAGAGAAAAACGGTATAGGCCGGTATATCAAAAAAACCTGTCTTTAAAAGTAGGCCGGTCATAAGATTAAACAAAGGCGGCTGGCTGTGCTGATAAAAAAGCGTCTCAAGAAGAGAGTTCTTCAGTAGAGCGGTATCCGCCACCTGCCAGAGGGTTGCATTGTCCTCGGTAAAGCTTATGCCTGCGGCCCTGTAAAGGGTTACCGAGACCATAAACATTATCAGGATGAGCAGTATGTCGGTTTTTTTTTCTCCCGGAGTTTTCAACAGCGTTTCTCCTTCAGAAGCTTTTTATAAACTTCCTCGAATTTTTCGCCCATTAGTTCAATCGAATAGTTTTCGGAGATTTTTTCGGCTTTTTTTGAGAGTTTTTCTCTCAACCCGGGTTCGTTGATTAAGTCTGAAATTTTAGAAGCCATTTCCGATTGGCTTCTGCAAAGAGACCAGCGTTCATCCGAAAACATTTCTTTTGCCCCGCAGTTAAACCTTGTGAGGACCGGGGTTTTGCATGTCATCGCCTCAATATAGGGAATTCCGAATCCCTCATACGACGATGCCGAGAGATATGCCCAGGCCGACATAAGAAGCTCTGTCTTTTCTTCTTCGGAAATATTTTCTCTGAATTCGACTCCTTCCGGCGGAAGTTCCGAAGAACCGGCTCCGATAAAAATGAGCTTTGCTTCGGGAAAGTCAGGTCTGATGTTTTTTGTAAACATGTCAAGGAGTTTCTTTCCCCTTTTTCTTCCTCTTAGAGAGCCGATAGAGACAAAAAGAGGGGCATGGCTTTTTCTTCCCGCGGATTCCGGACGGAGACACCCTACATGGATTTTTTCGGACCCGAAAGCCGGAAAACCTGAGCATGAAGACGGCAGCGAAGTGCAGATGTCAGCTTTGAATACGCCCCTTATTTCAAGTAATACGAAGTACAGCTGTGAGAAAAATCTGGCCGGGTTTTTTGAGTATAGAGCCTCATAAAGAGCTGAGCCGTAAAAAGTCCGGACAAGAGGTACGCCGAAATCTTTTTCGCAGCCGGCTGAATGAACATGCACTATGTCATAGTTTGTGAAGTCTTTTGATTTTATTTTCCGGCAGAAATCCAACTTAGCGCGGAAGCCGGATGTGTTGACGGCCGATATCCCCCTTGAGCTGTAGAGTGCACCCGCGGCCCTGCGGCTGGTTGTAAAGACATCCACACTATGGCCGCGTCTGGAGAGCTCATTGGAGAGACGGTGGACGGCTATCGGTACACCGGCGAGAGAATCCGGAGGCATATCCCTGTGGATCATGGCTATTTTCAATTTTTTCCCCGCGTAAAATATTTTATCAAACCAGAAAACCTTATAAGGGGGGCGGTGCAGAAATCAAAAAACCCCGAAAGAAAACGGATAAAGCTTCCTTTGAAGTAAATAAATGACAAAACCCCGCTATAGATAAAATACAAAATTATCGAATAAAGAGTAATCCTGTATTCCAGAAAAGTTCCGGCGGCGGCGAAGAATAGAAGAAAAGCAAAAGGCAGATACTTAAGCGGTATAAGTCTTTCTTTGAATTTTTTAAAAAGTACCGGATGCTTTTTTTTAAGCATGAGATCATAAGCCGTACGAGACGCTGATTTAGAAAGATCGAAGTATGAATCTTTCCGTTTTCGGTGAATTACTGTATTTTTTTCAGAAAAAAAGTATCGGCCGCCGTTTTCAATAATTGTAAAAGTAATATCGGAGTCCTCTCTCTGGATATCGAAGCGTTCATCAAAACATCCTGCTTTAATCAGGGCATCCCGTCTGAAAAAAGCGTTACAGGTCCTGAAACCCGGTTTTTCGAGTTCTGTATTGAAAGGATTTCCGGACTTTTCAACAATCGTGCGTCCAAAGACGGCCTGGTATCCTTTTTCAAAAAGTAATTCTTTTATCCCGGCGGCCCAGCCGGTTGAGACTGAGCAGTCATCGTCCGTGAAAGCGATTATATCCGCTTCAGTATTCATGATGCCGACGTTGCGCTTTCTGGAGATGGATTTTTCCGGAAGAAGAATGAAATTTACCGAAGGGTATTCCTTTTTCAATTCATCCGCATTATATGAGGTTACCGCAGTAATCTCGTCAATCTTTGGGGAGTCCGCCTTTAAGATAGAATTCAGGCATCCTCTTATCATATCATCTCTAATTGAGACAATTACTGCGCATATCCGAGGTCCGGAAGGACCTCCTTCAGATTTTCGCATCTTTTTTCCCATGTGAAATGTCTGCTTTGCCTCAGCGAATTTGCCGTCATCCTTTTCCTTAATTCAGCGGATCCCGAAAGCCGCTCCAGCGCTTCTGCCATTTTTTTTATATTGCCTGTCTGAATTATAAATCCGGTCTCATTGTCTATGGTATCGGAAAAGCCGTTTTCATAATCAAAAATTATCTGCGGCAGTCCCGCCGCCATTGCTTCATAAAGAACGAGCGGTGATCCCTCGAATAATGAAGTCTGAACAAGGCACATGCCTTCCGCGAATTTCCGCATTAGTTTTGCATGACTGAGTTCCCTGGTTATTATTACGTCTTTTCTGTTTAGCCGGGGATGCTTTGTGATCAGGAGTTTATCAGGAACACCGGTTCCGGTAATTTCCCATCTGAATTTGTTTAAGGGGAATGAGGCTATCAGTTCCTCAAGGCAGCCGTAGCCTTTCTTCCATGTAAAGCTTCCTGTGAAGATTATTGTTTTGTTCTCGTCCGGGTCCGTTTTCATGTCCGAAGGGGCTGCACCGTTTCCGATATAAAGGATTTTGTTTTTCAGAAAGCGGTATTTTCTTTTAAGGAATGCCTCGTCATTCCGGCTTACGCAAAGGATCTTTTTGCTGAATAACATTTGTGAAAAAGTCAGTATGCTCCTCAGAGGCCGGGTGAGAAAACACGCCGCGGAGGCTGATCCATATTTTTTCGAGGCTTCATAAACTCTTGGTAGTGATCCGTGGTTTATAGATATTACAGGCGGTAATAATCCCGGAACCGACGCCGGGGCCGCTGCCGCGCCGTCCGAGCCTATGCAGAAAACACCGGCCGATCTGCGGTAGCGAAGAAGGCGAAAGGCGATTATCAGCGGATGAAAGAGAAAGTCTGCTTTAGTACCGTAAAAGAACATCTCCGATTTGTAAAATTTTTCTACGGAAAAACCTTTTTTAAGAAACCATCCGGCGTATTCAAGAGAAACCCTGTCCGTAGCGCATAAAGGGCCCTTTTTCTTTTCGAGGACAAATATGATTCTTTTCCCGGATTGCATCAGTATGCGCGGATTCCTCTCAGATAATTGGATATTATAAAAAGCTGTTTCCATAAATAAATAATCAATTGAAAAAAAGAAGCTGCCGGATACCGTTTATAGGTTTTTACAAATCGTCTCATGGAAATCAGAGAATATTTAAAGGCCAGGGCTTTAAGCGCTTCTTCGCAGTGCGGAGTCCAGCGGACTTCTCCATATCGGCCCGGATGTCTTATAGACAGGAGATTCTCTGCGCGGAATATTTCACGGGCCTCAAAAGGCGCGGCTGCGAGGCTTTTAAAAAAACCTATTTGTCTCGGGGGGTGGCTTACAACTGCGTCCTCGGAAAAACCGCAGGGAAAATTTTCAGAAACGGAGAGGCCGGCTTCGGTGTCTTCATGCATGAACATCGCCGGCATGAACCCTCCTGAAACAAGAAGATCGTGTCTTTTGTAGAGAATATTGCAGGTAAGAAATGTGCCCCCGGACTCGGAGAAGACCGCATGTGTCATAGGCCTGTCGGGTTCTGTCAGAATAGTTTTGCCTTCTACGGCGGAATACCCGTTTTTTTCAGCGCATGAGAGCAGAGACTCCAGCCATACGGCCTCCGGGATGCAGTCGGCGTCGGTGAAAGCAATCCAGGGAGTCTTTGTAATCCAAAGACAGAAGTTTCTCATATTCCCGCGTCCGTAGCGTTCGAATTTTTTATAAATTACTCCTGAAAAAGTTTTCTTGCTTAGTAACTCCTCCGTACCGTCGCCGGAGCCGTCATCGGCAATAAGTATATCGAAGTTTTCAATACCGAGAGTCTGTTCCTGAAGCGCTTTTATAAGTCTTTCCAGGTACCCTGACATATTGTAGGTTATAATGCATACTGTAACTTTTCTCATCGGCATTTCCTGATTTTTAGGCATGCTTCTAAAACTTCCGCGGCTGTAATTTTTTCCATGCAAATTTTTTTGTTAGGACATGGACTTATTCTCTTGTTGGACTCGGCGCAGGGCGAACAGAAAACATCAGATTCAATAGCTATAATCCCGGGGTATTTATAGTTCCGGTATCTTTCGAAACCTCCAAAAATAATAACGGCCGGTGTGGATACAGCGCATGCGCCGTGCATAAGCGAGGATGGGAGGCCTATATGAGCGTCGGCCCGGGAAATTATCATTAAGGACTGTCTTATGTCCGTTTTGCCGCACATATTTAAAGCGCCCGGGACCGGTTCGTCGCCGGGGGCCCCGAGCTGTACAGTTTGTAAACCCTCTTTTTTCAGTAATTCCGTCAGTTCTTTCCACCCTTCCGGACGCCATAGCTTTCTTCCGGCGTCAAAGTTCCCCGATTGCGGCTGGATTGTAATGTAAGGGTTGTCTATTGATTTTCTGAATTCCTCCGCGTATTTTTCTTCTTCGGGGAAAGGGTAAAAGTCCGGTTTAAGTTCCGGGTTTTCTATTCCCGCTTTTTTGCACATTATTTCGGGCAGGCATCTTTCGTAATGTGGGCCAATATTTATTTCTCCTGTATGGTAGTTGAGGTCTATGCCGTTATAACGATCACCGAGCGAGTCGATATTCGGGTTATTAAAGAGCAATTCTTTCTTTACTCCGTTAACGGTTATGCTCATGCCTCTGTGCTTTTTTCTGATTTCTCTCGCCGTAATACCGGCCATCAATGTATCGCCGTAACCGGCTTCATGATAAAGCAGAGAAAGTTCTCTTCCTTTTCTGAATTTTTTAATTGACTTGAATTTTTTTAGAACTCCGGACGGGAGCCCTTGGGTATTTTCGGGCAGGTAGCTTACGATTTTTTCCGCTATCCGGAAGTCGTTTTCGTCGAATGTTCCGAGTGAAACCGCCGCGGAAATATAGGTTATCAGGCCTGCCCCTAGAGAAAGCAGCGCGCCCGGGCCGCCGCCGTTATATTCCAGGGTTTTCTTCATGACGATCCCCATTATTATTGAGGAGAGAAGTATCTTTGAGACGGATTTGAACGGGTATTTTATGTTCATCCATATCCGCACATAGAAAATTCCGGTCAGAATACCGAGGACCTGTACAGTACCGTTGCTGACAGCCGCTCCGAGAGCGCCGTATTTTCGTATAAGAAAGATGTTCATTATTATATTCAATACAGCCAGCGTCCATCCCGCGATAAAAGTCGCTTTCTGCCTGCCGGTTCCGTATATCACCGCTCCCTGGGCGCTCCCTACCGCTCCTATTGCCGTTGTTAAAAAAAGTATCTGCATTACGGTTTTCATTTCCGCATAATCACGTCCGTACCAGAATACAATGAAGGTATACGCCAGTACTATTCCGGCGACACCGATGGGGAATGAAATAAATGCGAGATATCTTGATGCGAGTTCGTATGCCTTAGCTGTATTTTTTTTATCCTTGGCTCCGTGAAGTTCTGAAATTATCGGGAAAAGCGTTTTCCAGATAATGCCCGAAAACATAGTGGTCATTTTGTTTACGATATTGAAAGAAAGACCGTAGAAACTAATCTGTACCGAGTCGCAGAAACGTCCGAGAAAAAACATTTCAGACTTATTCCATATAACTGTATTTGATATCTCTATCGAGAAAACAGAGAGCCCGTATTTTCTTATCTGTTTTTTATCTTCAGCAGGAAGATGCTTTGACTTTTTAAAAAGGCTGAATCCGCTATTCTGCAGGGCCTTCATGTAAAACAGTACGCTCAGAGCCGAGAAAACAATATTTACCCATATTAGTCCTGTTATTCCCCAATCGCTGACAAAGAGCACATAGCATTTTGCGCCGAAGGTAAACGGGGCAAAAACAAGAGAATGAATTGTGAAGTATTTGAACTTTTGTATGCCGGCTATGGATGCCGAGAAAACTGCGGTGATGACACCGGGAATAAGACCGAGAAATGAAAGGAAGAAAAAGAATGACTGTTTAGGTGAAAACCAGTAATCCGCAATTTCGCTGGCGAATATTGATGCTGTTCCAGTAACGATCAGGCATATTATTATTTCGATTTTAAGTATATATCTTACCGCTTCTCTCGATGCGTCCTGATTTCCCTCTCCCTGGTATTTAGCCACAAAGCGCGTAGCGGTGCTTATGAGACCGAACCCAATCAATGTACCGAGTATTCCGGCAAACCACAGCACCTGATGATATATTCCGAGATCCGCGGGGCCGAGGGACCTGGCGACAAATCGTGACATGAAAAGAGAGGTTACAAGAGCAAGAAATGTATTGAAAATCGAAAAGATCGTATTTTCTATAAGTACTCCGGAACGCTGTCTGCTCATTTTACCTGCTCCAGTGTTTTTTTTGCGAACTTTGCCGGATCGCAAACGCTTTCTATTCTGGTTAGCGCGTTTTTTCTGATATTTTCAAAATCCTCCGGATGTTTCATGATTTCCACAGCTTTTTGAGCCATCTCTCCGAGACGGTTTCTATCATAAAGGTAGCCGCTTTTTTTGTCTTCAATCATTTCTTCCGCTCCCCCGTTTTTAAATGAAAGAACAATGCATCCGTTTTGCATTGCCTCAATAACCACATTGGGGAAGTTATCCCAGGATGACAGAAAAAGAAAAACCGAAGCGCGGCGGTATTCCGTTCTGAGGTTTTCGCTTCCGAGAGGCCCGGTAAAAATAATGTTTCCTTCTTTTGTACCGTTCTGTCTCCCGAATTCACCGCAGACTTTTAAAACATACTCCGGGGCTTTTTGTTTTAAAAGAAATCCGAATTCCCTAATCAGTCCGGTGCCTTTTCGTTTCTCGTCTCGTCCGGCAAAAAGAACTGTCGTCTCCCTTGTTTCTCTGAGCGTCTTACCGGTTCTGTATAAGGGGTAAGGAATTATGTGTACCGGCTTATTAAGGGCGAATCCCGATTCGGATATACGCGCGAGCGACCGGCTTGGCGATGAAACGCCTGATGAGTTTTTTACGGAGATCCTTTCCAACATTTTAAACAGAAACGAATAACGGTCCTTATGCCCGTTGAGCTTTTCGAGCATGAAAGTAGGAGTGTGGAGTTTTGAAAAATATCTGATACCTTTGTGTTTCAGAAAAATTCCCTCTCCGAGATAATCCGGAATTTCAACATATGAGTCCTTTTCTGTGGCTCCGGCGGATTCAAGAGCATCTGCCAGACCTGCACAATATTCAATATGTCGGGCCGCGGCCGGGAACAAACGGTGTAAAACGGCCGATAAACCCCGGGGTATTTTTTTTACCCGCCCGTAATTTATAAATTCAATATCCGAAAGCAGTTTTTCGGCAGGAGCCTTTTTTTTATCGAGAACAAATGTCTTATGACCAAGCTCGGAAAATACCGATGCGGAATTATAAACATATGTGGCAATGCCTCCGTGAGACCCCTCCCGGGGGTATTCCGTATTGACGAGAAATATCCTCATTTTCAGTAGGCTCCGGTATGTATAAATATTTCCGGAATTGTCTTAAGGATTATTTTTATATCAAGCCATAGCGAACGGTTTTCGATATAGTAAATATCCAGGTTAACCATGCGGTCAAAATAAACGTTGCTTCGTCCCGAGACCTGCCAGAGCCCGGTTATACCCTGCTTTACGCTTAGTCTTTTTTTCTGATGTTCATTATAATTTTCAACCTCGTGTACAAGCGGAGGCCTTGGGCCCACTATGCTCATCTCTCCTTTTAAAACATTCCAGAATTGTGGAAATTCGTCAATGCTGTATTTCCTCAGGAATTTTCCTGTTCTCGTAATTCTGGGGTCGTTTTTCATTTTAAAAAGGGGGAAATGGGCCTCATTCAGTCTGTCCATTTCTTCGGGAGTGAAAGAGGAACCGGTGAACATGGTCCTGAATTTATAGAATCTGAAAATTTTTCCGTTCTTGGAAACACGGTTCTGTTTGAAAAAAACAGGGCCGGGAGAATCTAACTTTATCGCGGCCGCGACCGGTAGAAACAATAACGCGGTAATAAGTATTCCCGTGAAGCCCAGAATTAGATCGATAATGCGTTTGGACACCCCGTATGTATAACTCATAAAGTTAAAATAGTTTATTGAATACGCGGTAATCTATTATAATATAGAGTGATATGGATTTTGAAACGATTATAGACAGGGCCTGTTTTGCCGCAAGGCTTCTTTTTTCTTCCCGGATTCGCCGGGGGTATACGGAAGACAGAAAACGGGTTATAAATACGGCGGATTTCTACTCCGAATTTTTGGAGAAAGACGCTTTATGTTTCGATATCGGCGCCAACAGGGGAGACATGACAGAGGCCCTGCTCAGGGCAGGCGCGGGAAAAGTCATCTCGGTTGAACCTGTGAAGGCCGTTTTTCGGGGGTTAAAGAAGCGTTATAAACATCAAGAGCGCGTAATACCTGTGAATACTGCCGTCTCGTCAGAGAGCGGAAACGGCCGCATAATGATTTGCAGGCAAAGCTCGGAGCTTTCCACTCTCGAAGATGGCTGGAGAAATAATGGACGCTTTAAGAAGTTGTCTTTTTCAGAGTCGCAGGAAATTTCTCTTATTACATGGCAGAATCTTGCCGAAAAATACGGAGTGCCTTTTTATGCGAAGATCGATACCGAAGGTCATGAGTATGACGTTATAAAAGGGATCATAGATGCACCCGCGATGCTTTCTTTTGAATTTACCGAAGAGTTTAAAGAACGCGGGGCTGAAATAATCGTGATGCTGGAAAAAAAAGGGTTTATCGCGTACAACATTTGTCCGGGAGATCAGAGCCGTTTTCTTTTCGATAACTGGAAGACTGGCGAAGCCGCGGCGGAATATCTGAAGTCGGGAGAATGGCCTTTCGATTGCGGTGAGGTCTTTGCTGCCCTTTCTAATCCGGTTTAAAGCGCAAAAGCACATTTCCTGCATAAGAAATCCGGCGGAGCATCTTTTTTACCGTAAACCATATCTCTGTAAGCATTGAACTTTTTGTTGTGCCATATCTCTTTGATTGAGGTCTTTTCGGCATTTCCCGCGATAGTATTTCTTTTCCAGTCGAGACAGCATAT
This sequence comes from uncultured Fibrobacterota bacterium, assembly GCA_964401455.1. Taxonomy (GTDB): domain Bacteria; phylum Fibrobacterota; class OXYB2-FULL-49-7; order CAYNYI01; family CAYNYI01; genus CAYNYI01. Next base: position 28,289 of record CAYNYI010000022.1, read on the forward strand.
AACGACATCGCCGTTAAACAAAATATGCAGCCATTTTATCGGGCGTTCAAAATAAAAAGGAGAATCGGTATTCCAGCAGCCTTTTATCATTCCTTCTTTTCGGGGTGTTGTTTTAATTTCAGGGCTTGTAATGTTTCCTGCGCAGTCATAGGGCTCATTCACCGAGGGGACGATCCCCAGTTCTTCCCAGAAATTACAGGATTGATCTATTCGGTCTTTAACCGAATTAAATGCCATTACATTTACATCCACTTTGAAAGGGGGGGCCATGGCCATGAACCTTTTTATATTCTCCATTGTTTTTTCATAATCAAGATACCGCATCAGTCGGCTGAAGTCTTCGGGTTCGGTGCCCTGAATATTAATTGACAGAGAATCAATTTCTGAATGGACGAGTTTTTCCGCCTTAACCCGATCCAGAAGCGACGCGTTTGTGTTTAATGATATTTTCGCGCCCGGAATTTTTTTTCTTATGTATTCCGTTCGTTTAAAAATTTCAGGATCCATGAGGGGCTCATTCATAAGAAACGGGGAGAAGTGTTTTATTTTATACTCTGAACATTCATCAATTATCCTGCAGAAAAGTTTTTCTTCCATTTTGCCCTGCGGAAGTTTTTTACGGAGTGAAGGGTGAGGACAGAAAACGCAGCCTGAGTTGCAGTATGATACTGTCTGGATGCAGACCCTTTCCGGAAACTCCGGTGTTTCCTTTCTTCTTATTGAGTTTGCGAAGAATTTTCTGTACTCTTTCCCAAGTCTGATTTTTATTTTTTTCGGTATGTTCATTATGCACTAAAGATAATAAAATAGTTATCTTTATGTATTATGGAAGATAAAATATACAGAGGTATCACCAGGCAGGGGCATTTCAGGGCCGCCGTCGCGGTTTCGACAGGGGCGGTCCGTAAAATAACAGGGCTGCACGGTACTCCGTCGATGTATCGCAGAGATTTCGGAAGGGTAATTAACACCGCGCTGCTGCTTGCTACCAATCTTAAGGGGCGTGGTTCTCTAAGTTTTTCGCTCAAGTCTGACGGCCTGCTGTCATCATGCCAGGCCGACGCGGGACCGACCGGCTATGTAAGGGGCTATATACCTGAGACTCTGCAGGGGTTTAACGGGGGTAATGTTGAAAATAAGCCAATGCTGGGTTCCGGGGTCATTACTGTTACTAGGATGGTGGAAGGCTGGAAAAAACCGGCTGTAAGTTCTGTTGACCTTATTCCCGGAAAGTTTGCTGATTCGGTTGCCCGTTATCTGAATATTTCGGAACAGAGAGAGTCGGCTTTCGGATGCGAGACTGTGATGTCCGAAGACGGAAGCATAGCCTTTGCCGGGGGCTTTTATATAGAGAAGCTCCCGGAAGCCGCCGAAGGCGAGACCATGGTCATGGAAGAAATAATAAAGGCCCTGCCTCCACTGAAGGATATTTTCCGTCCCGGCGCTGGTATAGACCAAATTTCGGACGCAATATTCGGGCGGTTTGGATTCAATGTGCTTAAAGATTTTGATATAAATCCTTACTGCCCCTGTTCAAAAGATAGAGTGCTCAGCGCATTGAGATTAAGCGGCCGGGATGAGATTCAGGCCATGATCCGGGAAAACAAACCGGCGGAGGCTGTCTGCCGGTTCTGCCGCGAAAAATACTCGGTGAATCAGGAAGAACTGGAAGCGATGCTGAAATAATGACGAATACCCAGAATTTGAGACCGGCCGTTTTTTTTCTTATGCTGTGTCTTGCGGGGACGGCGGCATCTTTTGCTGCCGGAGATCTTGAAGAAAGTAACGGGAATTCTGAGGGGTATACTCTTTCTCCTGGGCCCGGCACCTACAGAAAAACAATTTCCGTTTCGATAAATGCTCCTGAAAATGCGGTCATACGTTATACTCTTGACGGAAGTGTTCCCGACGATCTGTCTTTGCAGTATCGAGGACCGATTGAGATTGCCGATACCGGAAAAACTGAAATCCGTTTTTACGCTGTTGGTTTGACGGGCAGTCAGACCGGGGTCTTTTCGGCATTGTACCGTATAGATACTCTTTCGCCTCGTATTAGGGTTTATCCGGAAATCAGGACCGCCAGAAAACCGGTTGAGATAAGCGCCTTTTCATCAGAACCTGCCGCAATTTATTACACTGATGACGGTACAGTCCCTACAGTTTCTTCAAAGCTTTATTTCCGCAGGATAACTGTAAAAGATTCGGCAAACCTCAAATTTATTGCTGTAGACAGCGCCGGGAATAAGTCGGGGGTGTATTCAGCGGCTTTCAGGATAAGACCGGGGGCCCCGGTTGTAAGACCCTCCTTAAGGCCGGGTGAATATCCGGAAGGATCGGAGCTTCGTCTTATTCATCCTCCGGACTGCCGCGTTTTTTATAAGACCGCCCCCGAAGAATCTTACAGGCCTTATACTGATCATCTGACACTTAAATCGGGAGTAAACAGATATTTTTATTATGCCCAAACCCCTTCCGGG
>CAYNYI010000023.1:0-30714 GCA_964401455.1 uncultured Fibrobacterota bacterium
GAAGGTGCCAACAAGTCAACCATGGCTAAGCTGGCGGAATGGGTGGCCGGCAGCGACAAGGTGCTTACGTTCTAAATATTGCCGTTAGAGGAAAATGCTTTTCGCAAAGAGATGGAAAAAGCTAATATTTAAAGGACCGGCTCCCGGCCGGGAGACGGTCCTTTATCTGCTGAAGCAATATTTATTCTTTTAAATAACCTTCGAACTTTTTTGAGAGTTCTTTGTTGCTGCGGACCTGTGTTATGATATGGTTGTACTCGTCTATGGTAAGCCCGCTATTTTCTACGGATTTAATCATCTCCTCATTTGTCTTTTGCTGCATTTCCTGTCGTTGTTGCTGGTTTTGCGTAGATTGCAGAGCTTCCCGCAAGGCTTCATTGAGATTTGTAATATCATTGTATGCCGTTGCGGCTTTTTGCAGATTTTCCGAATTTACCGGGATATTTTCGGTTGGTGCGGCGCTCTCCTGGGCTGTAACAGTAAAGGCGAGACAAAGTGAGAATGCAAACAATAGTGTTAAATGTTTAAGCATAGTTTTCTCCTTTCTAAAGAGATATTATTAATTGCGGTTGTTTATGACCAAAGATTTGGTCCGTGAGAGAAACAACTATGAGTGCTTTTGACCTCCTTTCTAATTTCTGATCTTTTCCTTCATTGCTCCTCGGAGAAGATAACAGCATTAACCGTGCCTAACTCAGTAGGGAATCGATAATGATGCAATACAGGCTGAAAAAGCTAAAAAAAGTTGTGTTTAAGAAAAATCCACCTGTATTTTGTGTGTCATACGAACACATGGGTCATTGTGACACTGTGTCGGTATGAAAAAGCCTGAATACCCGCAAGATTTAATTTACGTTTGGAAAAGCAATTGTAAATACCATATATTTATCATAAGCAGTTGGCAGGATATTTTTAGAATTCTGACGGAAGGGGAAATCATTATATTGTTTGGAAAATTTAAAGAACGGATAAGCGTTAGAACCATACTGTCCTTTTATATTGTTATTCCTGTGATAATGGTTCTCGGGATTTTCAGTTATCTTGTGATATATTCTGTTGGCAAATCATCGGAAGAACAGATGAAAAAAGATCTGGAGCTTGTTGCCCGTGCTGTAAAATTACCACTTAGCTATGCTGTCGAAAAAGAAAGATCGGGCAGCATAAGACAGTCTCTGGAGTCGGTGTTCGCGATAGGGCGGGTGTATAGTGCTTACGTTTATGATATAGATGGAGAGGAAATATTCAGAGTCGGTGTGAATGATTCCAGTACTTCCGGCAGTAGCATGGGGGAAGCGGCTTCGTCCGGGAAACGTTTTGGCAAGTATGGGGAGATAGCGGGAAAACCGGTTTACTCGTATTTTGTACCTCTGACCGAAACCGGCGGCCGGGTGAACGGGATGCTTCAGGTTACCCGGAAACAGAGCGAATTCAGGAGCTATCTCAATAAAATCAGGCTTTATGGAATTCTTATATTAATCGGGCTGATCGTTTTTCTGACTGCCGTGATTTTTTTTGGGCATTACCGTGCGATTGGAGTCTATCTGGAAAAGCTTACAGGTTTCATGTCACGAATAGCCAAGGATAAATCCGCCGGCGCCGAGCGTCTTGAAGAAAACGGTCCGAAAGAAATTTATACTCTTTCCAGGTCGTTCAATTATATGCTGAACAGTCTGAAAATGGCAGAAGAAAAACTGCTAAAGACGCTCAGAGAGCGGGAAGTACTGGAGAAAAGGCTTGTGGAAAGCAGAAGGCTCGCGGCCCTGGGCAGGCTTGCGGCCGGTACTGCCCATGAGTTGGGGACACCGCTTGCTGTTATAAGCGGCAAGACACAGAGGCTTCTTAAGAAAACGGATTTGAAGGCGCGTAAAGATTTGGCAGTTTTTACAGAAGATATTTTTTGTGAGGTTCGGAGAATGGAGAATATCATCAGGCAGCTCCTGAATTTCAGCAGAAGAAGCCCGCTGTATTGCAAGCGGGTTAATCCCGACGATATTGTGGATTCGGCCGTGGCAGCAGTAAGAGAGGGGGCGGAAAAAAATGGTACGACGGTTATTATTGATAAAAATCCGGAACCTGACAACTATTGTATAGGACTTGATATGGGAAGAGCTCATCTGGCCCTTGTGAATCTTCTTATGAACGCAGTGCAGAGCACTCCGGGCGGCACAGTAAAAATATATTGGAAAAAAAAGAGAAAAGGCGTGATTTTTTATGTAGAAGATGACGGACCGGGAGTTCCGGAAGAGATTACTTCTAAAATATTCGATCCGTTTTTTACAACAAAGCCTGTAGGGAAGGGTACCGGACTCGGACTCTCCATCGTGCACTCTGTTTCCAGAGAGCATAAAGGATGGATCCAGGTAACGAAAAGTTCGATGGACGGCAGTTGTTTTGAACTTTATTTGCAGGACCAGACAGAAGAAAACGGAAATCGGCAAGGATGATTATGGAAAATGGAAAAGAGAGAATTTCCAGCAAGCATATATGGATAGTTGAAGATGACCGGGCTCTGGGGATGCTCCTTAAAGAAGAGGTTGAAGAGGCCGGATATACTGCGGAATGGATAAATACGGCCGAGGAGGCGCTTCGTAAAGCTGCTTTGGAGCTTCCCTCTCTGATTGTAAGTGATCTCAGGCTTCCGGGTATGGGAGGCATGGAGTTAATGGGAAAAATAAAAAATGTGTATCACACGGCTGTGCCGGGGTTTCTTATAATTACTGCTTTCGGGACGATCCCAAAAGCAATAGAAGCGCTTAAAAACGGAGCTGACGACTTTCTTACCAAGCCTCTGGATCTGGAGCATTTTATTCTGTGTATTAAAAGGATATTCAGGAAAAACAAGCTTGTTCAGACTGTGGACAGGATGCGCGGGCTATTTTCCGACACTTTCCACGGAATGTACGGTAGAAGTCATGCAATGCTCAGGCTGTATGAGCAAATAAAGCGTGTTTCCAGAGCCAGAGGCCCTGTCTTGATAACAGGAGAAAGCGGTACAGGTAAAGAAATGGTCGCCAGGGCAGTCCATAATGAAAGTGAACGCAAGAACGGTCCTTTTCTGCCGGTTAATTGTGCGGGTGTGCCGGAACACCTTTTGGAAAGCGAGTTCCTGGGTTATTCCGAAGGTGCGTTTACCGGGGCCGTTAAAGAAAGGCGCGGGCTGTTCGCAGAGGCGGACGGAGGAAGCATATTGCTCGACGAAATTTCCGAAATGCCGGTTTTTCTTCAGGCTAAATTATTGAGAATCCTCCAGGATGGAAAGTTAAGAAAAATAGGTGAAAACCGGGAGAGAGAGGTAAATGTCAGAATAATCGCTTCGACAAACCGCAATCTTGCGGATCTTGTGGATTCGGGAGAGTTCAGGAAAGACCTGTTTTTTCGCTTGGAAACGTTTTGCCTTGATGTTCCCTTGTTGCGGGAAAGACAAGGAGATATCGAGCTTTTGGCCGGTAAATTTCTTTATCAGTTTGGACTGGTTCTGAACAAAGAATTTTCCGGTTTTTCGGGCGAGGCCATGGAACTGCTCAGGAGTTACAATTATCCCGGGAATGTTCGTGAACTTAAAAATATAATTGAACACGCGGCGGTTTTTTCTGCTAAAAAATATATCGGCCCGGAAGATCTACCGGAAAAACTTTCTGAAAACCGGGGTGTTGAAAGAAGCGGGAAAACTATGGATTATTCCGGATATCAGGAAAATCATCTATTCGGGAAGAGCAGGCTTTTATCTTTGAATGAGATGGAAAAAAAATATATAGATCATGTTTTGAAAGAAGTTGATGGAAACAAACAAAAGGCCGCTTCGATATTAAAAATCGGCAGGAAGACCCTTTACAGAAAATTGGGCCGCGGCGCCGTTGATAATGGCGTCTGATAGTTAAGTTATTCTATGTCGCTGTCCGGGCAATCACACAATCCACCGCCTTTTTATATTGTATAGACTTAGCGCGAACAACAAGGTACAGAAAGCGGCGAGCATACCAAGGTTTAAAAAAGGCGGCATGGTATTGGCGCCGTTAATCGCCCCGTGGAGCATGTCCGCACCGTAGGTAAGCGGCAGCGCGTAGGCGATTGGTTTTAGGAAAACCGGCAGCGCACTGATGGGAAAAAACAGTCCGCACAGGAATATCATGGGAAAGCGGAAAAAATTGGAAAAGGTCTGAGCCTCGAACACTTCGCTCACGGCAACGGCGATAAAAAACCCCAGAAATGTAGAGGATGCCGCGATAAGAAATACCGACGGTACAAAGATATGCCACTGCACGCCCGATATGTCGACGAGAAAAGACGCCATAAGCACCGGCACAAAGGCATTGAAAAAACCAAACAGTATAGCGCCGCCGGTCTTGGCCGCCATCAACAGACCGAGGGGGATAGGAGCCAGCAGCAGGCGTTCAAACGAACGGTATTTTTTTTCGAATGTTACGGTTACCGCAAGCAGAGAGGTGGTGCCGAACAAAATCGACAATGCCGTTACGCCCGGGAGTATGGATTCTATGCTTTCCAGGCCTTTGCCGGACCTGACAAAAAACATACCGGTCCAGGCCAGTGGAAAAATAATACCCCAGCTGATATTAGGCGGTTTAAGGTAATATGTCCGGACATCTTTTAAGAGGATGTTCCAGAAAGCTGTCCATGTTTTCATTTGCGGCCTCCTGCTTTTTCTTTGTTCATGGCTTTAGACTCTATTCCTGTAATTTCAACAAAAACATCCTCAAGACTTGGCCTTTGTCTGGCAGCCTCAAAAACTTCGATGTCATGTTCTTCCAGAAATCGGACAATAGGGCCCGCGGGAACAGGCCGGCTGTCCTCGATCCGCAGCGTTTTTTCTCCGGTGATTTTTATGCTGTCGTAGTTAAACCGGGTCTTCAGATCGTCTTTGAGTCCGTTGACGCCGGACGAACAAACTATCCGCAGTAAATGTCTGTCCTTAACCGGCCGAATAAGATCTTCGACAGATTCCGTTTTTATTATTCGTCCGTTTACAATAAACGCGATACGGCCGCACAGGCGTTCTGCTTCTTCGATATAGTGGGTTGTCAGAAAGATTGTCGTTTCTTTTTCGTGTAATTCATGTAAAAGACCGCGGATTTGCCGCGCGCTTGAAACATCGATTCCGGTTGTGGGTTCGTCAAGAAACAGTATGGCCGGGTCATGAATAATCCCGGCAGCTATGGTCAGTTTCCGTTTCATCCCCTTGGAGTAACCAGCGAATTTTCGGGAAGCGGCTTGGGCGAGACCGAAATCATTTAAAAGGCGTTTTGCCCGCAAAACCCTTTCCTTTTTCTGGAAGCCGTACAGAGACGCGCAGAAACACAGGTTCTCAAGGCCCGTGAGTTCGGGGTACAGATTGCTTTCATCGGGCACAACTCCGATAAGACTCTGGGCAGCACGCGGTTTTTTTATGCAGTCGACGCCTCCTATGAGTATTGTTCCTTTGTCGGGGCGGGCGAGACCGGTGAGCATATTGATCGTAGTTGTTTTGCCGGCGCCGTTGGGCCCGAGCAGTCCGAAGAATTCGCCGGACTTTACATTAAACGTTACGGACTCAACCGCGGTTACATCACCGAACTTTTTCGCCAGTCCGGTAACGGAAACAGCGTCAGGATATCCGTTATTCATTGCTTTCTCCTTTTTCAAACTGGAGCCATATTCCCATACCCGCATTCGGGTCTTCCTCGGACAGACCTCCTTCTCCGATGATCGCAAATGCGGGAAGTCCGGCTTTTACGGCAAGGCGCCGAAATGTATCGGGGTTTCTTGCTTCAAGGAATTTTTTCATCGCTTCAGGGCCGGTTTTTTCCTGAGAAGCCCGCTGTCTCCGTATAAATTCACGGCGCGCCCATTCGGGGTAGTTTTTTCCCAGACCACCGCCGATCATGGCTCTGCCGCCGTTACGAAGTACGCGCCATATCTCCTTGAGTCCTTTTACGCGGTCCTGCCAGAAATAGAAAGAACCGCGGCTGACAACCGCGTCAACCGAATTATCGGGCATCGGGATCGTTTCTGCCGAACCCAGAACAGTTACCGTCCGTGGCAGAACACTTCGCTGTCGAGAAGAGATTAGCGCAGTATCCAGAGCGTCGGAATCAGGATCCATCAGCACCATTGTTATGTTATCAAGTTTTTCGAGCAGAGTTAAGCCAATATCGCCGGGTCCGCATCCGAGGTCAATCCATATCTTCCTGTTGTCTCCCGCACAGTATTCTATGAGGTCCTGCGCTGCAGTTTTGTAATAATCCGGCAATAGAAGTTTCTTTTTGTCTATTTCGTTGCTCAATTTTATTTTTCCGGTTCTTCGCAGGGGTGCCCCGCTTCTTCGCCATGGCATTCGCGTATCTGTTCGGGCGTGCATTCGGCGGGAGTGTTTTTAAGGTTTTCCTTTTTGCGGCATCCGCATTCCTGTTTACACATTTCGGCCTCCTTTAAGTTAAGTATATGCACAGAAACTATATTTATATGTAAAAAATCTTACGTTTCTTTTCCAAGAACAATACCCGCTGTCCGGCTCCAGTCGGCAAGAGTGGTTTCGTCTACCCGGTAATGCACGTAATAGCCTTTTTTGTCTGCTATAACGGCCCCGGCATCGCGTAATATGCGTAAATGTTGAGACACCCCGGCCGGGCTTATGCCAAGCTTATTTGCAAGCGCGTTTACACAAAGCGCCCGATCTTTAAGAAGCTCTATCATGCGTATGCGGGTTTCTACAGAGAGAGCTTTGAATATGCGCGCGGCTTTTTCCGTATCTTTCACGTCTTCTCTTTTAATTAAGTATATACGCATATAATATAATAAAAAAAAGGGCGTGTGTCAAGAGGAAATTAAACGGGCATTACATTCTACATTTTTAAAGGTCTTTCTACATCGGCGGTATTTGTAATGATATTACTGACTAATTGCCAATATGTAATCATTTTACCCGTGGGATAGTAGTTTCGCCAGCTAGATGCAGATTTATAAACGTGACACTCTTTCCTGTAATAGATTTACGATCTGGGTTTGCTGACTCGCATTTTCGAAAAAGCTTCTCAGGATGAGCTCACCGAATACATAAAATCCAAGCCTACCGGGAAGTATGCCCGAAGAATCTGGTTTTTCTATGAGTTTTTTACCGGAAAGCAACTGCCCGTAGACGACCTGACTTCCGGGAACTATGTCGATGCATTGGAAATCAAAGATTATTACACCGTTCAGAGCGGAGAGAAATCTTCACGCCACCGCATTGTGAATAACCTCCTTGGTCCCAAATCGTTTTGCCCTGTCGTTAGACGAACCGAAAAACTTTCCAAACTGGATTTATCCGACCTGCGCAAAAGGTGCGAGCATATCGTCACCGCATATCCACCGGAGCTACTTCGCCGGGCACTGGGTTACCTCTACAACAAGGAAACAAAGTCCTCTTTTGAAATTGAGCACATCAAGCCCAACGCTTCCCGAACTGAAAAGTTTATCACATCGCTGGAGCTTGCCGAAAAGGAAGACTTCTGTGAAAAGGAAAGGCTGATAGAGCTTCAGAACCGAATCGTCGATCCGCGTTTCAAAGACAGTGACTATAGGGTGAGCCAGAATTATGTCGGTCAGACGGTTGCCTGTCAGAAGGAGATCATACATTTCATTTGTCCAAAACCTGATGATCTGCAAAGCCTCATGGAGGGATTGATCGACTCCCATAAACGGATGAAAGCGGGGAATGTATCCCCGGCCATTGCTTCGGCTCATCGATTATCAGCTGGATAAAATGGGGGAAATGACTGTCGACAACGATACTGCATGCTGGTATCAGTATATGGATATGACAGCACAGTCAGAAGTCTTGTATGAGTTTGTTACCAAAACGATCGAAGAAGAGCTTGTGGAAGAGCTTAGCTTTCTGGTTAACTATGACAATACCAGGAAGGCGATACAGGATATCATTGATATGCCGGACGTCGAAAGAAATTTAATTCTCTGCATTTTCCCGAAACAGAGAATGGGCGTGGGCTTGATTCCCGATTGAATACCGGGCGGTGTGTTTTACAATTCATGTCTTAACCGCCATTACCGTTCTGATCAGCCATGCGGTATAACACACATAAACCAGCAGAAGCGCTGTCCCTTTAAAACGGTTGATACGCCCCTGACGCTCACGGAATCCAAAGCCGATCAGGAAAAGTGAAAGGGTCAAAGCACCCATCACAACCATGTCCCGGGAGAGCGTTTCCGGCTCCACAGCAAAAGGGTGTATTGTCCCCGCTATTCCGACAACGGCAAGTGTGTTGAATAAATTCGACCCAATTACATTCCCGAGGGCTATATCATGCTCACCTTTGCGCGCGGCTGTGACAGACGAGGCCAGTTCCGGCAAGGAGGTGCCCACCGCTATAATCGTCAAACCGATGATCATGTCACTTACACCGAATATCTGAGCGATTTCAACGGCTCCCCATACGAGGATTCGCGAGCTGGCTACAAGAAGCACCATTCCCGCAAAAAGCCGGATAAGCGCTTTTTTAAGAGGCATTTTTTTTGTAGATGTATTGGCTGCCAGCTCTTCCACAAGAGGATCGGGTTCATTTTTAAGTCCTTTGCGGACGACCCATCCGATCAGTAAGAAGAAAATAAACAGCAGAATTGCCGCGTCGTACCTCGATAGATGGAGGTCTTTGATTAGTAGTGCGCTGAGGGCGGTCAGGGCCGTCAGCACGGGCAGTTCTTTACGTAATACGGTCGCGTGTACAAGGACCGGGCATATCAGGGCGGTGACACCGAGTATAAGAGCGATATTTGCTATATTTGACCCGTATGCGTTGCCCAGCGCTATGCCGGGGCTGCCCTGGAATGCGGCAAGAGCCGAAACGGCCATTTCGGGCGTGGATGTGCCAAACCCCACTATCACCATTCCTATTAATAGCGGCGGCATGCCGAAATGCTCCGCTGTAGAGGCCGAGCCTTCTATGAACTGGTCGGCGCTCCATACAAGGAGTAATAGTCCGGCAGCTAATGCGAGAATGGCAGGAGTCAATGTTACTGTCCCTTGCTTTAAAAATCCTTACCAGTTTTCTTCGGGCCGTAAATATTTGTTTCCAGAATATAATTGATGTCTTCCGTGAATTGAAATTATAAGATGCCCCTTGCTGTTTTTCCCCGAAACATGTCCCATGAGTCCGCCATGCCCGGCGTAATACATCAAAACCGAATCGGATCAGAAAGGGAGGACTGAGCTGACTCAATCATTTAGGAAAGCAGAGCCTGATCAAACTTTACTCTTAGTTCCGGTGACCATGTTCATGAATTCCCCTTGCCTGACGGCTCCCACTATTTCGCTCAAGGAAGGCATCAAGATCGTTCTGTATTTGACCAGGATCCAGGAAGTAAACCCCTCCATATTATTGCTGAGCTTGAGATACATGCTTATGCCATTCGAGATCAAATACCGGCTTTCAAGCGCAGCAGGACCAGAGTTTTCCGCGATGAAGTCCGAAGAAAAAAAAATAATATAATATACAGGAAAAGCAGCTGTGAAAACTGGCTTATAACGGGTGGCTGCAGACCCGGGTTGTCTTTTCTAAAAACTGGTGGAGACGGCGGGAATCGAACCCGCGTCCGGAAAATTTCAGATTACAGACGCTACATGCTTAGTCTTCCATTTGATCTCACGAGAAAGCCGCCGAAAGACAGGCTGCTTTATCGCCAGTTCCGGTAAATCTCACTCCTGCCGCGCCGAAACGCCGCGGAGAAGCCAGTCCGCTTGTGTGACGCTCGCTGATCAGCCGCGGACAGGGCCAACCAGAGAACGGGCTGCTATCTTAGGCAGCCATGGCGTATGAAGTTTCGCCAGTTACTATGTTTGCGGCTTTTTAAAGAGGCCAACCGCACCTCTGCATGCTTCCATAACCATCCATGACCCGTCGAAACCGGTGCGTCCCCACAATTTTGTCAATGGCGGCTATTGATAATATATAAAAATTTAGGAACTTAATCAATAAGTAACAATAGTTGAGAAACTATCTTAGACAGAAGGTTCTTTGTATTCATCAAGGATTTTGTTAATTTCGTTAAAAAGTAGCTGCGTTTCTTCCGGAACATCGGGGTAAGAGCAGCGCCGTTTAGTATCGCCTTTATTAAATTCCGTTATCACTGAATGGATTTCATTCAAAGGGTTTATAAGGTTTTTTCCAATATTCTGCAGGAAAATCATTCCTACGATGAATGTCCCGGAAGCCATGAAAACAATAACCCATGCACCGGCATTGCCGAATTCCTGAGCATTTGTATCCGCCTTTTTCATCGCGGTCCTGTTAATTTGGCTGAGGCTTTTTACCGAGTAAACCGTTTTTTCAATAGACTTCCTGTTTCCCTCAAAAGCCGACAGGTAATACTCGGATATTTCTTTGATTTTTGAATATTCTCCTTCTTCAGTTATATTTCCGCTTGCCCTTTCAAGGGCTTTCTCAAAGGAGACTCTGGATTTTTTTCTGTGTTCTTCCCCGGATGAAGCAAAAGCCAGATTCGCGAGCATATCTTCGCAGGCGTGAAGGGAATGCTCGTTTTGCCTGATTATTTTTTCAATTGCGGGAGACATTCTGGAAAAAACCCAAATGGCCCCGAAAGCCATAAGAATATTTAGAATGATTAAGGTCCATGAACCTAATAATGCCGTTCGGGTAGTTCTCATTTTCAAACCTCTTTTATAAGCTTCTGTATGGAGGATTCATTTGACACTAAAATCAGATTGTCTTTTTCTTTCAGCGGCACGGTCGGCGAAGGCGGAGAAACCTTTCCGTTTTCTCCCGACCTGATTCCGGCCACTATTACGCCGTATTTTCCCGGCAGAGAAAGTTCAATGAGGTTCTTCCCGGCCATTGAGGGCTGTGTCTTGATTTCGGTGAGGCTGAGGTCTTCGCCTATGTTGGTATTGGCAATAATATTTCTGTATATAATCCTGTTTGCGAATTTTTTTCCGAATTCCTCTTCAGGGTTTATTACCTGGTGTGCTCCTACAAGCTTCAGAATTCTTTGGTGTGTTTTGTCTCCGGCCCGTGAGACAATCATAGGAGTACCCATTTGCCTCAGAAGCGCTGTGCAAATTATGGATGCTTCTTTGGATTCGTCACCAATGGCGCAAATTACAGAATCCCGATCTTTAGGTTTCAGTCTGGCAAGCTCTGCTTCATCGGTCGCGTCCATTGCAACCGTTTCGGTCAAAAAAGACGCGGCTTCATCGACCAAAACACGTTCTTTATCCACCCCCAAGACCTCGGCGCCTTTGCCGGAAAGCGATCTTGCGAGCGCCATACCGAATTGCCCGAGCCCTATTACAATGATTTGTTCTGCCATTTTGACTCCTTTATGTCAAAGAGATTTTCTCTTCAGGATAATGTGAACCTGAGGCGACCCGCCCCGTTCCCAGAAGCATAAAAAGGGTTACCGGCCCTGTCCTGCCCGCAAACATGGCTCCTGTGACTATAATTTTTCCAATTTCATCAAGCTTTCCGGTGGCTCCCGTAGAAAGCCCCACAGTTCCGATTGCGGAAGTCGCTTCGAAAACAATTTCTGCAAAAGATATCTGTTGAGTCATTTCAAGCATAAACACTGTTAAAAACCAGATAATGGTACCCGAAATTGTTATCGTAACCGCCCTGTAAACAAGAGTATGAGGTATTTTTCTGTATTGAGCGTTTATTTCGGTGCGGTCTTTTATATTTGTCCAGAACGTCAGGGCAAGAATGGCAAATGTTGCTGTTTTTATTCCACCGGCTGTTCCTCCGGGGCTTCCTCCGATGAACATGAAAATAAGCATCAAAAGAAAACCCGGATTTCCGGTTCCGGCGATGTCAACAGAATTGAATCCGGCAGTCCTCAGTGTTACGGATTGAAACCATGCATTATTTATTTTTTCTGTCAATGTCAGTCCGCCTAGTATTCCGTTCCATTCAAATGCCGCAATAAACAGGGTTCCGATTAAAAGCAATATGGATGTGGTAACGAGCGTTATTCTTGCCGAAAGGCTGACATATCTGCCGGAAAGCCATCGCGGAATAAGAATACAGGTTGCCGGGGCCATTCCTCCGAGGATTATAAGAATAGAAACAGTATATAGAGCCAGAGGATTTGAGGTGTAAGCTGTAAGACTTGCGGTTTGAAGAGAAAATCCGGCATTACAGAATGCGGAAACAGATGTGAAAACCGCTCTCCAGAGTTCTTCGGTCAGAGAGCTCCCATTTGTGTAAAAAGCAATAAAAAGAAGAAGCGTACCTACGGCTTCAGCCAGAAAGGTGAATTTAAGAATCATGCGTAAAGACTCAAAAAGATCTTTATGTCCGGAGTCTGCCATAGAGAAGAGATATTTTTCGTGTTTGAGACTCAGTCTGCGGCCCATGGCATGAAGGGCGACTGAGGTTATGCTCATTATTCCAAGCCCTCCGAGCTGGATGAGAATAATAATAAAAAGTTGTCCGGTAAATGAAAAATATTTGCCTGTGTCCACGACGGTTAGTCCGGTAACGCATACTGCGCTTACAGAAGTGAAGACAGCGTCGAGCGATTTAATATTGCCGCTGTTTGAAGAAACAGGCATAAGAAGGAGCAGCGTACCGAGAATGCAGAGGAAAGAAAAACTCAGGAGCAAGACACGGGCCGGATGGCTGAATATAGTTTCGGTAAAGTATTCAGTGCGGGGACTATACTTATTGTTGTCTTTTATTTGTTTAAAACCAAAAGGCAGAGAGAGAAAAGCTAATCCCAGAAGTGCCTCAATTGATGACATGAAAGCTGAGGCTGCAGTAAAAAGGATCAGGAATACCGACAACAATATCTGCCGGGTAGATTTTTTCAGAACGGCTTGTCTAAAATTAAAAATATACGCTGATAAAAGCGCCGCTGCAGATCCGTAGACGGCCGCTTCATTTCCTGAGAGTCCGGTGAGAACAGACAATATTGCGGGAACAGGGGCGGCAATAATCGCTGCTCCGGAGGAAATGGACAGATTTTCATCTTTTTCGTTTTTTCCTTTCAGGCTGCCGGGGTTCTTTATTCTAAAGAAGAAAATGAGGTAAATGATGTATATGGATGCTGTCAGAGCGGCGAAAGGGCTTGATATGATATGAGCGGAAAGTGACCAGATTCCGAAGATTGACCCTGCGATTACATAGATATGGCTTTGAATGATCTTTTTTCCGGGTATTTGAGCTGATAACAGGAGAAAAATGGACGAAAGTAATGCCGTGGCTGTTCCGTAAGGGATACTGAAGGGACCGGGGCTGAGATGCAGAATAAAGGGTATTGGGAAAAGAGAGCTTAACAGACCTCTGTAAACATCATGTCTTTGTCGTGCGATTTTGCCCATACCTGAATATAATAATTTATTGGCGATAATAGGCTTCTCTTCATAATTCTGAATATGAAGTCTTTTAATTGACTTATTGATTCAAGTTGACTATAATATGTACTGTGCCTTTTTTTTACCGGCTTTTTTAAAATCCGGGTTATTAGCGATATGAGATACATTTCATTTTTTTTTATGACAGCCATTCTTGCGGCGGGTCCATTACGTTCCGAATGTATGTTAAAGGCTTCCGGAGACACTACAGCCGCGGTCGGAGATACTGTTTTTTTTGATGCCGCATACGAAGGGGAAATCGATTCCTTTTATTGGGATTTTGATGCTGACGGTATTTTTGATAACGGCTCAGTTTCTTCCGAAGCATTTTATGTTTATAATCGTCCCGGTTTGTATTATACTGTTGTCAAGGCGAAAAGCGGACTCTGCGGAAAACTGGATGATGTCAGGCTTGTGGAGATACTGAGCGGTGTTCCCGAAATTAAATTTGAAAAGAGAAGATTTTCGGGAATAATCAACAGAAAGATAATTCTTCGGGCCGATGTGAAAGATACTCTCGGAACTTCACTTGTTTTTGAATGGGACTATGAAAATGACGGGACTTTTGACAGCCGCTCTGATGACTCTGCCTATGCGGAGGCCGTTTATGAATATCCCGGACTCTATTTCGCCGTCTTGAAAGTTACGGATGAAGACAGCAACACGGCCGCCGGAATATGCAGTGTGTTTGTATCGGACGGCGGGCCTGTCCCCCTGATGGGGCCGACTGTTAAAATGGCTGCCGGAGATACGCTGCTTCTTGAATGCTCTGCAATCGACAGCGCGGGCGTAATCGTTTCTTATGAATGGGATATTAACGGAGACGGTGTTTTTGAGAGAAAAATGAATGGGCCGATTTCATTTCCCGTCGTTTTTGAGAAAGAAGGGACTTATGAATTGTTCCAGAAGGTAACGGATGACGACGGAAATACCGCCATCGGAAAAAAGACCGTCTTTGTAACCAGGGATAAACTTTCCGAAGCGTCCGGGAGACTTTCGCTCCCAAAGGGCAGGGTAAGTCTTTATGGAATGGGAAAAGAGTTTATTACGGCGGTTCGTGATTACGGGGTAGCCGGAAATCCGGAAAAGTCCGATAGTTACCGGGGCGTGGCCACCACCTATTTTTCAGTTGATTTGAATAAGGACAGCACCTCTGTGGATTCGGTTGAGATTCTTGTATGCCCGGATGATATGGCCGCTGTCCCGGGAGGGAAGTTCTGTATAGACCTGTACGAATATCCGAATAAAAAGGACAGTTTCCCGCTCACCGGGATTGATTATTATAAGGCGAAGGAGTTATGCGCCGCGAAGGGTAAGAGGCTTTGTTCCGCCGAAGAATGGCAGACAGCCTGTTCCGGCCCTGAAAAATCAGATTATCCGTATGGTGAAGAATATACCGCTTCGGCACGTACGGGCTGTAATACGGAAGGATCCGCCGATGAAAAGCCTGTTCCCTCAGGCTCTTATCCTGAGTGCAGAAGCGGATTCGGTATTTATGATTTATGCGGAAATGTCAGTGAATGGACTTCTTCATTTATCGGAGACAGTGGGGAAAAAGAGCACGCGGTGTTGATGGGAGGAGATTGGCAGAGCAGTGTGGATTGCGGCTTCCGCGGCTACGCCTACGCAAAAAAGGGCTATGTCAGCGTTGGATTTCGCTGCTGTAAATGAAGATTATGGCGAGGGTTTCTGATAAAGATTTCTATATTCCTTTTCTGATTTTTTTCTTCGCTCTTTTTCTAAGAATTGCTTTTCTTTTTAACTTCGGGGCGTCTCTCATTCCCGACAGTTATGAATATCTTGCCTATTCACGTACATTTTCAGAAACCGGCACCTTCGGTGATATGCCGCTAAGGGGGCCTTTGTATCCTTTTTTTCTGTCTGTATGCGGCATTTTCGGTAATGAAATCAGCTTGATGGTTATTATACAGATATTGGCAGGTTCATTTGTCTCGGCCGGCGTTTACCGTCTGTCATTTATTCTTTCCGGAAAGAGATTGGCCGGTATTATCTCGGGTTTATTTTTCGCGGTAAATTTCCTGGAGATAAGGCTTCTGACAAGCATTCTGTCTGACAGCTTATTTGCCGGACTGATTTTCTTATTCATGTTCTTCTTTATTAAATTCGATAGACATAGCACTATAGCAGGAGCGTTGTCTGCGGGTTTGGTGCTCGGTCTCAGCTCGCTTATTAGAAATTCGCTCCCCGGTTTTGTCTTGTTTTCGGCCGTTTTTATTTTTTACGGTAAAAAAGATTTAAAGAACCTGCGGCTTCCCGTGTTGGTTTTCATATTTACATATAGCCTTATGACAGTCCCCTGGATGGTCCGCAATAAAGTAAGGAATGACTTTTTTGGAATAACCGCTTCCGCCGGTCTTAATCTAATGACTCATGCCGTGAATGG
Source organism: uncultured Fibrobacterota bacterium (assembly GCA_964401455.1). Taxonomy (GTDB): domain Bacteria; phylum Fibrobacterota; class OXYB2-FULL-49-7; order CAYNYI01; family CAYNYI01; genus CAYNYI01. The sequence goes on from CAYNYI010000023.1 coordinate 15,759, forward strand.
GGATTATATAGGATCGGCCGTGCCGGAATCCGTGCCTGCCGTAGATTCTCTTCTGAAAGATTACGAAGATATTCTTAATAAGACCGTGGGGCCGCGTAAAGGAATGGAGCGGATTGATTGGCGCAAAATGTCGATACCTCATGAAACTTTAAGGAAATTGCATTCCGGTTCCGGTTATTCTGTTCCGGAAGCTTCTGCCCTTGAATTTGATTATGCCTTGTCGGCCGTTTTCAATGACCCGGGTGGTTATTTAAAGGCTTCCATGATTGAGCTGTACAGAATTCTTTTTGTTAATGAAGAATATTATCCAAAAGCCGGAGAGCTTGCCGGAAATTTATTCACCGACAGCAGTTTACCGTATTATATAAGAAGTTTTTTAAGAACTCTTATATCTTTCAGGGGCTTTTTTATCATAATTTTCAGTATAATTTTTATTTTAACTCTGCCGAGACGGCGGGAGGCCTTCTTTATTGTTTTTACGGTCTTTTTCTCATTCCTTGTTTGTTCTTTTTTTTCAACGGGTTTAACGAGATATAAGGCTGCTGCAGGGCCGCTTTTAAGTTGTATCTACGGCCACGGCATCGCGATCTGTTATTATTTATGCAGAAGAAGAAAGAGCGATCTTCCATGAAGCTTTCTATAATGATTCCGTTTTTAAATGAAGAGGCTGCGGCAGGAGGGGTTATTGAAGCGACTTTGAAGGCTTCTGATGAGATTATCGAGAAAACCGAGGTTGACGAAGTCGAGATTGTTGCGGTGAATGACGGGTCAACAGACAAAACAGCAGAGGTCCTTTCGGGTTATAACGGAATTAAAACAATAACCCATAATCTGAATCTCGGATACGGTAATGCACTTAAGAGCGGTTTTAAATCTTCTGAGGGCGATCTGATAGCGTTTTTTGACGGGGACGGTACATGCAGTCCTTCTTTTCTTGTAAATCTTGTTAACAGTCTTTTTGAAAGTAAATGCGATATAGTGCTTGGTTCCCGACTTCATTCAAAAAGTCATATGCCTTTTATCAGGAGGCTCGGAAACAGGATTTTCGCTTTTATCCTTAGGGTTCTGACCGGCAGAAAAGTAATTGATACCGCAAGCGGCATGAGGGTTTTCAAAAGAAGCAGTCTGCATTCTCTTCTTCCTCTGCCGGGCGGGCTCAATTTTACACCGGCAATGAGCGCCAAGGCCCTTACCAATCCGGATCTCTGTATTGCGGAGGTGCCGATGCCTTATTCCGAAAGGGTCGGAGAATCAAAGCTTGGTGTTTTAAAGGACGGGCTGCCTTTTCTTTATATAATTACAAGTATCGCGATTTCCTATCATCCTGTCAGGATATTCGGAATAATATCCTTGTTATGCTTCGGTTCTTCGGCAGCTTATGCGATTCTTACATTTTATCAGTATTTATATTTGGAGAGTATTCCCTACTGGATGATCTACCGTTTTGCCGCGGTATTAACCGGCTTCCTCTCTGGCTTTATATTCTTGATGACAGGCATTGTCATTCAAAGAATTTTCAATACATGGCTTGGAAGGAAAACATTGTTTTCGAGTATTGCCGGGCGCATATGCGAAAGAATTTTTATTGATCATCTTTTTAGCTGGGGCTGCTTTTTCTTTTTAGCGGGAGTAGTCATAAATTACCCTGCGCTTAAAGAATATTTGTTTACGGGGCATATCACGGCGCCTTGGTACAGTGTAATGGCCGGGGCCCTTTTTGTGCTTACAGGGGCACAGCTCGCGGCTTTCAGCATTGTTGACTATGCACTTCGGTTTATTATCAGGGATAACAGTAAAAATGGCTGAAAGCATTCGTATACAGGAAATCATGGCGGACGCCGTGAACTACAATAAGTGGCTTGTTTCTTTTTTTGAGGATAAGTTCGGTAAGCGGATTCTTGACGCGGGATGCTCCATAGGTAATATCTCGAAAGCTGTTATTGCGAGTGTCGGCAATGATCTTGAAATTTTCCACGGTATAGATTCCGATAAAAAAGCTGTTGAGCTGCTTAGAAAAAGTGTTCATAATCCTGATTGCCGTTTCAGTACCGTTGACATTAATGATGATGTTTTTTTTCGGGATAATGAGGGTGCTTTTGATACTCTTTGCTGCTTCAATGTACTTGAGCATATTTTCGATGATGAGGCTGCTCTTAAGCGGTTTAATACGGTACTAGAAAAGAAAGGAAGTCTTTTTTTAATATTGCCCGCGATTAAATTTTTATACGGGTCCCTGGACCGTTCTGATAACCATTACAGACGTTATTCCAAAAAAGAGATAAAAAAGAAGCTGCTGAGGAGCGGCTTCAAGGTTTCTGAGATTAATTATTTTAATCCTGTCGGAGCGATCGGCTGGTTTATTAACGGCAGGGTACTTAAAAAAGAAATTATTCCCGCTGAGCAGGCCGCCTTTTTCGACAAAATGGTTCCGCTTTTAAAACTTTTTCAGCGTATTTTTCCTTTTCCGTTCGGACAGAGCCTCAGAGTCTGCGGAATTAAGGAAAAATCCGTTTAAATTATCGCTATTGAAATTCTATCCAGAATAATGAAAACTGTATAGAAATAAGCAAAGAGTTAATAGCCAAATTTTCTATGCGGGAGAAAGCTTATGTATTTTCACCTTTGGTAATTCAAGTGTGAAAACGGCACCTTCCCCTCCAGCTTGATTTGATGCTGAGATTAAGCCGCCGTGTTTTTCAGCAATTTTCTTTGCTATTGTGAGGCCGAGCCCGGACCCAGCTGCTCCTTTTGTCGTATAAAAAGGCTCCCAAATTTCAGCGTGACTGATATCCGTAATACCGCATCCTGAATCAGAAAAACGCATGATAATTTTTTTTTCTGTTGAATATGTTTTTACATGAAAATTTTTATGCGCTTTGTCTTTCATTGCATCTGCTGCATTAATGAAGATATTTATAAAAAGGTGTATTATTTCATTACGAATGCCGTTAATAAATAGATTTTCAGTTTCATTTTCCATTATTATTCTAATTCCCATCTTTTTAAATAAAATCGAGGTTATTATTTTTGTCTGTTCAAGGCATTGCGTTATACTAATCAGTTTTTTAGAGTCGTTTTTATGCGTTTTACCAAAAGAAAGAACTGATTTGATAATATCTGAGAATCCTTGAACGGAACAAGAGAGTCTTTTAGTTATTTCTAATATTATTTGGGGATCATATTTGTTTTTTTCACACAATTTCTTTAACAATGCTATATTTCCAGAAATCGAGGTGATTTTGTTATTAATTTCATGACTGGCCATGGCGAAAAGATTCCCGATCGCCGCAAGTCTGTCGGCATGTTCCAGTCTTTGTTTCAGCTCATTGATTATGTTTTCAAGGGTATTTTTGTATTTTTCTTTTTCATCCAATGCCTGTTTTAATTTTACGGCATTTTTTAGTGATCTTTGGACGGCCTCCGGAATAACGGGAAAGGAAAGGATATCGTATACATTACTCTTTACTGAAGCCTCCAGTATGGAAAAAGAGGGGGTTTCTACCATAAGAATTATTGGTGCTGTTCTGTTTTTTACGCGTATCTCTTCAAGAGTGCTGCTGTTATAATCTCGAAGATTAAGTAAAAAAATATCTTTTTTTTCCGCTCCGGAGGTTATCTCTGCAGGATTTAAAAAAATCTCCGGAGCGCACCCGCTAGACTCGGTAGCTTTGCATATTGTTTTGGAGTCTATATAGTGACTATCAATATAGATTGCTGTTTTCATATTAACGGTAACTTTTTATTCCAAACCATCGGTTAATTCTTGTCAGAGCAGATTTCAGACAAAAGGAGAGATATCGCTTATCTTTTTGAGGAAGTACGAGGTAGTCCCAAGCTCCTATATCCGCTGCAAAAACCATTTTTTCCATATTGTGGTTTTCTGTTATCGTAATTAAGCAGCACATAGGATGCCTTTTCCTGAAGTATGCGGCAAATTCCCGAAATCCTTCTGTTGCAGTATCAATGACCAAAAGATGCCAACACTTCAAATCTGCTATCTGTTGTGTATTATGTTCCGGAACTGAATATGGAAGATAGAAAAAGATATTTTCGCTCTGAATTTTATTTATTAAATTTTTAAGGTATATGCTTTTTTGTTTATTTGACAGAATTAATGTGTTTAGAGTCATGGCTCTCTCCTTAAATATTTTTTTAGAGTGCAAAAAATGCGCCAATATGTTTTTTGAGTTTTAGACGAAATATCGTGGCAGTTGATTTTCGGCATGGTAATAAACAGGTCAGTCATGCTTAAAAACTGGTTCAGAATAAACCGCTGTGTTGCTTTAAGGTTTAAGACACCTCTAAATACGGGGTAAAGCTTTAAGATCTTTTGTTGATAAATTCAAATAATTTTATTGATTTTTTTGGATAGTATTGGTATAATGATCTAGCCTCGAAAAACTAGACAGTTTACTCATCTATTTCTCAATAATTAAATTACATAAATAATAGGAGGACCGCAATGAGAAAACGGTTCGGTGAAGAATAGATAGCCTGTTTTCTAAAGGAGAGTGCAGAAGGCTTATCTCCTGAATAGGTCATTCATAGGCTAGGAGTCCATGTTTAACACTTTTTGCCGCTGGCGAAGCAAATACGGTGGCATGGAACTTTCTGTGGCTAGTCGCTTAAAACGTCTGTAAACCGAAAACCGCCGTCGTAATCGTCTTGCGGTTGACCGGGCATTGGGTATTTTAACGCTTAAGGACGTAAACTCAAAAAACCGGTAAAACCGGCAGTGAAAAAAGAATTTGTTAAATACTCACATAAGCTCCTTAATGTAGGGAATAACAGCAGCCTGTGGGTTTATGGTTCTTAATCGGGGCAGCTCAATTTAGAAAACAGATTCCGTGATGACAGTTTTTACGCAATCAGATAAGAAAGATCGCGTTTGAACGCAAAGAAGCTGGTTATCGTATGCTCCATAAATTAATACAGAGGAAGGGACTGAAAGTGAATTATAAGAAAGTATATAGAATTTACCGTTCTGAAAAACCTTCAAGTTTGTAAAAGGAAAGAAAAAAATAATTTTATCGCTTGAGGAAATATGTAGAGAAAGAGCTTATCTAAAAGGCATACTTAGCGTTAATGGTCCGGAGTCTGCCGGAAGATACCTTGATGCCTTCTGTTATGCCCGTGAAGTAGAACAGGTCTTATAGAACCCGGGAAGCCTTATCAAAACGGTTTTATATATTCAGCTTTAATGGTAGGCATAGTGATGAGTGCCTGAATCTTGGTTATTACTGACATATCTCTGAAGTCAGAAAAATTTTAGAGGAATGGAAGGACGATTTTAACAATATCAAACCTCAAGGTGGTCTTGTCAAGTTGTTTCCAAATGAGTTTGCTTTCTGTCAAGATGTCTCCCCCGCAGGGAGATGGCACTGTTAAGGGTAAAAACACGTAATGAAAGTTTTATATTTAAATGGCAAAATCAAACATGAAAACTGCCTTATTAAGGGGGGGCAGGTCAATAATATTAATCTATGGTAATTAAGGATATAAGAACAGAGAACAGAGTGTTTTTGAATGAATTTGTGGTGGTTTGTCCGTCCGCGACATTAGATTCATTTATGGATATTATTATTCGGGACGGATTTTTGGTAGTTATGAAAAGAGATGAATATAAAGGAGTCGTGACTTTACGTGATACTGTTATCCACGAAGGGAGGGTGGCTGAGGATTTTATGAGGAGGCGTCCATTGGTCTTTATCGGAAACCGGATAAAGGATGTTTTTAAAACTATGGAAACTGAGGGCTGGAGCGTGCTGCCTGTTTTTAATAAGACTGATTTTATCGGTATAATTTCTTACAGATATTTGGTCAAAACTCTTTTGAATGATTCTGACGGGAAACGGATCTATCCAGCGAAAGATGCGTTAACAGAAAAGGTTAAGAAAGAGCAAGAATGTGAATTTCAATTCAGTGAGTGTCCGGATTGCGATGCGAGCTCGGAAGATTACCCGAGTATATGGAATAAGTTCATCGGACTGAGTGAAACTGCGGAAAAGATACGCAGGCAGATAGTTAAAGCTTCAGGATCCAATTACCCGCTTCTTTTAACAGGCGAAACTGGAACGGGAAAGAATGTTGTCGCGGAGCTTGTCCATCAGAACTCTGAGTTCTCGAGAAAGTCTTTTGTTATGGTTAATATGGCTTCTACGCCGGAGAGTCTTTTTGAAAGTGAGTTTTTTGGTTATGAAAAGGGGGCGTTTACTGGTGCAATGAGAAGAAAAAAAGGCCTGGTTGAGCTGGCAGAGGGAGGAACTCTCTTTATTGATGAAATAGGCGAAATGGCTATCGCCAATCAGGCAAAACTATTACATTTTCTTGATACAAAAGTTTTCCGACGTTTAGGAGGAGAAGAGATGCGGATGTCGGATTTGAGGATTATTGCGGCTACAAACAGAAATCTTGAGGAGCTTATAAAGGAAGGTAATTTCAGAAAAGACTTATATTTCAGATTAAATGTTTTAAGGATACATTTGCCGCCTCTCCGGGAACGTCGAAGAGATATACGACCTATTGCGGAGAGTTTTATTACCAAGGATTTTCTTAATTGCAATTTTGATAGTTATTTTGAAGAAGATTTTTTCCAGAGGATTGAGAGTTACGGATGGCCGGGCAATATAAGAGAACTTCAGAACGTAATATGGCGTACATTGTCAATACTTAATGAAGGAGAAACCTTAAAAGCCTGTCATCTTCCGAAATTTATAAGCAGATCGGTCGATTTGCAGGCATCTAATACAGACTCTAACGAAACCAGAAAGCTTCAAGATGAACAGAAAGTATATATTAAAAAGGTGCTTGAAAAGACAGGGGGCAATAAGTCGGAGGCAGCCCGTAAACTTGGAATATCGCGATCGACTCTGAGGCGAAAATTAAGGAGTTTTTAGGTTTTTAATCTAGTAGTAAGTATACGTATTCCACTAATATCGCTAAATTATCGCTATTGTTTTCAGAATCGTTATTCCCGCTGATATAGTTATTATTGAGAGCAGCGTGGTTGTCATAACAATGTTGGCTGCCGCCCCGGAATCACTTCCCATCGCTTCGGCCATTACGAAGCTCGATATGGCCGCCGGCGCGCCGAAAAGAATAAAGAGGACTCCGGCATCGATATTGTCTATATCGAGAAGAAGAGCTGCGGAAATAACAAGTCCGGGAGAGACAATAAGCTTTATCGAGGATGCGGAGAAGGCGGCCGTCGAGGATTCCCTGATTTTCCTGATTTCCAGAGTCGCCCCTATTGCGCAAAGAGCAAGTGGAAGAGTCAGTTTTACAAAATAATCCAGAGTATTATTTATTATACCGGGGATTTCTATACGGAGAAACGAGAACGGGAGTGAAACCAAAACCGAAATTATGAGAGGATTTTTGGCAATCTCCTTGAGAGTGTCAGCTGCCCGGACATTTCTGTTTTCTCCGGTCTTGTTAAGAGTGAGGGCGATTACCGCCAGAATATTGAAAAGCGGCATCGCGAAAGTCAGGAGTATTATAGCGGCCGGCATACCCTCCTGGCCGAAAATATTGAATATTATGGGAAAGCCGATTATCGCGAAATTACTTCTATATGAGCCTTGAATAAAGGCACCGCGCGTCTCCGGTCTTGAGGTGATAAAAAGAGAAATAAGCCATGAAAGTCCGAATACCGCGAGGGTCCCGGCATAAGAAATCCCGATAAGAAGCGGGTCAAAAAGACCGATGAAATCGCTTGATGAAATCTCCTGAAAAATCAGACATGGGAGTGCGAATTTGAAGACGAGTTTTGTGGAGTCTGAGGCGAATTTTCTGTCTATGACGCCAAGTTTTTTAAGAAGCGCTCCTGCAAAGATTACCAGAAAAACAGGAAGTACTTTTCCGATACTGAAAATCAGGTTTTCATATATCATCTTTTCCGCCTTGCAAACCATTCCGTTGTTCCGGAAAATTCTTCTCTGATTCTGGATGCGGAATGGAATTCGAAAAATTCTTCGTCCATGCCCATAAAGCGTTTCCTGATTGCCGAAAACCCCGTGATGTCCTTTTTGGCAGCGGCGATTATCCCGAGTTTATTAAGCATCTGGATTTCCCTGAATTTGCCCGGGATATCCATTTTTGAGTATTCAGTGAGCAGATCCTGATATAACTCTCCGGCTGGGCCATATCTCTCCAGTCTGAAAAGGCAGTCCGCTGCGGCCATTTCGGCGGTCCTGTTAGAGGGGTATTCATCGAGTAGCTCTCTGGATATCGAAAGTGCATGTTCATATTTTTTTTCATTATAGTATATCCATAAAAGAGATATCCGGAAAGCGAAATGGTAATAGTCGGTTTTCGTGATGGCATATTCAATATCACGTATCGATTCCCTTGTCTTATCACTCGCGAAGGGAAGCCATGAAAGCATTTTCGCCAGCCAGTATTCATATGAAGCGATATTTCCGAGTGCATCCGGAGAGTCCGGATAAATCCCCCGAAGGTCCTTGAAATAAGCTGCTGCCCGGCGGCCCTTAAGGGCTGCTTTCAGGCTGTTTCCGAGTTTTGCTTCCAGTACCGCCGAAGAGGAAGCAGAGGTCCCCGCATAGAAATTTGAGGTCGCTTCAGGAAGTCGGGAATCGATAAAGACCTCTTCGAGGCTGTCGAATGTATGGATTATTTCCGGGAAACTACCATAGTCAAAAAAGTCCAGAGCTTTGGAATAGCGGGTGCAGGTCAAATAAAACCTTTTTAAAAGAGGTTTTGAAAAGCTTCCGGAAACTGTCGCTGCTGAGTCGTATTCCTGGCGGCATATAAGTTCCTGCCACAATATTGTTTTTTTATGATCTTCGCCGAGAGGAAGTCCGGAGAAAACCGCCGTATTTATAAACAGGAAAACCGTTAATATAAATTCTCGTTTCACAATATACCGGTTTGGAGGAGCTATTTCATTCTGATAAGTATCTGAAAGATTCTTTTGTTATATTACCGACTTCATCTCGGAGGGTAACTTTTAGAGTATGGCTGCCTGCCGGTACTTTCTCGTCGAGTATATAGACTGTTTCATCTTCATAATCATACTCATTCAGTACCCATCTTCCGTCAATTTCGGTTTGGATATCACGTGCATAGCCTACCTCGGCCCCTATGTCGCGAAATCTGAAAGTAAGTTTCTCGCCGCGGGGCAGAGGGTTTTCCAGGTCTGCATTAATGTAATATATCTCGGGAGGGATGGTGTCCCGGAGTACCGCGAAAGGTTCCGAAGTCTTTAATCGCGCTGAAGCGGACGCACCTCTTATGTCGGTGCTTATTATGGTGTACTTATTTTTGTCCTTTCTCCATCGGTAAACGCCAAGGCCTCTTTTTTTCGCGAATTTCTCAGGTATTTTTATCTTCGCGGAAGGTCTTTTGTCAAAATATATCCAGGCCGGGTTAAGTGAATACAGTTTTGTTACCGGAATAAGGTCCTGCATGAGCGGCGCGATGCCCGATTCTATAACGGCGGTATGATCTTCAAATGTCGACTTTTCCGGTATCCTTACAGCGGTATTTCCGTCGTCGGATTTTATGAGCGCACTTTCTCCCGCCGGGATAAAGCTTATTCCCAGCTCCCGCTTTAATTCTTCTTTTGTCCCGTCAGGATATTCGATAAACACTGAAATTTTCGTTCCGGTTCCTGCCCCTTCTTTGGGGAAAAAATCTGCGGAGTATGTCAAGGGTCCATCCTGAAGTGCTTGTTTTGATTTTTTCACTGTCCCTCTGTAAAAGGAGACTACAGGGGGCGATAGTGGTATCTCCGAGCATTCGATATTAATCAATGCTTTCCGTTGCTTTTTCAGAATACTCACCTTGGCGCCGCTTCCCCTGTCCTCCGGCGGCGACATCGCCGGTATGCTGAAGTAATAAGGATTTGAAGCAGAGCCCGAAGAGTCAAGGATACTGTATTTTATAAACATCGGCGTTTCCCTGATTGCGGGAAATGAAATTTCAAAAAAAGCTTTTTCAATCTTTGTCGAGAGAAGAAGAGGAGCTTGCCATGAGGAAGCTCCGGTTAAAATCCGGACCGGAATATCTTTAATTCCTTTGCCGGTGTTAATTGTCTCACCTTTAATAACGGCTTTCCATGCCCGGCCGGATTTAAAAAATCTTTCATTTCTGCTTACTATTTCCGGTGTACGGACAGTCCTGAAAAAAGCCTTCACGGTGCAGGCGTTGCCGTTATGGTCTTTTGAAATTATTGTTGCATTATATGTCTTGCCCGGGGGATATTCAGCTGAACTGATTAGTCCTGAATTAATTTTAGAGGGAGAATAAAAATTGAGATCGTTCCCTTTAGCCACATAAAGGTTCTGGAATCGTTCATAACCGTATTCCGCAAGGCGAAGGTTTCTGTCCAGGCCCATTTTTTGGTTTTCATAATATGAGAAGGAGTTGAAAACACATCCGTAAACGAGCGAGTCATTTATTTTCATATGGTAGCTCATAGGCGAGAAGATATTCGGAGCGTGCTGGCTTTTATCAGTTATCTTGACCGCGATGCCCGCCTTACCCTCAATTTCTATCGTGTCAGAACATATGAATATCCCCTCTGAACTTTTGAGTACATGGAGGCTGTATTCATTCTTGTGGTCAATAAGTGTTTCGTCATCCATAGGCATGAATGCAATGTGGCTCGGATGCGGAGGGACTTTGTCGTCAAATGCCAATTTTTCAATCATGGGGTTAAATGGGACATTGTGCCTGTCCCGAAGTTCGAAATGGAGGTGTGGAGCCCCTATTCCGGTTTCGCCTGAGTATCCGATGTGCTGGCCGCGTTTGACCCGGATAGCGTTCTTTTTGAGCGCGAATTTTACCTGGTTTCTTTTCTGAGAGTATTGTCTTTTCCTGACAGCTTTTTTAAGGCGCGGCGTGAATCCTGACAGGTGGGCATAAACCGCGTATGTCCCGTTATCATGTTTTATATAAATAACTTTGCCGTACCCGAAAGGCGACATACCGAGTTTGTAAACATAACCGTCATCAACCGAGAATACTTTATAGCCGGTTCTGGACCAGGTCTTTATATCTGTACCGGCATGAAACCTGCCCGGACGGTTGGAAGCGAACATGGATGTGACTCCGGGGGGGCAGTCAACGGGCCAGGAATATTTTTCAGCGGCCCGGGCCGAAAGCGCTGACAGTATTAAAACGGCGCTAAAGATTCTTGAAGGTGTTTTTCTCATGATTGAGATAAAATATAAAAATTCATAAGCGTTGTGTACACTTCCGTGGGAAAGTTACCACGCGGAAGGCTTTTATTTCGTGTCACTGAAAACATCAGGCGGTAAAAAAACAGTCAGAAAAATCATACTGGCCAAATAAAAGGCCCATTGGTTTTAGCGTTTCAGGGATTCCAGGATTTGCGGTTATAGACCGGTTTATTTATTCAGCCGTTCATTTAAAAATATGACAGGAATATCTCCTCTTAATTACCGGCGAAAGTTAATGTTGAAATCGCCGGGTCAATAAATTATTTTAATTTGCCTGAATTCAACTATTGATAATAAAGAACGGGAGGTTATGTGAAAATCGCTGTGCTTGTAAAATCAGTTCCGGACACCGCGTCTCAGATAAGAGTAAAAGACGGTACTACCGTTGATGAGTCCGGATTAAAGTTTGATATGAACCCTTATGATGAATATGCGGTCGAAGAAGCAGTGCAGACCAAAAACAAGATTAGCGGCTCCACACTTACCGCTGTTTCTGTCGGGGACAAAAAAGCCGACGCGGTTCTTCGCACGGCTATGGCCCTCGGAGCGGACGAGATCACCCATATCGTCGATGAGTCGGGCTCTTCCGATTCTTTCAGACTGGCAAAGATAATCGCTAAATATATCTTGGATAACGGATTTGATATAGTTTTCTGCGGAAAACAGGCTGTGGATGCCGATAATGCCCAGCTGCCCTCAATGCTTGCCGCGCTTCTTTCATGGGCTCATGCCGGCAGCGTAATTGAATTTGAAACCGACGGGTCCAAAATCAAGGCTTCTTCTATGGTTGACGGCGGAAAGGACATCATGGAAGCCGCGTTGCCCGCGGTTGTCTCCGCAACAAAAGGGCTCAATGAGCCTAAATATCCTTCTCTTCCAAAAAAAATGAAGGCAAAAAAGGCACCTGTCAATACAGTAGCCCTCGCGGACCTAGGCGCCGGTGAAGGCGACCCCCTGTATTTAGTAACCGGTCTTTCAAATCCGCCCGAGAGACCTCCCGCAAGAATGATAGAGGGAGCTCCCGCCGAGGCGGCCGCTGAAGCCGTAAAGCTTCTTGCTGAAGAGGCCAGGGTTATTTGAAACAACTAATAATTTATTAATTCAGGAGAATAGAAATGCCGGAAGGAATATTAGTCATAGCAGAGAAACAATCTGAAGGAATAAGAAAAGTCTCGCTGCAGCTTGTCAGCAAGGCCGCTTCAATGGGAATGGGGAAAGTCAGTGTTTTTATCGCGGGCGGCTCTGTTTCGGGCCTCGCGGGGGAACTCGGTAAATACGGCGCGGATAAAGTATATACAGCGGAAGGAGATGTTTATAAAAACTTTACTCTCTCCGCCTTTGCGGCCGCCGCGTCCGAAGCTGTTAAAAGGTCCGATCCCGCTCTTATTTTATGCGGTGCCACTTCCGCCGGAAAGACACTTCTTCCGGCAGTCGCCGCTGGTGCCGGAGTCAGTTCGGTGAGCGACTGCACGGATATTAAAAAAGACGGTGACAATGTCATTTTCACCCGCCCGATTTACGCAGGCAAAATCATAGCTGAAACTTCAGGTTCTGCATCTATACTTGCCGCCACAATTCGTCCGAACTCTTTCCCTGCGGAAGACTCCGGTAAACCGGAACCTGAAACGGAAAGTATAGATGCTGTGCCTGTTTTGAAAGAAACCGTGCTCGAAGCTGTAAGGTCCGCAGGAGACAAAGTTGATCTTATGGATGCTTCGGCGATAGTTGCCGGAGGCAGGGGAATGGGAAACGCGGAGAATTTCAGTCTGCTTGAAGATCTCGCGGCTGTTCTCGGCGCGGCGGTCGGGGCAAGCCGTTCCGCGGTGGATTCCGGATGGAGGTCACACGAAGATCAGGTTGGGCAGACCGGAAAGACCGTTTCGCCGGCTCTTTATATTGCTTGTGGAATTTCCGGTGCCGTGCAGCACCTCGCAGGTATGAGCACTTCCAAATTCGTGCTAGCGGTCAACAAAGATCCGGACGCGCCTATTTTCAGTAAATGCTCATACGGGATTGTAGGCGACGTTAATGAAGTTGTGCCGCTTCTTACTGAAGAGTTTAAGAAAATTAAGGCCTGAAGCTTTTAATACTCCTGTTTTATAACAAAAGCGCCGAATTCGGCGCTTTTGTTATTTTTGTGACACAGATCACTTTTTTTGCGTTTATTTTTCTATATAATGTACTCTGTACTGTTTATCAAATTAATATATACGCAGGACAGAATAAATGAGTTTTTCGGATGGATTCAGTTTCAGTAAATGGATTAAGGGAAGCATTGTTTTCTCCGTTATACTCATTTCCTGTTTTTTAAAAAAACCTTCCGCCGGTGAGATGCTTCTTTTTGCGCTGGTTGCAGGATTCGGAATTATGTCGCTGATGAGCGGCGGATATGAGAAGTGCGCAGGCCCTGAAAATGAAGTTAAGCCCGTCAAATCTCCGGCCGCTTCCGGAGATAAATTGCTGGAAGAATTCGCTGCCTGGGCGGCCCATGACTATAACAATATTTTCACTTCTATTTCAGGTTATCTGGTCTTAATGAAGGAGCTTCGCCCGGATGATGATGAATTACAGGAATTTTTAAGGAGGACAGCCGCCGCTGTCAGGGCGGGAACCCGGCTGAGTGATGAAATCTCTTGTTTTTCACCGGCGGCTTCTATGAAACCCGATTGTCTGGACACTTCAGGTGTAATACGCAGCCTTGCCGAGATTGTTTCGGGAGAATGCCGTAGAAGAAATATTGAGCTTCAAATCCAAGAGGGAGGGGAAAGCCTTATTTTTAAGGCTACCGGAAGACGCCTTTTGAGTTGTCTTACCAATCTTGTATTAAATTCCTGCGAAGCTATAGGGAAAGACGGAAAAATAATACTCGCGGCCGGTAGAATCGGTGAGAAAGAAATTTATATTTCAGTTGAGGATGACGGGCCCGGGATTCCGGGGGACAATAAAGAAAAGATATTCGAGCCCTTTTTTTCCACTAAACAGGGTAATTCCGGAATAGGGCTTTACGGCGTCTCAAAGTGTATTTCCAGAATGAACGGCAAGATTAAATTAGACTCTTCCCCCGGACGCACGGTTTTCAGTTTTATATTTCCTTCTGCCTGAATAGATTTGCTTTTTCCGCGCCCGAAATCATATCTTGCTTAAAAAGGCAATTTTGTAAAACAGGGGGTGGCTATGGCCGCGCAGGATTTTTTAAGTAAAGTGGAAAATCAGAGAAATTATTTCAGCAGCGGGGTGACGCTTGAGGTATCGTTTCGGAAATCAATGCTGAAGCGGCTGGATCTGATGATTAAGGAAAATGCTTCTTTTATAGAAGAAGCTTTAAAAGCAGATCTTGGTAAATCTCCGATGGAGGCATATGCCGCGGAAGTCGCCTCTGTAAGGTCGGAAATTCGCTATGCTGAGAAAAACCTTCGTAAATGGGTAAGGCCGGAGCCGAGAAAAACGTCTTTTTTTAACCTGCCCGGTAAAAGTTTTATTTACCCGGAGCCTTACGGCACAGTTCTAATAATTGCGCCCTGGAATTATCCTTTTTATCTTCTTATGGCTCCGCTTGTGGGAGCGATCAGCGCCGGAAATTGTCCGATTTGCAAGCCTTCAGAAATATCCGCTTCAGGTTCGCAGCTGATAGAGACTCTTTTAAAACGATATTTTCCCGAGGAGTACCTTTTTACGGTAACCGGCGGCCCGGAAGAAACTTCAGCGGCGGTTGACGCCGGCCCGGACTGTATTCTTTTTACCGGCAGTACTTT
>CAYNYI010000024.1:0-30447 GCA_964401455.1 uncultured Fibrobacterota bacterium
CTTGATACAAACTTTTAAAATCAACTGATTGTCCAGTTCACGCTGAAGCAGGACATATAGCGGAAACAGGAAATGGACTGCTCCTCTGCAGCTCAAGGATTTAATCCGAAAAGATATCCCGGAAAAATATATCCCCGGCCTGAAGTTTTATCCTGTCTGTATTAATGAATTTAAAACAGAAAACCTCGCAAAGATAAAATCAACCTTATCAGCCGCGATGATAGCCGAAAACACAGACGCTGATTCAATAGAAGATCATTTTAAAATCATAGGAAACATTATGAGGGAAGAATCTCCCGATTTAATGCAGAACTTTTCGGATTTCCTTCTCAATTTATTTGATAAAACGCTGGAAACAGAATATATTTATAAAGAGATAGATAAATTTACACCGGAGGACGGTATGTCCATATTTACAGAAAGTTTTAAAAGAAAAGAAAAAGAAGATATTCAAAAAGGTATCAGAAAGGGTATCGAGGAAGGCAAAATTGAATCCGCCCGGAAGATGCTGGCCGAAGGGTGCGATCTTTCTTTTATTTCTAAAATCACCGGTCTGTCCAGCGAGAAGATTTCCGCCCTCAAGAAGAAATAACGAATCTATTCCTTAATCGACTTGCTGCCGCGCGTTCCTACTTCGTGAAAATTCCGGGGATGAAGGCCCTATTCTAACCCGCACTTCGATGCGGGGTCTTATTGTGTAGCCACGTTCATAATACACGGTCCCCTGCCTGTCATTGCCGGGCCCTGGTCAAGCCAGAGGGCATGCTTGACCCGGCAATCCATTTTAAACCCGCGAAACAGGTAAAAATTACAAGACAGTAAACCATACACCATTAGGCTGTTACAAAAACTACATAAAGTTTTTTGTTCGATGAGCTCCATAAAACCATATATTAAATGATTTTACTTGACAATCGAGTTTTATAAGAATATTTTATCTTATATATTGAACTCAAGACTCCGATTAATATGGCATGAACACTTATAATTACACAATGAATGACGCTTTAAAGGCCTGCAGGGTTCTTTTTGGACCGGACGTAATGGTAAGCGCGGACTTCCTTGATTACCTTAAATACCCGGGCTTAAAATGCGCCTACAGAGAAGGCGCCAAAAAATTCCACCCTGATAAAGCAACCGTATTGGGTAAAGCCCCTGAAGAAATGGAAAAAGACTTCAAGTGTTTCAATCAGGCATATGAGATACTTGTTCCCTATGCCAAGGGCATAAAAAAACCGGGGTCTTCGCCTGCCGTTAAAAAATCAGGAAAACCGGGGTCCGGTGACCATTATTATAAAGGACGGATTCCCGTCCGGCCGCTCAGAATAGGTCAATACCTTTATTATAAGGGCATAATTTCCTGGAACACTCTTATAAACTCGCTTGCCTGGCAGCGGATAAACCGGCCTCCACTCGGTATAACCGCTCTGAAAGACGGTCTTCTTAACCGCGAGCAACTCAGCCTTATCCTGAAAAACCTTAAACCGGGAAAATTTTTCGGGGAAACCGCCGTTGAAATCGGTTTTATTTCAAAAACGGAACTTATAAAACTCATGGCCAAGCAAAGAATGCAGGGCTACAGACTGGGAAATTATTTTATCGCTGAAAATTTATTAAGTAAATCCCGGCTTTCGGATTATCTCCGGGAAAATTTCATTCACAACTGCAGAAACAGAAAAACGGCTAATCCGTAATATATTTATTTCCCGTTAAATAATCATACTCTTCTAAAAGCGCATCTGTTACAGAAGGATAATTTAAAAAGCCTTTGTAAAAGCGTCCGTTTATAAAGAAAGTCGGCGTCTGGTCCAGACCGTTGCGGTAGCCTTCTTTTTTTATTCGAACAACTCTTTCGACAATGCTGTCCGCTTCCATTAATTTTTTAAACTTATTGGAAGAAAGCCCGGCCTTTTCCGCATATACAGGAAGATTTTCAACAGAATAATTTTCGTAGTCATTGTACATGATTTTAAGAAAATCCCGGAATTTCCCCATTTCTGCCGCAGCCACCATCGCGGCAGCCCCTACTTTGGAGCCTTCATGGTTTTTAAGGGGCCAGGGCCTCACAAACATCCGCACCTTTCCCTTCATGTCTCCCTTTTCAATACGGTCAATAAGCTTCAAAGTAAACTGTTTACAATACGGACAGCGGGAACAAATATATGTGACAAAAGTGACGGGAGAAGCAGGAACCCCTATAAGGAAGGCACTGTCAAGAACAATCTCTGCCTTTTCTTCCGGCGGCATCATACTAAGTCTTCTTTTTTCAAGTCCTTCTAAAACTTTTTCATAGCTTTTCAGATTAGCGGCCAGCTCGCATGTATAATCATATAGCCTTTTCGCGAGCGCGCATACCGAATCTTCCTTAACTGCGTCATAAATAGTTGCCTCGGTACAATCATAAAGATAAAAGTTCTTCATGGCTTTTTCCGCCATTTCCTTTTTACTGTCATCCTCCAGTTTTTCCGGACAAACATCCTCTGCGAATAAAAAGGTTGAAAAAAGCAGAAGAAAGACAAATAAAAGATTTAAATATTTCATGCATTTAATATAAAAAAAATCAATCCATAAAAAAAGCCCCGCCTTGAAAAAGGCGGGGCCGGATAATCAAAAAATCGCATCTTTTATGAATTCATGCTTTATTTCGCGAGCATGATCTTTAGGCTCTTTTTAAATTCTCCCGAAGCAAGTCTGCAAACATAAAGACCGGCGGAAACATCTTTTCCGGAATTGTCTTTTCCGTTCCATTTAACCGAGCCTTTTCTGGCGCCGGAAGAAGCAATCTCTTTTACCAGATTACCCTTGAGGTCATATATCGAAATGTCGGCTTTTTCCTCGAAAAGGGACGAAGGAATAAGATAGCTTATGACGGTCGAAGGATTAAAAGGATTGGGATTCGCTTTAAATACCGCCGCTTGAGAAAGAACCGGAGAAGCAGCGTCTTCAATACCTACATCTTCAGGAACAGGATAATAACAGCCGGAACCGCCCGCGTCTGTTCCGTTAAACTCGAAAGGACCAATATCCACTGTGGAATCGGAACCCTCAACATATCTGCATTTACCGTAAAAGTCCTCAGCAGGCGCATAGTTTCTAATAAGAGAAGAACCGGTTTTTAAAGTTCTTCCAACATAATAGTCGTATCCGAGAGCATATATATCGGCGCCGATTCCTTCAAAAATAGCCTGAGCGGAAGCGTCAATTGAACCGATCGTAAATTCATTTGTAGATTCATCAAAAGAACAGCTGAAAACGGGGTCAATAGAAACACCCTGAAGATCGGTTTCATTTTCCCACTTTGCCTGCTCAAGAGCCGAGCCGCCGGTAATATTAGTCACATTATAAAAATAATTCTGTCTCGCTGTAAAAAGATTCGTAGAGTCTCTAAGAGCATCCGGCTCATAATCAGGATCACTGGGTTCAATAACCCTTGTAAGAACTGTACCCGATATATTCGAGAAAATATTATTATTTACATGCACATCCGAAAGATGTATCGTTCTGATCATATCGGAAGAAGTATCGCTGACTTCATTCTGCTCAGACAATCTTACCAGTCCGGAATTGGGGCTGCAGTCCAAAAACGCATTATTACTTATTATCCATTTTTCATGAGGGTCCCCATAGAAAAGAGCATGGGGAACCCAGGCAGGATCAGGTTCATCAGTGGCAAAAGAAATCTGGTCTTTGTTGAGACCAAAGAAAATGTTGTTTACGATGGTAACGCTGTCGCTTTTATTGGCGAGCTTGGAATTCCAGAGCCCTATCATGGTTGCGCCCGGCGAGTCTGATTCCTGAGTAAAAGCACATTTTTCTATTCTAAGTTTCGACTGCCCCGTGAAGGTGTTTATAAAGCCCGGAACATTCAGGGTGGCAACAAAATTTATGCCTCTTATCGTGAGCCCCCCGGCATTTGGACCAAGAGCTTCTATTACCCTGGTTGTAGTCACAGCGGGGTCGCTCCCGTAAGTAACCGGTATCTGCGCACCCTGAGTAGTGTCGCATTTCCAGACCGCGCGCTCATTAACATCAAGGCTTGCCGACTCAATTACTATAAGCATCTCGGAACGTTCGGCGATAACAACGTGGTCATTATATACGCCCTTTTTCAGCTTCACGATAAGAGTATCGTTCGCTGCGACATAACTACCGACAGTATCTTTTTGCTCAAGAGCAGTGCCTACGTTTTGAAACGGCTCGGTCTCTGTACCCGGATTGGTGTCGCTTCCCGCGGATTTGTCAACATAAAAAGTAACGGCTGAAAAGCCTGAAAGGCTGAGAGTCAGCAGTAAAAACAGAAATAACTTCATCAGATCCTCCTTTAAACGATAAATCAGCTGATATCGCAAAAACAAAATAACAAACAAAAAGCGGCTTTAACCGTTCTTTAATCAACTAATATACACCTATATTACTAAAAAGTCAAACAGACGGCGCAATTTTTACTTTTTCATTCCTGAGGCGGAACCCGGGTATGTTTTTGGATAATGTCAAATATTGTCTGAATACGGTCTTTACGTTCAGCAAAGGCTGAGTGCTGCTCTTCTTTAGTGTAATTAGCTTCAATAAAATCAGAGACCGGAACTTCTCTTTCCCAACAGTTTTTTATTCGTGGGCATGGCAGCCCGGAGTTCTCTACCCTGCAGTATGAGAAAGGAACCGGGTGCCCGAGCCTCGGGCACCTGATTTCCAGATTGTCATATCTCTTATCTACCATTTACCCGACTTATTGGCTTCGGCCTTGGGATACTCATCAAGCTCTTTCAGGTTTTCGTCTATCTGCTCTTTCGGCAGAGAATGGTCATGAAGCTCTCCACCCATAAATTTATCATAACCGACAAGGTCCATCAGACCATGTCCGCTATAGCTCATCAAAATAACCTTTTCTTTGCCTTCCTCTTTAGCCTTCAGAGCCTCGTCAATAGCTCCCGCAACAGCGTGGCTGGTTTCCGGGGCGCAAATAAAACCTTCTGTCTTTGCCCATGTAAGCGCCGCGTTATAACATTTGGTCTGATGGTATGCGCGCGGAGTAAAAAGACCTTCCACGATGGCCTGGCTTACCAAAGGCGACATTCCGTGATAACGGAGGCCTCCGGCATGAATCGGGGGAGGTACAAAATTGTGGCCGAGCGTATGCATCGGAAGAAGGGGAGTCATCTTTGCCGTATCGCCGAAATCATAAGTGAAAGGCGCCTTTGTCATCGTGGGGCAGGATTCGGGTTCAACGGGAATAATATCTATTTCGGCCCCGTTTATCTTGTCCTGCGCAAAAGGAAAGGCGAGCCCTGCGAAATTACTTCCCCCGCCGGCGCATCCGACAACCGCATCAACTTTCTTTTCGCCGGCCTTTTCGAGCTGCTTCTTGGCCTCAAGACCCATTATTGTCTGATGGAGCATAACATGGTTGAGAACGCTGCCCAGAGAATATCTTGTTTTTCCGGATTTATCGGTAACGGCCTGTTCTACCGCTTCACTGATTGCAATGCCGAGACTTCCCGGCGTATCCGGAGTTTTAGCAAGTATATCTCTGCCTGCCCGGGTCTCAGAGCTCGGGCTGGCAACACATTTTCCGCCCCATGTCTGCATCATTATTTTCCTGAAAGGCTTCTGGTCGAAGCTTATGCGGACCATAAAGACCTTGCATTCAAGTCCGATAAGGCTGCATGCGAAAGAAAGCGCGCTGCCCCATTGGCCGGCTCCGGTTTCTGTTGTGAGCTTCTCGATACCGAACTGTTTGTTATACCAGGCCTGTGGAATAGCTGTATTCGGCTTGTGGCTTCCCGGAGGGCTAACGCTTTCGTCCTTATAATATATCCTGGCGGGTGTATTGAGATGTTTCTCGAGAAAAACCGCCCTGCGTAAAGGAGAAGGCCTCCACCTGTAAAGGATCGAAAGAATTTCCTCGGGAATATCTATCCACCGCTCGGTAGAAACTTCCTGTTCAATGAGATTCATGGGAAAAACCGGCGCAAGCATATCCGGAGAAATCGGATTTCCGTCGGGACCGAGCGGCGGCTGCATTGGAGTGGGAAGATCCGCAGCGATATTGTACCATTGACGAGGAATTTCATCTTCTCTGAGTGTTATTTTAATTTCGCTCATAAATAACTCCTTTCAGTGTTCCTATATAAAGAAACAATAAAATAACTCCGACCGAAAATATAGTCAAACAAAAAATGATACTTGACGCGGGTGTTATTAATTTATTATCTTGTATCCGCTTTTTTGAGGCAGATTAACTTATTTCAGGAAACGGGATTATGTACTCTATTATTAACATCGCGGGCCACCAGTACAAGGTCCGAAAAGGCGATAAAATCCGCACGGAGCTTTTGGAAGAAAAAGACGGCTCCGAGATTCAGATCAGTGAAGTTCTTCTTGTCTCGGAAAAAGACAAGGTCAAGGTGGGAACCCCCAATGTAGAAGGCGCCTCGGTCAAGGCAAAGGTTGTCGGAGCAGGCAAGGGCAAGAAGAAAATGCTTTATAAACATAAAAGAAGAAAAGACTACAGGCTCAAGAAAGGCCACAGACAACAGTACACCGAGCTTGAAATAACAGAAATAAAGGGGTAGGATATGGCTCACAAAAAAGGAGTCGGAAGTTCTAAAAACGGCCGCGACAGTAATGCACAGTTTCTCGGAGTAAAAAGATTCGGCGGAGAATTTGTAACCGGAGGCACGATTATTATGCGCCAGAAGGGAACAGTCATTCATCCCGGAACAAATGTCGGGAAAGGAAAAGACGATACTCTTTTCGCAAAAACAGACGGAAATATCGCTTTCGAGAGAATGGGTAAGAAACGCAAAAAAGTTTCAGTCTATCCTTCTGAAAACTAGATCTCTTCTCAGAAAATGATCTTTACATACAATTACGGGTGCTTTTTCTTGAAAAGCATCCGTTTTTAATTTATTTTTATTTTTATGGGTACAGAATTCAGAGTAAAATCAGGGTTTGATTTTGTCGATTTCGACAGTGATTTGTATTTCCGGGATTTCCCCGCCTTTCGTATTCAGATAAATAAAATAATTTCAAAAAATCCTCCGAAAGTTGTTTTAAACTTTCTCATGGTCAGACTCATAGACCAGGGAATGCTTAAGGTAATAAAAAACCTCGCCAATAAAATATCCGAAAATAAGGGTCGGCTGATTTTTATTAATGTCAGAAAGGAAACTCTTGAGCTTTTACAGGCTGCGGGTGTCGGAGAAAATATCACCTTCTATAAGGATGAAGAACAGTTTGAAAGGGAGACCGAAAACGCTACCGAAAAACTCCTGGAATACGGGCGGCCCGGCTATAAGAACTATACGGCCTTCTCTCTGAAATGTGATGTCTGCGGTTTTCATCCTTTTGAAGAGCAAGTCCTCATAGAAAAAAACTTCCAAAATAAATGGAAAGAAGATGAACTGTTACCCTCTTTCAATAACACAGAAACCGGCGATAAAATCCATTATTATGAAAACCTGATTAATGTCTGCCCCGAATGCTATTTCGCCTCATGGCAAATTGAAAGTTTCTCAATAATACACGGGGAAAACTTTAAAAAGTCAAACCTTGACTCAGACAGCCAGCTACTCCTTTCAAAGACCGCCGGCAGGCGGAAAAAAATCATACAAAATATTTATGAAAACGACCAACTCGACCTTTCGGTGCCGAGAAAGGATGATAAAGCCTATATCACTTACAGGTTATTGCTTGAAAGCCTGAACGCTCTTTCTTTTGATCATGAAAAAGTCAGAGTATTTGATCTTGCCAAATTTAACTTTGTCGCCGCTTATTTCGCCCCCCCCGAAGAGGAAGAAAATCTTCATAAGAACGGTCTTGAATGGTGTAATAAAATAATAAACCATCCGGAAAATTTCCGGAACAGGCAGATAATGGAAACCCATTATTATTCTTTTGCGGTGCTGCTCAAGCAGGGAAAGAAAAAAGACGCGAGAGAGGCGATTACAGCATTAAAACTTAAGCAAAACACCCTTTGCTCAACCTCTGAAGACAAGTCATACTTTTCCTTCTGGTACGACCGGATGGAATATATGTGGGATGTCGTGGTTAAATCCGACAGACAGAATCTGATCTAATAGCTTTGGTACCGTTTTTAAATATTTATTAAGGATAATAATACGCTAAAGAGGCGCATTGATAATCCACATAGTCTTTTGGAATCCCAATCATAATACCGGAGCCGGGCAGAGAATAATAAGTGAAACTATTGTAACTTCCGAATGCCCCGTCGTCTGTTGTCCCGTCATTTGCGGGCTCAAAACTTTCCATATACATTTCCGGCCACCAAATCTCGCCGGAGGAAGACTCGTCCCAGCCGTCCGCATATTCAGAATATTCCATCCCGCTTAGACCCGATAAATAATAATACGTGGCATATGTAGTATGAAACATTTCCCCGGCGCTGTTAAGAAAACCAATATAAACAACGTTAATCCCGGGTTTTACAGAAACAGTCCCCTCAACATAATCACCGGATTTTTTTAGAGAGCCGGTATATACAACATCATAATAGAGAAATTCATGAACACCGGACGCAACATCGTCAAAATCAAGAGGGTCTCTTCCTTTAAATGACTCATGCATGCTTTGAAGTTGGTTACAATAAAAATTCGCATAATCATCAATATATGCCTGATGAAAATATTCCAGGTCGTGCCATACAACAGCGACTTTTGCTTTGCTGAAGTCGATTTTAGCAGAGGTTTTCATAAGAGACGATTTCTGAACATCCGCATTAACAGAACCGCTTCTGGCAACAAAGTCCTCATATGCCGCATATCCCGGAATTTTAGATAAATCCTCCGTGCAGATATCTGATGAGTTAATTGAAATAGTCTTCAGACCGGAGGTTTTGTTTCCCTCGTCAACGGGAGACCTGCCGCAAAAAACCGACAGTAAAAAGGTCATTAGAAAAAATAATTTTAAATATTTCATGGCAAAATTCTCCCTTAAAATCTGTACGAAACACCGCCGTCAATCCGTAAACCGAAAATACCGTCATCTTCAAGCGAACCGAAATCAAGCCCGAGACCCGCACGCGCGAACATATTCTCGTTCAGCCTCATTGAGCCTCCGCCTCCTATTCCGAAAATAAAGGCGTCTCCATAGCTTAATGCTCCGCCTCCCTCATAACCCGCAAGAGTCAGTGTTCCATAAGACGAATAATCCGGTAACACAGGCAAACCGGCTTTGACTGAAAAAACAAGATCGCTCGCCGCCTTACCTGTTTCTCCAACTTTCTCTACCTCGGGCGCTCCGATTCTGTAATTGGCAAGCCGGACATTTACGGGAATTTCCGGCAATAGTTTCGTGTTCCCGGAAAGGGCCCAGTTGAATTTATTTCCCGGATTAATCTCTTCTCCGCCTGTCCCTTCACTTTTTCCGTAAATCGTGAACCCGAGATCAAGAAGTGCGGTTATTTGCCTGTCGGCGGCGATAAAAACATATTCACCGGCCAGGGCGATGTTGAATTCATTCGCCGGGTTATATTTCAAATCGGCTTCTTCCAAAGGCTGATACGCCCCTTTAAAAAGGGTCGAAAGACCAAGCCCCAGACTGAGATCGCCGGGCCCGATGTTTTCAAAAGGAATACTCGAGGCGACACCGGCACTAATGTCAAGAGCGTTGAAGAGGTCGGCGTATCTGATATTAAGCTGTCTTGTAGAAGCGTTTCCAACTGTCACTATCTGGCTTGAACTGAACTGATTAAGCCCTGTCGGAATTTTAATTCCGAATGTTCCAAGGGCCATGTCCTTGTAATTATAAGCTGCCCGGACCTTTGTTCCGGCAAGTCTGAAAACCGATGATTCTTCCAGGCTGGATAAGGCAAAAGCGGGGGCAGCAACCGCATCGAGAGAAAGCTCCGGGCTGAATGCCCAGGAATAAGCAGACGGCAAAGCGAGCATCGTGATACGGTTATCACCGACACCGACCGTTTTGAAATAGAGACCGCCGTCCAGGTTTCTTCCCCTGACAAAGCCGCTCCCGGCACTCGTCCAGACGGCAATAAAAAAGTAAATCGTCAATAATAATTTCATATGAATATTCCTCCGTATTTTCATATTCAGAACTGCTCCGGTATGGGCGCTTTAACATCAACATCTTTCGTTCCGCCGCCGAAACCTATGTTATAAGAGTCGGTATATGAAACACCTCCCTCTGTCTGGCCTTCTATTTCGGTTACAGACTGTGTCAAAAGGGTTTTTCCTATCTCTATTTCAGGCATAAAAGATGAATTGACAGTATTTAAAGCGGACAGCGAACCGCTCCCCTGAGCGGATATGTTTATTGAACCGACTGTTACAACAGGAGTTGTAATCTGAGAGGACACGGCTGCAGCGGGTTTCTTGACGGATGTC
Source organism: uncultured Fibrobacterota bacterium (assembly GCA_964401455.1). Lineage (GTDB taxonomy): Bacteria > Fibrobacterota > OXYB2-FULL-49-7 > CAYNYI01 > CAYNYI01 > CAYNYI01. The sequence goes on from CAYNYI010000024.1 coordinate 10,362, forward strand.
AGGTCTTTGGAAGACTGCGCGGCGGATTTAAGAGAAGCGTCTTCGGCGGACTCGGAAGCCTTCCTGAATTCCGGGTCTTCTTTCGCCGCCTGCGAATAGAAATCCGCCGCGGCCGAATAATCGCCCCTGTCTTCCGCATCCAGACCTTTTGAATATGCAAGAAAAGCCAGGACATTTTCTGTCGGGATTTTTTCCACCGCTTCTCGCTCCGAATCGGTCAGAACTATCCCCATCTCTTTTATAATATTGAAGACAAGATCCTTCTCCAGTTTGAATATTTCCTCAAGACTGCCTTCGGCTTTTCCGGCAGATTTAGCCGTGCCAACCTTTACATCGGCCATTCCGGCCATCATTTTAATATTATTCTCTTTAACAAAAAACGCCCCGTTGACTACTTTTTCGGCTCCGAGTATTTTTCCGACTTTGACGGCATTTCCTTCTTCTATCAAACCGGTCTGTCCGAGAGCCATTTCATCTACGAGCGCCTGCATCTGTACACGCTCAACAACAGTAAGCCTTTCAACCTGAGAAAGGTCCGTCGCGATCATTTCCGCCAGACCTTTACTGAGAACCGAGTAATCATCTTCGCCGCCTTTGTTCACAAAAGAAACAACAGAAACTGTATTTGGCCTTATCTCTCCTGCGATGGACTTCTCGGCGGAGACAGCTTCTTTTGCCCTTTTTTTAGCGGCCTTGTCGCTTACATATCCGAGATAGGTCTTCATCTTTCCTCTGTATGAATCGAATATTCCGTATTTTTCATATCCGCTCAAAACCTCTTCGGCTTTTATGTATTTTCCCGTTTTTTCAAGATAAGCCGCATAGTAAAAATCAAGCTCGGAGTCCTCTGCCCCGGCGGTAAGAGCGCTCTCCAGAAACTTACCGGCAGTTTCCATATCACCCTTTTTAACCGAAATCATCCCCTTGTATTTTACCGCCTCATAATCATCCGGCTGGAGTTCAAGCGCCATATCCACGGCCTTGTCCGCGGCCCCGTAATTGCCCGCTTTAAAATTACTCTTTACCGTCTTCAAAAGAGGTTGTATATCAGCTCTCTGCGAAGATGAAGCCGATTCTTCTGTTTCCTGTTTTGTTGCGGATTTTTCAGAACCGGCCGAAATTACCCCGGTTGCATTGTCCGGCTTTTCCGCGTCCTGCGAAAAAACGGAAAACGCTAACAAAACAAGAGAAATCAATACATATTTTCCGTTCATTATTTCCTCCTGGAATACACACGTAGAATCTGTTTCTTCTTAGAATAAATAAAAATAATTCTTCTGTTTCAATAAAATTCGTCTATTCTGAAATTTTTCCGGAAACCGCTTCAAACCTTTTACGTGCGCTTTTGTAATCTTTATTTTCTTTCAGGGCCTTTTTATACATATCCCTGGCTTTTTCATAATTGCCCTCATCCTCGGCTTCAAGGCCTTTAGAAAAATACATCAGCGCGTTAAAATCCTCATTTTCAGATTTTTTCAGATTTTTCTTTTCTTTTCCCGAAAGACTGATGTCAAGCTCATCGGCTATTTTAAAAGAAAGTTTGCTTACAAGTTTAAAAAGGTGCTTTGTTTTCCCTGTTACTTCCTCGGCCTTAAGGTTTTCTCCGGTTTCGACCTTCACAAGACGGGCGTCTATCCGGATTTTTCCGCCGAAACTGTTATTAAATGTCCCGAGCATCAGAAGATCGGCGCCGAGAAGTTTTCCGGCCTCCTGAAGGGAAGATTCGTCAACCATACCGCTCATGGAAAGGCCGAGTTCTTTTATCACTGTCTCAAGGTCGGTTCTTTCAATGATTTTCAGCGCCTCTATTTTAGAAAGCTCCGTGGTCATCATCTGGGCAAGGCCTTTTCTGAGAGGCTCCATAGATTCTTTTTCCGCGATACTCCCGTTTGTGAAAGGCATCACGCCTACAGAATTTTCGGCAGAAAAAGTAAAGGCGGCAAGAATAAAAATTAAGATGGCGGTTCTTTTCATGAGGCCTCCGCGGAAAAATCAATAAACCGTTTTTTTAAAGATAAATTATTTTCCGCGTGATTATTCATAAAATGTATTATCGAATCTGCTGATAATGCGGGAAGTATGTCCCTTTTTCTGTCTGCAGTTTTCGAGCCTTCCTGTCACACAGAATATTTTAATAAGAACAACTCCCGTAATAAAACCTCCTATATGCGCCCAGAAAGCTACACCGCCCGTTTCTGAACCTGCGGACGGTATCCCGCCGATCACCTGCAGAAGAAACCAGTAGGCAAGCATCATAAACGCGGGCATAATTACCCTGAAAAAGAAAAATCCGAGAAAAACAAGAACATGAACGGGGGCTCTCGGGAAAAGCACAGCATATGCTCCCATTACCCCCCCGATAGCTCCGGAAGCTCCCACCATGGGAATCCTGCTACCGGGGTTAAAGGCTGTCTGGACCGCCGCCGCGCCGAGGCCGCATAATACATAAAAGAACAAAAAACGCCCATGCCCCATACTGTCTTCGACATTATCTCCGAAAATAAGCAGAAACCACATATTGGTTATTATATGGAACCATCCGCCATGCATAAACATATGAGAAAAAACCGGAAAAATTCCCCGGTTTCCCGAAAGAACACAAACAGCTCTTTCTCCAAGCGGTATCCTGTCGCCGGCTGCGGCTGTTCCCAGGATTTCAGCGGGAATTAGTCCGCCGGAACATATTGACTCAAAAAAACCCGCCCCGAAACCCGCGTGCTGGTAAAAGATCCAGACAGAAGCGTTTACCGCTACGATCAGAAAAGTAACAAAAGAAGTATGAAGAGTCGGGTTTTCGTCACGAATAGGAAACATTAATCGGTTTCCGTTTCTGCCGGCTTAACCGAGGAGTATTTATAAAAAATCCCGAATGCCGAAACGAGGGCCAGAATAAAGCCTTCCCGCCCATCCAGAAAACCGGCCTTTAAAAAGTACATTTTCTTGAATTTCAGGACCGCCCGCATAAAAGAGCCCGGGGCAGAATATCTCTTTTTTTCTTTACTCAAAATTCCTGCAGAAATCTCAGCGTATCTTATCATTTTTTCGACATGGGTCTTGAGGTCCGGATATGTATAGTGCATTAAAGGCTCGTAAATCCGTTCAACCGGCCCTTCACATTCGGCAAACTCATGCACAGGAAGATCGTTAAAATTACCTTTTTTTCTGTTAAACAGCCTGAGCGGATAATCTGAACCCCATCCGGAAAACTTTATCTCCCTCCCGAGATAAAAAGATCTCCGTTTAATATTGTACCCGCTCCGGTCGCTGTCTTCGGGTAAATCAGAAATTTTCCTGGCGAGTTCCGGACTGACAGCCTCATCCGCGTCCACAGACAAGATCCACTCATTACCGGCTTTTCCCACCGCTTTCTTTTTTACCGGACCAAAACCGCCTTCCCAGGGAATTTCGAAAGTACTGCAGCCGAGAGCGGACGCTATTTCGACAGTCCTGTCTGTCGAACCGGTATCGGCCACAAGAACCTCATCCGCGAACTTAAGAGACCTCACACATCTTGCGATATTCTTTTCCTCATTCCTGGTTATGATTACTGCTGATATTCTTTTCATTCTTCCTCAGTTGTAAAGGATATATTTTTTTCCGAAAAAATTCCATGATGAAACAATCAGGGATGAGAATATTTTTGACACCATATAATGAAGAGAAGCGTTTTCGGTTAAGAAATAAAGGACCGCTTCGTTTAAAAAAAGACCGACCGCTCCTATAATAAAAAAAACCGTAAACTCCGCCCGGACATTTTCCAGTCTCCGCTTATGGAAAACCCATTTCGTACACATAACATAACTTACGGTAACTGCAACACAGAAAGAAAGCGCCGCGGAAACAAGATAGTGTATCCCCGAAATTTCAGTAAAAAAAACGAGCAGGCCGAAGTCTGTAATAAACGCGAGGGCCCCCGCGAAAACATAGCGGAACATCTGTACGATGGTTTTATCAGGGGTGTCAGATAAAAACCGCCTTAAAATCAATCTGTGTTCTCCTTTATAATATCCCGGATTTTTTGGGCGCGGGTTCTCCAGCTGAGGTCTTCCTGAATATTTCTTATAAAAGAAACAGCCCGTTTCGCGGTATTTTCGGCAGAGAAAAAACTGTCAAAAGCCGCCGCAAGACCTTCTTCTTTTCCGGGGCTGAATAATATACCGGTTTTACCGCCGAATGTCAACTCCCTGAGAGAATCCAGGTCTGAAGCAATAACCGGCAAAAGAGCTTCATAATAATCAAAAAGCTTAAGAGGTGATGTAAGATATCTGTTGAAATAAGTATCTTCCAGAGGGAGAACACCGGCCGAACACTCATCCATAATATTCCTTAAAGATGTTTTGTCGAGCCATCCTGTTACAGTAACTTTTCTTGAATCATAAAGCTCCGCCGCAAGGACGTTCGCCGCCCGTACTTCGTCAGGTGTTTTACCTCCTGCAAGCACTATATCCGGCGCGCTTTCAGAAAGAGCCGCCGCCCGCAGGAACAGCGCCACTCCTTTGTGAGCGTCGAAAGAACCGGTATAAATCAGCTTTTTTTTCCTGACCGGGGGGGGGCGTTTTTCGGGCTTAATGACGAGCCCTGTCCGGGCGGTGAAAAATGATATGTCCGGATAATGTTCTGATATTTTTCTTTTCTGTGTTTCATGAAGACAGATTATACCGCTAATAAGCGGGAAATATTTTTTTTCGTTGTCCTTCCATTTCAGGGACTTTGCCGGCACTCGTCCCTCATACCTTTTTTTCGGTTCCCCGAAAAAATCATGGGTCTCATAAAATACCGGAATACCGGTTTCTTTTTTGATTCTGTAAAGAGAGGGGAGAAAACCCGGATTACGGCTTATGACAGCGTCAACCTCTCCGGATTGAGCTGCGTTAATTATCTCCGAAGCCGTCCGTCTGAAGAAAAGTTTGTTAGTAAAAAAAAGACCGCCCCGCCCGGGATCTTTTATCCGGAGCCCTTCAGGGAGGTCAAAGCCGAAAACGTTTCTAAAAACCGAACTGTCTTTTTCCCGTGAGTTTTTTTTTATATAAAAACGGCATTCGCCCAAATCCGCAAGCGCCGCTGCCGTCATTGTAGAAAACGTAATACTCGGAGAATTTGACGGCCACAGACCGGTATGCACATAGGCGGTGTTCATTTTTTCTCCCCGGTGAATTCATCGAAAATACCGGCCAGCTTTTCTGTAAGCCTTCGGCGGCTGAACGTCTCTATGAAACCCATATTTACCCGAGCGGGCAATAGCTCTTTTCCTTCCGATTTATTTGATAAGCTTTTTTCTAAAAAATCTCCAAGCATTTCGGGGTCCTCACCGGCCATAATAAAAGACCTGCCGTATTTATTCAGGATTTCTGAACATTCTTTTTTATACCTGACAGAAGCAAGAACCGGTTTTCCAAGTGCCATATACTCGAACATCTTCGCTGGAAGTATCTCGGATTTTTCGGTATTACCGCAGAGGAGAAGGAGAATATCCGATTTTTTCATAAGTTCTATACACCGCTCATGAGGCAAATAGCCTGGAAAATTCAATACGTCCTCAAGTTCAGGAAAATTTTCGACCCACTTTCTGTTGCCATTCGGACCTGCAATAGTAATTATTATTTTTCTTTTAAATTCCGGCTTTTTTCTGATGACCGTTTGAAGAGAATTCAAAAACATCAAAGGAGTGCTTTTTCGGGTGAAACGTCCGGAATATGTAATTTCTAATTTTTCAGACTCATTTTTGGAAAGTTCAGCATGCGCGGTTCCCATATCGTCCATATCATAACCATTGTGAACAAGATATGCCCTGCTGCAGCCTTTTTCCGTGAAGTTCCTTACGGCATCCTCTGTGACGGTTGTGAGGGCTGAACACTCTTCCAGTATTCCTGTTTCCATTTTCATCTGTTTTTTAACCGCTTCCCGTCTTTCAAAATCGGGGTCGGAGCTCCACTCATCTCTGAAATCGGCAATAAAAGGAATCCCGCTTGCTTCCGACGCTCTTCTTGCGGCTTCATGAATCGAATGCGGAGGAGAAGAAGAGAAAATAATGTCCGGCTTTTCTCTCTGCATAATATTTTTCAATTTTCTGGAGACCCGGCCGGACCAGAACGACTGCCTGTCAGGAATAAAAAGAAAGCGTAAAAGCTTGCGGATTTCTCCGGGAATAAAGACTCCGGGGTCGCTTATTCTGTATAATTTTGTCCCGGCCGGGATGTCTTTTATCAGAGAATTGTCATTGGAATATCCGGATTCCGGCCCACAAACAACAACAGGCATATAACCGAATTCCGGCAGATATTTTACAAACTTTAAAACCCGCTGGACACCGGGCCCGCCCGCAGGAGGAAAATAATAAGAAATTACAAGGACTTTTTTCATAAACTCTGATATGCGGACAATAGTTTTTCGAATTGGTTTTCCCAGTTTAATTCTTCCGTGAACGCCAGCCTTGAAGCCTCCGACATCTCTTTCATTTTTTCCGGATCGTTGTAAAGAGTGTTTATTTTTTCCGCTGCTTTTTGCGGGGAAGCTTCCTGAATAGAATAACCGAAACCGTATTTATCAAAAAACCTGTCGGAAGAAAGATTTTTAAGACCTATAACCGGGAGCCCGAAAGCCAGGTAATCAAAAAATTTATTAGCGATACCTGACTGCGCGTTCATTGATGTGCGGAAATCAATGCCTATAGACGCTGTTTTTAAATGCAGAGACATCTCTTTATATGGTAAAAATCCGGTCACTTCCACTCTGTTTTTTAATTCATTGTAATTTTTATGGGACTTTAAATATTCAGACTCTGCCGGGGGGATGTCGCCGATTATCTTAAACCTGATTTCAGGACGGGACAAGAGAACGGTCTCAAGAAAAAGTTTCAACCCGCGGTCAAATTTCATACTGCCTTCATGTACTACCGTAAAGGGGGCTTCTTTTTTTTCTTTACTTTCCCCGCCAGAAGTTCCGAGTATCTTATCAGACTGACTGTTCATAACGGTAAAAACATTGTCGGCTCCAAGGGTCTTGAAATAATCGGAAATAAAAGGACTCACGGTAATTACGGCATCGGCTGTACTTATGATCTTGTTTTCAAAGTCAATATATTCAGGAAGACGGTGAGTTTTGGACGGATCTTCTCTGTATTGAAAAAGATACATCTCGTGAAAATCAAAGATAATCTTTTTCTCCGGCCTTTTTCTCTTTAACTCGGCCGCGGCCTTAATGCAGACTTCATCTTCATGAAAATGATAAACTTCCGCATCGGCTTCCATGAGAGCGGCAACCAGGCTTTTCACCGCCGTTTTGCGACGGAGTCCGAATTGTTTCGGGACTTTTCTTTTATATGAATAAGGAATAAATTTTATTCCCTCATAAACAAAATCCTTTGGAAAACCGGAAAGCGGAATCTCCTTTCTTCGGCCGATAGAAGAAGAATTCAATTGCGGGACCGCGAGCATGAGTTGATACAACCCGTTTTCCCTCAGGCTTTGGAGCTCCTTATAAAAGACCCTGCCGTCAAGAGGAGGGTGTTTGAAGATTACATGGCAGATTTTTTTCATGGCAAATAATATAACTTATAAAAAACGGAAAACCGAAGAGTATCAGAGAGCTTGACACATTTTAAAAACACAGACAGACGATATTTATTATCTTAACGATAAATTATGAAAATCGCATTTTTCCAGAATTCTTTCTGCACCAGAGCCGTAAAACAAGCCACCGCATTAAAAAATGCGGGAATCGAAGTCTATGGAATAACCTCTGACACAGATCTCTCCAGAGAGACCCATTCCTCATTGCTGAAAAATGCTTTCAAAGACATTACATACGGAATAAAAGATACAAAAAGCCTTATCAGAATACTGAAGAAAGAGGGCATTGACCTGATCCACTGCCATAATTTCCCCGACACACAATGTTTTCTGGCTATAAATTGCAAGAACTCCATACCCGGACTGAAAGTTATACACGACATTCATGATCACGGAACTCTTCAGTACATAAATCTTGACGAACAGCAAAAAAAAGAGGAAGATTTCTGCCAAAAATATGCTGACGGGTTTGTCTTTGTTTCTAAAGAAGCCGGAGAGGCAATTAAACATAACCCAGAATCCCCTTCCGTAATCATCTATAGCAAACCAAATAAAAATACCGTTAATTTTTCTGTTGCCGGCCTCAAAATGAGATCGTTATTAAAAAAAATAAGAAGGGGGAAAAGTCTCAGACTGGTTTACCAGGGTGGAATGCACTCTTCGCCGGGACACCATAGAAACTATATCCCTTATTTTAAGGAGGCGCTTAGCCGGGGGCATAGACTGGACATCTATTCTTCAACTATATATAACATGAAAAGCGACAGCCATAAGAAAATTTACTATGACTATAAAGCTCTCAATCCGGAAAAAATCAGGATTTATACCCCGCTCCCGCTAAAAAAACTCTACAAAAAAATGCCTTATTACGACGCCGGGCTGTCAGTTCTCGCGGCAGAGGCCGCTCCCTATCAGAAATTCACAATTCCGAATAAAATATTCGAATATGCCGCCTGCGGTCTTCCCTCAATTGTAAATCCTGAAGCCGAAGCGACAGCTTCATATATCTGTAAGCACAAGTCCGGTCTCATTCTTAAAGGATGGGAAAATGTTCACACCCGGCAAATTGAAACTGCCGAAAAAAACATTTTGGGGTCCTACAATAATTTTTTCATGGAAAATGATACAGCCGAAGTAATCAGGTTTTATAAAAGGGTTTTAGGAAAGTGAAAAAATCATCTGAAAAATGGCGCGGTGTACCGAATTCAGAAAAAAAAAGAGCTCGACAGAGATTATTATGAAAAAAAATACGACTCGCCCTATCCTGTCGACAATCTCATGCCGGTTTATTATTCCGTGTTGGGACATCTGAACTCAATCAACGGAAAAAATTTAAATATCCTTGATATCGGGTGCGGAATGGGAAACCTGGCGTCTTTGCTGAAAAAATACGGATATAGTCATTACAAAGGTTTCGATATAAGCTCTACGGGTATCGCAAAAGCAAAGGCAGATATTCCGGAATGGAAAGAAAATTTTTTCATACACAGCTGCTATGAGCTTAAGAAAAGACAATATGACTATGATGCTTCTATAGCCTGCGAAGTCCTTGAACATGTGGACGACTTTAAATTGATAGACCAAATAAAAAAAGGCTCCTATTTTATCGGCTCTGTTCCCAATTACTGGGCCTCCGGTAACGAACACATGCGCATATATAAAAATAATCTTAGTATAAAATTACGTTTTTCACACGCTTGAAAATTATTTATTTTCAAAGACATCATCTAAATTCAAAAAGATTCATTACAACGTTTATTTCGATAAAAAAATGAATGTTTTTATACTGAATTGCGGACGGTGCGGATCGAAAACTTTTATCGAGTCCTGCAGGCATATCGAAAACTTTTCCTGCGGACATGAGTAAAAAAGAGGAAAAACCGGCGAAGAGCGGATTTCTTACCCTGAAAACCACATAGAAGCCGACAACAGGCTTTCATGGTTTTTGGGTAAACTAGAAGCCAAATACAAAAAAGACGCCTTTTATGTACACCTTATACGAAACCGGACAAAAACAGCAGAGAGTTTTTTAAAAAGAGCTCCGCACGGTATTATAAGAGCTTTTCACAGACAGATAATATCTTCAAACAATTCCTTTGAAATAGATTTGAATACCGCCTTAGACTACTATGATACAGTTAATACCAATATCAAACTGTTTCTTAAAGACAAACCTCGAAAAATGGAATTCAGAGTTGAAAGTGCGGTGGAAAATTTAAAAAAATTCTGGACAGAAATCGGAGCGGAAGGTAATCAGGAAAAGGCAATCCGCGAATGGAGTATCAAATATAACAAATCAGAAAGCCCGGAACAGATGAAAAAGAGAAAGCGAGAAGCTCCGGGCAGGCTGCGGAGATTTCTTTCAGCCCTTAAACCTTCCGGGAAAAAAACCTGACAATTTTTTTATTATTGCCTTCCTTTCTCCGTAAAATCGCCGCATCCTTTTTTTTAGCCTCAAAGTATGTCTCAATCTTTTAAGGACTTTCCAATATCGAATAATTGTCGACGATTTGTCATCTTCTTCTGCCTGTATGTCAATCCCGTTTTTTATGCGGAAAAGAATTCTATCCGCGCTTTCAGGATTTATTTGCAGGCAACACATCTTTCTACCGCTTTCTATCGGGATATTAAGAAGAGGTATTCCCGAAAGCGCAGCAAGTAGCGACAAATTAAGACTGCGGAAAAAACCGGAATAAAAAACATAGCCTTTGTCTGTAAAAAAACTGATAATGTTTCTATGAAATAAAATCGATTCATGGTCTGCGAAATGAGTTGTCGCACCGGGCTTTTCATTCAGAATAATCTTATTTCCGGAAAGTGACAGGGCAACAGGCAAACTTGATGAATTAAGGATTCCGGCTGCATACCCCGATTCTAAAAACTCCGTTATGATTCTTTTAAAATCAAAGCTTTCAGCATCATGCGAGTCTGAAAGAGACATAACAAGATGATTGCTGAACTCATTCTTGAAATTCCAGAAACCGGGCGTCTTGTATGACTCCTTTTTAATAATAACATTTCCTGCGGCGGCTTTTCCTAAAATATCAGGATTGCTCCTGCACGGAAAATTAAGAAAAACCCGCCCGCCGGGGCAATCACGGTTCAAATTCTCAATTAACTTAATAATATTATCCGCGTTTTTTTCCGGTGCCTTACAATTTATAACAAGATCGGTGTTTATAAGTTTTTTTACCGTTTTTTCTTTGAGAAGCCTAAAGGCCTTATAGTCATTTCCGAGAAAATCCCGCACATCTCCGGAAAAAGCTTTATAACTCTTAGTCTCTTTGTAAAAATGCCTGAAGAAAAAACGATTCGACACATTGGCCCCGTGATGAAGACAAATTACTTCCCGGTGAAACTCAGGAAAAAAATCATCAATGAGGGCTATTTCGTCTTTGAGTCCCGCTTTTAAAACATTTTCAAGAAAAAAATTATCATTACCTGATTTATGCCATCCGGTAATAAAACCTCCCGCCTTTTCCCAGACTTCTCTGGAAAAACCGAAAGTCGTTCCGCATGCCAGCAATCTCGGATCATCTTCGGGCTTTTTAAAGAGCCACATACTCTCATCGGCGACATTCGCAAAAAGAGAGGCATTTGCTCCGGAGAACTTTTTACCGGTCTTCAGAAGTATATAAATATGGACCGATATTCTTGAGGGAGAAGTGTAATCGTCGCTACCGTTCAAGGCATAAAAATCGGTCTCCGGTGAATTTCTAATTCCGTAATTAAGCTTGTCCCCGATCCAGACCCTGGGGGTACGCATATAAACAAGACGGTCATCATTAAATCCGTTTATCAAATCTTCAGTTTCATCATCGCCATCGTCCAGGACAAGAACATTAAACCTTCCAGGATAATCCTGATTCAGAAAAGATCTTATTGTCAATTCGAGAAGATCGCGCCGGTTATATGTCGGCACAATGATTGATACAAAAGGCAGATCACCGCTGCGGGCCTTTAAAAAATCAATCATTTCACTCCTGTCTACCGGCATAATTTTTTGATAAATCTCTTTCTATTTGATTTATAAGCTCCGTCATTCTGTTTTTTTTTAAAAAGTCATTGCCTATTATTTTTTCTTAATAATGCCTGTAAATGAGATGACATATATGTTTCACTATAACCTTTCTGTAAGAATTGCCTCTATTTTATCTACCCTTGACCGCCAGGAGTGACTTTCGGCAAATGTGTCTTTTATATTATTAAAAAAGCGGCTATAGAGGTTTTCATCTTCAACCAGACTTTTTACCGAAGAAATAATATCTTCTACAGTTTCACAAGCTTTGCCATAACCGTTCTCATTTACGAATTTTTTCTGTTCTTTACATGAAGTACAGACCACCGGAAGCCCAAAAGACAAATATTCGGGCAGTTTAACAGGAAAAGCTATATGATTATAATAATTATCCGTTTTTCTTGGTATTAAAGCAACAGAAGCTTTTTCATAATATTTACTTATCCCAGAGAAATCGGAACTTGCAAATAATACCTTATCCTTATCCAGTTCCTCTATACGCTTTTTCTCCGAACCTTCAAGTTCGGATTTCCGGCATATTATTATCATCCTGAACTTTTCAATATTTTTCAGCTGATCGAATATTTTCAGGATTATATCATAACCGAAACGATCGTTAAGACCGCCCACATATATCAATGCCTTCTTTTCATATCCTGATGCGGAAGGTAAATTATGTGTAAAAGCTCCGGGAGGCAAGATTTCTTTCCGTACCTTAAGACTTATCTCATCGGAAAAACTTTCTGTCGGGAAAAAGACGGTATCACAATATTTATCGTATATTTTAAGGTCTTTTTCATATTTCTTCAGAAACTTTTCTTTACCGCACCTGAGCATTCTCGGAGACCATATTCCAAATTTCCAGCAGGCATCCCTGTAAAAAACACCGAGCGGCACTTTCGCTTTTTTCAATGCCCGGTAAAATTTATGGTCACCTTTTTTAAGGGGATATGTCCCCGGCTCGGAATAACAGTAGCGATAATCCGATAAATCTGTCTCTTTTGTAAATCTTTTCAGCTCTGATTCATAATCTTCAAAAAAACCGGGAGATAGTACGTCTGTTTTTCCGAGATACTTTTCTTTAAATGCCCTGACAATAGATGAAGCCCTCACCTTTGATCCGGAATCAGGGTGCGTAAAATCAAAGGGAATATGAAGAAGAACCCGTTTTTCAGTATCTATGATGTCCCGACTCCGGAAAGTATTTAATTATATTTGCTGTTCAGATAAATATAATTTTTAAATCAGCATTTCTATGAGAAAAAAGAAAATCCTTCTTACGGGCGTCAAAACCTGGATAAACCTTATCGCCGACAATCTTGACTCAATAAGAGCCAAAACAATTGTCAACCGAAAATGGAACAACTTCAGTAATTTCAAGAAATTCAAAAAAGCCTTCGGCTATAAAATCATCCATTATTTCTGGGCATGTAAAAACCCGCAAGAACTTCGGATGTTTAAAAAGCTGGGCAAAAAAATAATAAATTACTATATAGGAAGCGATGTCTGCCTTGAGGCTCAAAAAGACCCGGAAAACGCCCGTCTCTGCGCCTCAATCTGCGATAAAACAATTTGTGATTCCCCGAACCTTCAAAAAGAGCTTGCTTCAATCGGAATAGAATCCGAAGTGATTCAAAATCCGGTCCCAAACCTGGTTTACGGCAATGAGCCTTTTCCGGAAGAGAATTGTGTTTTGGGCTATGTGAGTTCTATAAATGAAAATTTCTACTGTGTTGATGAAATCGAAAAAATCGCTTCTCTCTGCCCGGACTGGAAGTTCCTGATCGTACACCATGACGGCACAGGAAGAAAGCCCCCCCCGAATCTCGAATATCTCGGCTTTCAGAATCATGACGATATGACCCGTCTTTTAAACAAGTCCCGGATATATTTACGGTTCACAAAACATGACGCAACAGGAAAACTCGGCCTGGAAGCCATGGCGCTCGGGAGATATGTTGTCAGGAATATGAAATGGGACCATACCGTTTTTGCGGACAGCCCGGAAAAAGCAGCCCGGGAAATTGAAAAGCTTAAAAATATAGAAGAATTGAATTTACCCGGACAAAACTATGTCAAAAAAGAATGGGATCATAAAATTACTTATGGAAGGTTCCGCAGGCTTTATGAGGAAATCTGAATTTACACATCCAGCAGTTCATAATTTTTAAACTCTCCAATATGCTTTCCGCCGTTAAAATGCTTTTCAATAAATGACAAAATCCTGCAGCGCAGCGTCTCGTGTTTATGCTTCTCCCGCCCGGGGTCCGGCTTTCCGGAATACTGCAGCTTGTCGCCCCAGTCGAACCGCGAAATCATGTCCTCCATAACGGCCGGATGAGTCCCTTCGAATTTTTCGAGAAGATCAAGGGGGCCGTAATCAAAATAATCCGGCGCTTTTTTATAGTATTCTTTAGCCTTTTTCCCTCCCCAGTGGACAGAGTCAAGAGCCTTACGCTTATTCTGCATGAGGTGCGGCGGCCTGACCCATCCATAATGAAAGACTTCGGCGTCAACTTCCGCCGCCTTAAGTTTATAGTGCCCCTCAGGCTGACGGGGATGCTCAAAATAATCGAACCTCCGGAAAGACTGCGCGCTCTGCCAGGAGTGAATATCCGGCCGGTTTCTTATGATGCGTATCTCATGCGGGTACCAGCCGTGTCCGCCCTGAAAATGATTATAGTCTCCCCAGAAATGTTTATAGCGGAAAATTAAAGCTTCAACATCTTCATTATTAATAAGGTCCCTGCATCTTTTTTCAATAACCGGAAGATATTTTTCGTGTACCACTTCGTCTGCCTGCAGATAGAAAAGCCAGTCCCCGGAACAGGCCTCTTTCGCGATATTGGTCTGGACCGAGTTTATAGCACCTTTTTTACAATATTTTTCTTCCCAGACAGTGTCTATAATCTTAACTTTCGGGTCGCCGATAGCGGCAATCTCTTCTCTGGTTTTGTCTCCCTGAGATCCCTCACCTACAGCTATGATAAATTCATCAACAACAGGAAGAATTGATTTAATAGATTCCGCAACAGGATAATAAAGACCGATTCCGTTACGAACAAAAGAAAAACCGCTTATTTTCATAGTCATAGAATATAATAATTTACTTTGCCACCCTAATTGGATTATTTTACAGTCTTTAAACAAGCACCCTTATGGATACCTACAAAAACATTTTCAAATTCCTTCGCCCGTACCTCTGGCAGATGGCTGCCGGCATTATACTGATCTTCATTTATACCATCTTTTCTTCAGTTAACATCGCCATGGTGAAACCCATTTTTGACGGCGTAATAAAACACGGCAAAAAAGAGCTTATACAGAAGAATCGTGATCTTAAAGCAGATACCGTCAACCCATATTCACTTTTCTACAGAGACCTTAAAAAAACGGCTAAAAACACCGGCAGCTTTCTGACGCTGAAGATGTCAAAAAAAGAATATATAAGCCGAATAAAAAAATACGGCTCAAATATTTACAGGCATTCCACAATCATCGAATTTCTTATGATTTTCTCCGCTGCCTACATACTGGCCGTTTTTATCAAAACCCTGACTCAGTACATACAAAAACTGATTTTCGCGAATATAAGCATAAAGATAATAACCGATGTCCGTTCGGAGCTGTACGCAAAAATACTGTCACTGGAAATGCCTTTTTTCGCGGAATATAAAACCGGCACCCTCATAAACAGGCTTGTGTCTGAAGTCAGCAGCATAAGAAATCTTCTTCTTACAAACCTTATAGACCTTATAAGAAATTCTTTTCAGGTTATAACCTTTTTTGTTATACTGATGGTAATAGACTTGAAATTGACTCTTTTCATCCTCATAGCGATGCCGCTACTCATGCTTACTCTCGGCCGTCTTGCACAGACTCTCAAAAGATACTCTGTTAAAATGCAGAATATAAACAGCAGAGTAATGGGTTTTCTCGCAGAGTCTTTTTCCGGGATAAGAGTAATACTCGCTTTTAACAGGCATTCATACGAACTGGAGAGATTTAAAAAAATACTTCTAAGCCAGAAAAAACTCTTTTTAAAAAACTCCAAAGTAAGCCTCCTTTCAGGTCCGATCAGTGAGTTTTTCAATATGTCTATAGGTATCGGAATGCTTTTTTTCGCTCTTTCAACCCGGGTGCTTAACCCGGACTCTCCCATGACGATGGGCGATTTTGTAATGTATCTCGCTTTTTTATTTTCAATGATGAAACCCCTGAAAAGCCTCAACAATACATTTCTCAATTTTCAAAAAGGGTCTGTTATCGCGCAGCGGGTTTATAATCTTCTAAACCGCGAAACAACTATCAAAGAGTCTCCCAACGCTTTTAATATTGACGGCGTTAAAACCTCTATCGCGTTTGAGAATGTCAGCTTTTCTTATACCAAAAAGAAAGAGCAAGTTTTAAAAAACATCTCATTCGAAGTAAAAAAAGGCGAAATCATCGCTCTTGTCGGAGCCAGCGGAGGAGGAAAAAGCACTATCATAAATCTGGTGCCGCGCCTCTACGACCCGAACGAAGGACGCGTACTTCTGGACGGCAGAGATATCAGGGAGATCTCACTTAATTCGCTGCGTAACAATATAGGAATTGTGACTCAGGAATCGATACTTTTTAATGATACCGCCAAAGCCAACATCGCTTACGGCGATCCCTCCCCCGATATGGACAGGGTTGAAGAAGCCGCCCGGGCAGCCCATGCGCATGAATTCATTTCAAAACTTCCGGAGGGATACGAGACGGTTATCGGAGAGCGGGGGAATACTCTTTCCGGGGGGCAGAGACAGAGACTGACTATAGCGCGCGCCCTTTATAAAAGCCCGGACCTGCTTATCTTTGATGAGGCCACCTCTTCGCTTGACACAGAATCGGAACGTCTTGTCCAGGATGCGATAGACAGGCTAATACACAACTGCACTACCATAATCGTGGCCCACCGGCTTTCGACAATCCGCCAGGCCGACAAGATCGTGGTTGTGGACAACGGAAGGATAATCGAAGAGGGCACTCATGATGAGCTTATGAACATGGATAAATACTACAAGAAGATTTACGACCTTCAATTCCGGGAAGAGTGATAAGCCCCGTCGTTATATTTCACGCCATTTACCAAAAGTCTGAACCAGTTAAAATCACCCTCCTCCAGCTTCCAGGTAACCGAAGCCTTTGTCGGTATTAAGCGGCCTCCGAAACTTTTGTATGATTCCGTATCAACCGATACTTCCCATTTTTCAAGGGTGCTTCTCTCTTTCCGCGAGTAGTATCTGATTGCGGAAAAACCGCTGACCTTTCCTTCAGGTGTAAATTTAAAAACTCCCGGGGCGGACATCCCGTTATGAGTTATAACAGCACGCGCCGAAAGAGAATCTATTGCTTCCCACTTTATATAATCTCTCAATGCGGCGGAAGGAAACCAAATCGTTTCAGCTAAAAAACGAAGCAGGACCCCCTGGTCTATTTCCGGTCCCTCTGCGTCCGCCACTGTAAAAATAGAAAACAGCTTTATCCACATATTTCCGCGTCCTTCTTCATATTTATCCCGTGCGGAAAAACTCATAAAAAGACCTTCCCGTACGTCGGCGTTCCAGATAAAAGCCGGAGTATCGGCCCTGAAGTACTGCTTAGCGCGGGCATTAAGCCACTCTCCTTCCGGAGAAAGGCGCATTTCACCCGTTTGAGAAAGAGAGATAAAATCTGCGAATTCTTTTCCCTCTATATTTGAGAACTCAAGCCATCTTCTGACCGGCAAAGGCAGTGAATCAAAAGAAGAAGAATGAACCGTTTTCGTCGGTGCAGGGGTCTCAGGGAACAGACCGGAAATTTCTTTCCCGACTTTTCTGTCAAAAAACATGTTTCCGGTAAAAGCCGCCGCAAAAAATAAAGCGGTAATAATTATTATCGAGACCAGTGTTCTGTAAACAACCTTAAAAAACATAACATACCCTTATATTAAATTGTGATTCTTTGCGCGCTGCCTCAAGAGACATGTTATACTCGTCCATTATAAGCGTTTTTGAGGTAAAGGCGTCAAATACAGTAAACGCAACCCAGGATAATGAAAAACCAGTTTGAAGAAACGATGAACCCGGAGCCTCTGGAAACATCTCCGCAAGCAATATTCCTGAAAAAAGACCGGCGTCAATGACTGAGTTTTTAAGAGCGCCCTGTTTACTCTCGGACAAATACCTTCCGCTGAAACACGGAATAAAAGAAGTGCCGAAGGCTGCCCATGACAACGCAACACTCTCAAGTTTTTTCGAGGAAATAAGAGGCGTCAGAGGAATCGGCTCCCGGTTTTCGTAAGAAGGAGGGTTGCCAAGCGCTCTGTCAATCTCCATCTCTATTGTCTTTCCTATCTCATGGATGATCCTGAACGGAACCGGGCCGTCGGAATTCAGCTTTGTTTTATCGACAACTTTTACACCGAGTTTTTTCTTAAGCGAAGAAGACATATCTTTCAAGGCCCCGTACATCTCGTTTTCTACCGCGACATCTCTATGTTCGGCATGTTCGAGTATCCCGGTTGTGATGTCAACAACCTTGGCATTTATAATGATTTTTTCACCAAGACGGTCTATCGATCCGATGAGAATTTTCTCCGCACTTACAAGCTTTCCTATTTCTATAGCGCAGTCTGTGCTTGTGCATCCCGTCTGTTGAAACCCCTGCTCTGTGAGTATTGATGAAACCTGACTTCTTTCGACGATTATGTACTCTTTCTCACCGGCCAGTTGTGTCCCGAGTATATTCGACACAGATCTTACCGTTACAGAATCCACTCCGTTCGCTTCGAAATCAAGAACCGCAATGGTCATCGGCACCGCCACGAAGTTGGAATCATTAATTGAAACTGTATCCGCAGAATAACAAAAAACAGCGGCAAAAAGAACCGGTAAAATAATTTTCATAGCTCTACCTTCTCTGTTAAAACAGCTGTATGACCGGCGCCGGTCCTGTATATGACAAGCACTTTTGACGGATCCTGTTTTTTTATTCCCAACTCCGACAGCACAGCCTCCGGTGTTTTGTCAAGTCCGCGTTTTTTTACTGTCAACGCTTCTATCCCACATGATTTCAAATATTTACGAATTTCTTTCTTTCTATACCCGAATACTTTCAGGACCCGGAATACCCCGGAATACATGCCGCTCCCGGGCGGCGACCCTGAAGTTATATAGGCGATATTATTATCAAGCAAAGACGCGGACTCCAGTACAGCCAACTCCTCAACAAGTCCCGCTCTGATAACCGCCGGATCCGGTTCGATAATATAATCAAGAGGCGGGCTTATTTCCAAAATCTTATTTTTCTTATCAATGCTGACGAGTAAGGAAGGTTTTATTAAGTTTTCCCTGAGAACAACAGCAGTCTTATCGGCGCCGGGCATATCCTTTAGAAACAGGAGTTCCTTTAATTCTCCGTCAAGAGAAACCGTACGGATGTTTCCCCATCCTTTTATTTTATCGTAATCCGCAGCCGGGGACAGCTTTACCATTCCTCGCAATCCGGATAACCTCCGCATTATAAGCCGAAGATCAGGCTGCCCCTCAAAAACATCGATCCGTCTTTTTCCTTTTTCCCTTCGTGACGGGTCCGCGTAAAAGGCGGTTATTCCCTCCGGAATAATGGCCTCCTCAAACTTGTCATTAATAAAAACCACTTTTTCCGGGCAGCCGGCCGCCTCTACGTTTTTTTTGGCGATCTCTATTCTGTCCTGGTCGGATTCCACTGAATATACTTTCCTGACCCTTTTTGAAAGTTCCGCGGTATCGGCGCCGATACCGCTGCATATTTCAAATACAACATCTTCTTTTTTAAATAATGAGGCATTATATGCCGCTACTTTTTCCGGTGTGGACTGCTCAAGGCCTTCCCGGTCAAAAAACATTTTATTAGCATGGCTGAATTTTTTACCCGCGTTTTTTCTGAGTTCAATCTGAGATGAAATCGCGGCGCATATTTCAGGAGGGTATTTACCAGAAAGAAACTTTCTTAATTTCAGATAATCCGATACAGTACCGTATTCTGAAAGTATCTCACCGGCTTCTTTTGAAAACATAAATTTTTCCATATTTTAAAATAACAAATAGATTCCGGCATGAGAAAATTTTTATTTTCTGAGAGCCGGAAAATAGTTATCTTATATGCCCTGTCGGGGCGTAGCGCAGTCCGGTTAGCGCATCAGTTTTGGGAACTGAGGGTCGGAGGTTCGAATCCTCTCGCCCCGATTTGAAATTACAAAGGATGAGAACCTCCGACCCTTGCTTTAAAAGGAGGTTCGACCGCCACGGTGAGGCCGAAAGGCCGAGCCTTTTGCATTTGCGCGAAGGGAACGAAAGTGACCGGAGCATCTGCAGGCAGCGGCGGTTTCCGGTGACGGAGCGAAGCGGAGGAACGCAAGGAAAGCGCCAATCCTCTCGCCCCGATTTGAAATTACGTTTTTTACGCACCCATAGCTCAGCTGGATAGAGCAACGGATTTCTAATCCGTAGGTCGC
>CAYNYI010000025.1:0-30368 GCA_964401455.1 uncultured Fibrobacterota bacterium
CCTTTTTCTGCCCAGAAGGTAAAAATACTCAGCATTTCGTTCCATAGGGCCTCATAATCATCACAGAAGAAATTGAAAGGAATTATATCTTCATAAACCTTGGGAGGATTTACCGCACATTTTATTGTACCGTCTTTCTCATGAAAGAACCACTCGGGATGTTCCTTTAAATAGGGATGGTCCGGTGAACAGGTGTGTGCTATATCCAAAGCCACTTCCAGACCCGCCTTTTTTACCGCGGAATTAAACCTCTCAAAGTCTTTGAGTGTCCCGAGAGATGGTTCTACAGCTTTGTGTCCGCCGGCCTCATTACCGATAGCATACGGGCATCCCGGATCATTAATAGAACATACCGGGTTATTATTAGGGCCCTTTCTTTTAGTCCGGCCTATAGGATGTATCGGAGTCAAATAAATTACATCAAAGCCCAGCTCTGTTATATAAGGAATACGCTTTTCCATATCCTTAAAGGTGGCGCTTTCTCCCTCCAGCAGGCCCTGTGAACGCGGCCACATTTCATACCATGACGCGAATCCGGCGGCCTCTCTGTCAACTGAAAGCGGATAGACCGCAGAACGGGTAATTCTTTTCGGATTCTCTTCCGGCCAGGCCTCTATACAAAACTCATGGTATCCCGGCCTGCCTGCAGTTAATGAGCCTTTCCAGCGATCATTATCGAAAAATCCCATGGCTGATTTCTTCCACCGGGAAGCGCCTTCTTCTCTGTAAAGAAGTCTGGCTTCGCATTTTCCGTGCCCTTCCCTGAAAATATCGGCCCAGATATCGATTTTTTCTCCGGTTATTCTTTTAACGGCAAAACGACCGTTAAGAACGGAAGGATAGACGTCTTCAATTACCGCCGACCCCAAAATCTTAGGGCGTTCCTTATTCAATTTTTTTTTCGGCATTCGATTATTTCCTGATAATAACTGTGAACATTTTCCGCAATAGATTTCCAGCTGTATCCATCTACTGCCCGTTTCCTTGCGGCTTTACCCATTTTCTTTCTTCTATCTTCATCTTTGCAAAGCATATTTACCGCATTTGCCATTGAATGCGAAAAAGCATCCGGCTCTAATGGCTCAAAAGGCGGTTCCTTGGACTGCGCGACAGGTACTTTCACCCCGGTTACACCTTCAATTATGATCTCACGCATACCTCCGAGATCTCCTGATACAACCGGTGTGCCGCAGGCCATAGCTTCGAGATTTATTATTCCGAATGGTTCATAAATAGACGGACAACAGAATACGGCGGCTTTAGAATAAAGTTTTATAAGACTCTTTTTACTAAGCATTTTCTCAATCCATACAACCTTCCTGCCTGCCGCACCGGACTCATAGGCTCTACGAACCTCTTCGGCTATGGCAGGAGTATCGGGAGCACCGGCGCAGAAAAGCGCCTGAATATCCGGGTCCATATATTTCAAGGCATTTATAAGATGAGTTATACCTTTTTGTCTCGTAACCCGACCGACAAACATCACAAACGGCTTATCGGGATCAAGTCCCAGATCCGCTGCCTCTTTTGTGCCGTCTTCGGGTTTGTATTCATCTACATCAATTCCGTTTGGAATTACTTTTATCTTATCAGCGGATATAGAAAAATTATCCAGAATATCTTTTTTAGTCCCCTCACTTACCGCAATAACACCATCGGCATTTTCAAGTGTATAGCGCTCGGCCCAACTCGAAAAATCGTATCCGCGTCCGAGCTGGTCCCGCTTCCAGGGCCTGAGGGGCTCAAGAGAATGCGTAGTAACAACAAGAGGAGTCCCGTAGAGAAGCCTGCACATTACACCGGCCAGGTGAGTGTACCAGGTATGACAATGAACAATGTCGGCAGAAACGGGGTCAATATTAAACTTAACCGCTTTATCGACAGATTTCAAAGGCGACCTCAGCTCTTCAGGGGCATTGGAAAAAGCGTTTTTATCCGAATCATAAGCCTTAACCCTTATAGCTCCGTCTTCATTCCCATCCGGGGGCCTCACTCCGAAGCATCTTACTTCGACAGAACATCGTTTACTGAGCTCTTTAGTAAGATACTCCACATGTATTCCGGCGCCGCCGTAAACATTAGGAGGGTATTCGTTTGTGAAAAATAAAGTTTTCAAGCTATTCCCGCCTTTAGTATATCATGAATATGTATTGTTCCTTCAGGTTTGCCGGACTTCCCGGTAACAACGAGAGAGGTAATAGAAAATTCCCGCATAATCGCCAGAGCTTTTACGGCAAGCATTTCCGGCAAAACGGTTTTAGGGGCTTTTTTCCCCTTTAAAAAATCAGCCACTTTTTTATCGATGACCCCGTCTTCACCGGAGTCAAGTATTCTTCTCAAATCTCCGTCGGTAATAACCCCCTTCAAAGCACCGTTTGGGGAAGTAACGGCCGTTACCCCCAGCTTTTTACAGGTCATTTCCATTATAGCCTGCCTTAGTGTACAATCGGAACCTATCTCAGGGTGCTCATCGCCGGTATGCATAAGATCACTTACGGTAGTTAGCATTCTGGCACCGATACTTCCTCCGGGATGCAAAAGCGCATAGTCTTCCTTCTTAAAGCCTTTGGCCTTCATCAGTGTAACAGCAAGAGCATCGCCTATTGCCATTGAGACAACAGCGCTGCTCGTAGGCACAAGATTAAAAGGACATGCCTCTTTTACATTTCCATACGCAATGGTAACATCGGAATATTTGGACAGCTGACATTTATCATCCGAGGTTATAAGTATTACCGGAGTATTGAATTTTCTAAAGAGGGTAAGAAGCGGCAGAAGATCTTCCCCGCCCCCGCTGTTGGAAATTATAATAGCCGCGTCCCGCGGGCTTAATATTCCGATGTCTCCGTGAAGCCCCTCGGTAGGGTGAAGGAATGTTGCAGGAGTACCGGTACTTGTAAGCGTAGTGGATATCTTCCGTGCGATTATTCCTGATTTCCCGAGTCCTGAAACAAGGACATGGCCTTTTATATTAAGGAGTATATCAAATGCCCGCTCAAAGGAACCGTCTATTTTTGTTAGAAGCCCTGAAAGAGCCTCCTTTTCCCTTTTTATTACCTCCAGGGCTTCGTCAATGACTCTTGCTTTCAGCTTTCCTCCTCGGGCTCCTCCGGATGAAGCTGATTTTTGAGTGCCTTGCATCTGAAAAGCTTTCTTAGGGCTTTATTCTTTATCTGCCGCACCCTTTCTCGCGTAAGAGCCAATTCACGGCCTATTTCCTCCAAAGTATATTCTTTTTCCTCATTAATCCCGTAATACATCCGTATTACTCGTGCTTCCCTGGCGCTAAGCTCATCAAGTATCTCGTTGACAGTGCTGCGCATTTCTTTTTTCTCTGCTTCTTCCGCCTGTTTTGCGGGTTCACCGATCAGGTCCATAAGAGTATTTGAGCCTTCCTCTCCGGTAATACTGCTAAGCGGAAGATCAAGAGAAACAATGCTCGTTTTGTCAATAATGTCTATGATATCCTTTTCATGGTCTTTGAATTCGGGAAGCGAAATTGTAGCGTGGAAATCATTTCTATTTTTATCAAGCGCACGCTTGAATTTATTCATAATATTAAGCTTATTAGGTGGTATTTTCATCGTATTGGCCTGATCAAAAAGGGCCTTCTGAATGGACTGTCTTATCCACCATACCGCATAAGAAATAAATTTTACATTTTTATCGCTGTTGAATTTGCGGGCGGCTTTATAAAGTCCGAGATTACCCTCATTTATCAAATCAAGAAAAGAAAGACCATTATTTCTGTATTTTCTGGCGACAGAAATAACAAATCGCAGATTGCTCATTACAAGGTCGTCCAACGCTTTTTTATGAGCCTTTTCGTCTTCCGACTGAATGCGCCTGATTATTTCCTTTTCTTCTTCATCAGAAAGGACCTTATACTTAAGCATGTCCCGGAAATAATCTCGTTCTATTCTTGAAGTGCCCATATTTAATGATAAAACTTTTTAAAGAGTTATAGCAATTATTTTAATAAATGTACTTTTATTCAAAAAACAGCGGCCCGTTTTTACGGGCCGCTGTTTTCTGGGGTACAAGGATTCGAACCTCGACCGACGGAACCAGAATCCGCTGTCCTGCCATTAGACGATACCCCAATCATGCTCTAATATAATTTATTTATACTCATTACGGCAAGTGTCAACGGATACTATTTCTTCCGCTTTGCAAGTGCTGTGTATTTACCGTAATTTTTAATTCTACGAAGGTTGGGAACATATTTATAGGCAGGTCTGAGTATTCTCTTCCCGGATATTATTTCTTCAAGCCTGTGTGCACACCATCCGGCAACCCTCGACATTGCAAAAATCGGTGTGTAAATTTCTTTCGGGATGCCCATGCAGTCATAAACAAAGCCTGAGAAAAAATCCACATTGGGGCTTATGGTTTTCTCAGATTTTTTTATCTTCTGGAAAAGTACGGGCCCTATTTTTTCTACATTAAGATACAGAGACATCTCTTTCTCACGGTTTCTCTCGGAAGCAATCTCGACAGCCTTTTCCTTCAGAAGTTCGGCCCTCGGATCAGATTTTGTATATACCGCATGTCCAAGCCCGTAAATAAGACCTGTCTTGTCGTATGCTTCTTTCTTTATTATTTGTGTCAGATACTGCTTTACTTTAGCAGGGTTTTCCCATTCTGAGACATGTTTTTTTATGTCCTCCATCATGTCCATAACCTCTTTATTTGCGGCTCCGTGATATTTCCCCTTGAGACTTCCTATCGCAGCGGCTATTGTGCTGTAGGTATCCGTACCGCTCGAAGAAACCACATGAGTAGTAAATGAAGAGTTATTACCCCCTCCGTGTTCAGCATGTATTGTCAATGAAAGATCTATAATTTCTTTTTCAAGATCGGTATATGATTTTCCCTGTCTGAGCATATACAGAAAAGCTTCCGCATGCCCCTTTATTCTTCCGGGAACATCCACAAATTTTGCTTTTTTCTGATATGCGCTTAAATAACTGTAAGCAACCAATGCCGGAAATTTAGCAATAATATCAAGACTTTGGTCGAAAATAATTTCGACATCCTGTGAGTCAGGGTTCTTGTCGAAAGAGTAAAGCGCAGAAACGGCCGTCTGGAGCTTATTCATTATATTTATTCCAGGCATCCCTTTTATTATGTGTTCTTTTATTGTTTCGGGAATTTTCCGCCTTCTCTGGAGCTCTTCCTGAAAAAGCTCTAATTCCTGTCTTGTGGGGAGTCTGCCGACAAGAAGAAGAAATACAACCTCCTCATACCCCGATCTTTTCTCGTTTCTGTATCCCTCAACAAGATCTCCTATTTTCAATCCGCGGTAACGAAGATCACCGTCTATAGGAAAAACATCCTCGTCTATTTTTTCGAAACCGATTACAGAGGATATTTCGGTTATGCCTACAAGCACACCGCTGCCGTCCCTGTTTCTGAGGCCTCTTTTTACATTGTACCTGTTATAAAGATCCGGTTTCATTGTATTATGATCTTTTACTTCGCTGACCAGAGAGTGAATGAATTTTTTACTCATAAATTTCCTTTTGATAGTTCTTTTTGCAACAAAGAGGGGTCACTAAATATATTACATCATAGTACCCATGTCAAGCATATATACCGAATAAATATTAGCATTTAATGCCCCCCTTATTTTATATTATATAGTATGAGTGATAAAATCAGGACTAAAAGCATGAACATTTCAAAAGCCCTTGAAAACTTCGGTAAATATGTGAGACTTGAGAGGAACCAGTCTGAGAACACAGCTGAAGCATACCTTTCAGACCTGACTCAATTCCAGGAATTCATGGGTAAAGAGACCTCTCCTGAAGATATCAACAGAAAAAAAATCCGTTCTTTTGTTGCCGGGCTGCATCGGCGGGGGTATTCATCCAAGTCCGTAGCAAGAAAGCTGGCGGCGGTAAGAGCCTTCACTTCTTTTCTGTGCGTAAAAAAAATTCTTGATAAAAATCCCGCTGTATTGGTACCCTCCCCTAAAACAGATAAAAAGCTCCCGGTTTTTCTTACTAAAGAAGAAACAAAAAAACTGTCTGACAATTTTGAAAAATCAGACGACCCGGATTATACCCTCATACGTGATTTCACCGCCCTTGAGTTTCTATATGGAAGCGGACTGAGGGTTTCGGAGCTTTGCGGACTTAAAATGACATCATTTTCTTCAGGCAACAGCGCGGTCAGAGTCAAAGGGAAGGGCCGTAAAGAAAGAATCGTTCCGCTGACATCGGTCAGTCGAAAAATTCTAAAAGATTATATCGGTGTAAGAGCGTCTTTCCTGAAAGAAGCCGGGCATATCTCCGAATGGCTTTTTGTGAATAAAAAAGGCGGAAGGCTTTCCGAGAGGACCATACAGCGTATAGTAAAAAAAAGGCTCGGTGAAGTTTCGAAAGCCCAAAAACTTTCACCACATGTTCTAAGACATACATTCGCCACGCATCTTCTAAATGCAGGGGCTGATATTTCGGCGGTTAAAGACCTCCTGGGACATGCCAACCTTTCAACAACACAGATATATACTCATGTCTCAATAGACAGATTAAAAAAGATTTATTCCCTGGCCCACCCGAGGGCCTGACCCGGAGAGAACAGATTTGACAGAAAAACCCAAAATTCTTATTGTTGACGACGAAGAAATAATGCGCAATATGCTGAAAGCCGAGCTTGAGGACCGCTACTCGGTTACTCTGGCCTCCAATGCCGGGGAGGCTTTGTCATGTATCGAAAAAGAGGATTTCAGTCTGGCCATATCCGATATAAATATGCCGGGAATGAAAGGCTACGAGCTTCTGGCGATAATCAGGGAAAAAGCTCCCGAAACCCGTACCGCGCTTATAACCGCTTATGATGTAAATGATTATATCCGCATGGCCGGTAAATGCGGAACAAGCAATATCATCCCGAAAACCACACCTTTTAATTTTGATGAATTCAACAGCCTTATTAACGGCCTTATAACGGGAAATATATTCGGAATTGAAAAATACATGAAAAATGACATGGAGGTAAATTATACCTATACGCTGAAAGGTTCCGATGATATTGAAACCATTGAAAATGAAATTATTGTGAAAGTGAGAAAAATGTATGAAACAAGCAATAAAGAAAAAAAATGCAACCATCTTCTCGTCCTTCTTGAAGAAGCGCTGACAAATGCTATATATCACGCGCCCGCCGACGAGTCAGGCAGAGAGAAATACAGAAAACATTCCAAAGTTGTTCTTCTGGAGGAAGAGTATATTGACGTTATACTCGCAAGAGATTCGGAGAAATACGGTGTAAGCGTTATAGATAAAAGCGGGCGACTCAGAAAGGACACTGTACTTTATAAAATAGACCGGCATATAAGCGGAGAAGGACTCCTGGATGAAAGCGGTCGAGGACTTCATATGTCACGTATTTATTCAGATCGCCTGATAATTAATATCGCACCCGGAAAGAAAACAGAAGTGATACTTCTAAATTACTTCGAGAAGAAATACCACGGATACAAACCACTGTATATTAATGAATTATAAAACTGGAGCTCACAAATGTCATTAAGCCCTATGGAACTGGCGGTTATTTTTTTAATACTCCTTTTGCTGTTCGGAGGCAAAAAAATCCCTGAGATAGCCAGAGGTCTCGGCCGGGGGCTTAAAGAATTCAGGAAAGCCCGCGAACAGGATGACGACAAGCCCGAAGAATGACTTTTCTAGAACACCTCGAAGAGCTTAGATTCCGCCTTATAAAAAGCGCGCTGGCGCTCATTGTTTTTTCAGGAATATCCTTTTTATACCGCAGAGATATACTGGAGATTTTAAAAGGCAGATATTTTCTTTTGTTCCGGGAAGGAGCTCTGGAAAATCTTGTGTCAATTTACCCTGCGGAATCATTTGTCTCCGGAATTAAACTTTCTCTATTCGGCGGAATGATACTCTCTTTCCCTTATATAGCATATCAGGCACTCGCTTTTATTTTACCCGGACTAAAAAAAACTGAAAAAAAATTTATTTTTCCACTTCTCCTCTCCACAGTCTTCTTTTTCCTGAGCGGCGCGCTTACCGCATATCTGATTATTCTGCCGGCTGCATTGAATTTTCTTCTTAATCAGGACGCCTCAATACTCAATATGACATCAGTAAACAGCTATATAACTTTCAGCGCAAGGCTTATAGCGGCCTTCGGATTCGCTTTCGAAATCCCGGTTTTATGTTTTATACTGGCCCGCTCCGGCATTGTAACAACCCGGGTACTTCTCTCCTGGTCTAAATACGCAATCATTATGATATTCGTATTATCGGCCATTCTGACACCGCCGGACGTGGTTTCTCAAATTATGCTGGCTGTTCCTCTGATTTTACTTTATTTTCTCGGTATAGCCGCCGCCCGTTTCGCCTCGGGAGAGAAAAATGCTTAACGGTATAGGATTTTCGGAGACAGCTCTAACAGTTCTTTTCGTTCTTATATTTTTCGGTTCCGAAAGCTTACCCAAAATACTGAAAGACCTGGGAAGGTTCTATTCAAGACTGAGGAAATACTATCTGGAAATCAGGAATACAATAATGAGTGAATATGATAAAAAAGAAAATAAACCGGCTAAAGAGAATGCACATTCGACTTTAAAAAACGCGAAACAGCGGATAAGAATGGAAATTCTGAAAAAAAGAAACTCCATCAGACCCGATAGAATCCTTCAATACAGCCGTGAAATCTCATCTTC
Organism: uncultured Fibrobacterota bacterium; assembly: GCA_964401455.1. GTDB lineage: Bacteria > Fibrobacterota > OXYB2-FULL-49-7 > CAYNYI01 > CAYNYI01 > CAYNYI01. The sequence goes on from CAYNYI010000025.1 coordinate 8,699, forward strand.
GATTTTGGCCTTGTCCGAATACTCCAAAGCAGAAGTAGTTTATATATATCTTTCTAAAGACAGCGAAGTTGTATCAGACTTCATAATCGAAAAATCACTCAGTGACGGCAAAATTATTTCCGTACCTAAATGCAGGCCTCCGTATTCAATGGAATTTTACCCGGTAAAAAACTGCTTTACAGACACCAAAACCGGATATATGGGAATTAGAGAACCGCATAATATAAAACAAGGTCCTTGTGTTTATCCGCCTGATATTATAATAATACCGGGTATAGCCTATGACTATAAAAGAAACAGAATAGGGTACGGAAAAGGCTATTTCGACAGATATCTTGACCGAATTAAAGCAAACGCATCCTCCTTAATAATAGCGCCTGCTTTTGACGAGCAGATTTATCCTTATGAACTTCCATGCGATGAAAAAGACAGAAAACCCGACATAATAATAACTCCATCACAAGTAATCGGAGGAAAAATTGAAACTTAAAACCCACATTCTTATACTTGTTTTATGCGTCAGCGCTCATTCAATTAAAATAGTCTCTATACCCGGAAAAACAGAATCCGCACCTCCTGAAGGTACCTATACCGTAAAATACGCCTCCTCATCCGAAGCCTCAGGGGAGTCCGCGCCGTTTATTCCGGCAGCTTCCGGCGAGATTGATTTCGGGGGCCCCTCCCATAAATTCCCGCTAAGAGCATACCGCTTCGCGCACAACGGCAAAGAACTCATAATAAGACTGGAAATTAGTAATAAACAAGGCAGTACCGGTACAGGAAAGAACGGTACTGTTTCGGAAATTGAATTTCAGAGCCCTGGAAATGATCCATCGGTACTCCGCACAGTTTTTTCCGGCACATCATCCTATGCAGAACTTGACAGGAAGATATGCAGAAGCAAATTGACTGAAACCGAAGAAAAAACAATCTTCCAGATATATGCAGATATGAGTGCGGTGGAAAATCTGCTGCCTTTTCGAAGAAACGGAATTAAAATATATATAAAAGACTTTCATCTGTCCGAAGGAAAACTCATGATAACCGGGTCATCCCTCTTGCTTAATTTTCTTCTGCCGGATAAATTCAGCGGAAAAGAGGTTGTTTACGGAGCATTTGAGAGTCCTGTCTTTGACAGAGGCAGCATTCCTGTATTTTCGTTCGATATACTCTCACCCGGCAAAAAATCATTTGATATTTCAGCGGAATTTCAGGCAGCGGGACTTAAAACAGACAAGACAGACACAACGGTTATTTTAAATAAGGGGCTAAACAGCTTCTACACAGCCCTCCCCATAACAGACTATAAAGATGGAAGTTATGTTTTTCATTTAAACAACATAGAAAGGGCAATAAAAGGCAGAGATACTCTTGCACTAAAGGAGTCTCTCAAAAAGCGTTTCCCGAAACCCGACAGAGAGCCTTTTTATTCCGCCTGGAATGGAACACTTGCTAAAATACTCGAAGTCTACGGTTCAGGCAAGGATACATCCGGAATGACATCAATACTTTCAGACCTGTCGAAATCTGTCATGCCGCCCTGTTTTTTCTGCAGTACCGGAGGAGGAATAATATCTCTTTCGGCTCCCTCTTATTCAGAGCCTCTGCCGGTACTAATGCTGCCTGCTGAGAATTCAAAAAAAAGTTATCAGGGAATAATTACTGCATACTACCCGAAATCCGACTACTCACATTATAATTTAGACAAGATAACCTCCTATTTAAATTCCCTTCCTTTCTCAAAAGAAAATATGCTGGATATAGTATGCACCAAATCTCTCGTTGAATACTCCGGAAACCGTCCGGGACTTTTCAGAAATATATTTGCGGACACATCGGCTACATCGAAACATAGATTTAAAAATAATTTCCGAAATTCGTCAGTCCACAGCCTTAACGCACTTAAAATGCCTTGCGGTTCCTTTGATCCTGAAATCCCCGCCGGTTTCTGCGCTTATTCAAGCCCTCAAAAAAAAGACAGCGTCTTTCTCTATGGCAACAGGCTTAAAGGGCTTCACAGCCGCCGGGCGTCTGTTACAGGGCTGGTTAAATACGGTAATAGAACCGAATTCAAGGCGGTAAAAAAAGGCCCCTCCTCCTGGTTAATCTCAAAAAAAGAGAATGTAAGCTCGGTAAGATTAAATACCGAGGGTGATTTTATCAAAATTTTAACAAACACCGATGAAAAGAAATTTCCGAAGCCTGAAGGCGAGAACTCCGTCGAAATTTTATTTAATGACGGAAAAATTTCTGTTATGCCGGATTCAGACCCTGCATGCCATAAAAGCAGATTTGCTGAAGGCGGTATAGGCTCATTTTTAAAAATGGCTCCTTCATTTGTGCTGCCTGTATCAAAAAGCGTCGAACGGGCTGCTTCGTTTATACCTCCTCTTAGAAAAACAGCAAAAAGCCATGGATTTAAAGCCGTATTTCTGCATGACTCTTCTCTTATTTCTACCGCGAATATTATTATTGCCGGCGATACCTCGGAGAATATACTGACAGCAAGGCTTTTCAAAAACAATAATAATTTCTCTAAAATATACTCCGGATTAATGACAATTCTTAAAGAAAAAGGTGGAGACAGGGCTTTTTTTCTGCAGCCCAACTGTGAAGTCCCCGGCGGCATGATTCTCACCCTGCTTCCGGGCAAAGACGAAAAGGTAAAGGACTTCGTTTTACCGGACAAAGATTTGCCGGCATGTGATTACTTCATAACCAAGGACGGAAATATTACAGAGAAAGGCTGGTTCGGTTGTGACTGGAATTTTCAAAATTGAACAATACAGTAATTTTTTCTTCGATTTCGACGGAACAATTATTGATAATCAGAGATATCACGACCGCTCACTCGATCAGGTATTCAGAAAAAGAGGTATCCAACTGTCCGATTTCGGCAGCGAAAAAATAAAAGGGCTTACAACTCCGGATATAGTTGAATTCCTGAATTCCAAACATGGGTACAATTTTGACAAGAACGAAATACAAACTGAGAAAACAGAAATCTATAACAGTATATTCAGACCTAATCCGGTTCGGGGAATAAAAGAATTCACCGGAAAGCTTAAAGAAAAAGGCGCAGGTGTATTTATGGTTACAAGCGCCCCAAAATACTATATAGATAAATACCTGAGGATTATTAATATAACTCTGTTTACAGAAGAAAACACTATATCAGGCGACATGGTTAGTAAACGAAAGCCTGACCCGGAAATTTACATGCTGGCGCTTCGCAAATTCGGAATACAGAAAAAGGCATCCATTCTGGTTTTTGAAGACTCACTTCTCGGTGTTCAATCAGCCGTGAAAGCGGGGTTAAACTGTGCCGGAGTACTTACCAGCGCTAAGGAAAAATCTCTTTTGGAAAAAGGCGCGCTGTTTACGATAAATGATTTTACAATATTCAGATAAAATATTTGACGCCTGAGCTTCCGGTCTCCCTCACCTCGACCGACCTGACCTTTGCGGTTTCGTTATTCAAGCGCTCAGACAACCTGTTAAATAGAAACCTGGCCATATTCTCAGATGTCGGATTCTGGAATTTACCCGATTTATCTTCGTCGCAGATATCTATATCATTAAGATATTTATGGTCCAGACCTGCCGCTTCCTCACGCACGGTTTTCTTTATTTTACGGAAATCCACCGCGATACCGATTTTGTCTGTGTCGGTACATCTCATTGTTACCTTGACATTCCAGTTATGGCCGTGAAGTTCCCGGCAATCCCCCTCGTAGCCTACAAGGCTATGCGCGGCGGAAAAAGAAGTTTCTACAAATACATCAAACATGACCTTAATATAAATATATTCTCTCCCCGTCCTCAATATGGTTTATAAAAGAATCTGAAATTAATTATATTTTGGCATCTAAATAACAACTGTTTTATAAGGAGCCGTTCTATGCCCACATATGAATATGAATGCAGAAAATGCGGAAAAACACTGGAAAAATTCCAGAAAATGACCGCGCGCCCAATAAAAAAATGTCCTGACTGCGGGGAAAATACTCTTGAAAGAATAATAAGCGGCGGCGCAGGCTTTCTTTTTAAGGGTGATGGATTTTATGAAACTGATTATAGAAGCAGTGAGTATAAGGAAAAAGCTAAAAAAGAGGCCGAATCGTCAAAACCCTCCGGGAAAAAGGACAACAGCAAAAAGTCCATCGGGAAAAAGGAGAAAGCGGCGGCTGACTGAATGAACCTTGCTCCGCTGATAAAAAAACTCGGGCCCGATAAAGTCCGCATCAACCCTGAGGAACTCTTCGTTTACAGCTACGACTCATCGAAACGCTCCTCGCTTCCTTCGGCGGTCATTATGGCGCAAAACGAAGACGACGTTGTCATCACGGTTCAGTTCTGCTGTTCAAACGGCATACCTGTTGTATCAAGAGGCGCAGGTACCGGAATGACCGGCGGGTCTGTTCCTCCTGTCGGTTCAATAGTACTCTCATTCGAGCGCATGGACCGCATTATTGATTTTGACTCAGAAAATAAGGTCGCGATTACAGAACCGGGAGTCATAAACAGAGATCTTCAGGAGTTTCTTGCGGATTTCGGTCTCTATTGCGCCTGCGACCCGGGCAGCTCAGAAAATTCGACTATAGGCGGCAATTATGCCGAAAACGCATGTGGTATGCGCGGCAGACGTTTCGGTTCCGCAATTTCCAATATCGAGGGCATCGAATTCCTGAACAGCCGGGGCAAAAAGATTAAAACAGGCTATTTTAATTCCGGCAAAGAAAAAAAACTCGAATCGCTAATTATAGGCAGCGAGGGCACCTTAGGCATTATCACCAGACTCGCCCTTAAAACAAATACTGTTTTGTCCGATATAAAAACAAAACTGATTTTTTACAGTGACCGAAAAAAAGTCATGGAGCTTGTTAGAGAAATAACTGAAAAAGGTATAGTTCCACTCTCTATGGAATTTATAGACAATTCAATATACAAATACCTGGTTGAAGATGAAGAAACTAAAAAATTCAAAGTTGAAGGAGCCTCCGCAGTAGTACTCCTTGAATACTCAGACATAGATGGAAAAACGGCCGCCTCAGGCATAGAAGCTGCCATAAAAAACAGCATCCCTTCACACATAATGACTGCCGACAATCCCTCGGACCGCGCTTCTTTCTGGAAGCTGCGAAAATCGATATCTCCCCTCCTGTATACTGTGGCTGATTTCAAGCTTAATGAAGACATTGCGGTTCCCCTTTCCCGAATGGATGAACTATTCAGAGGCATAGACAAGCTTGCGTCTTCAAGCGGACTGGAAATACCCTTCTTTGGCCATATCGCGGTTGGATGCATGCACACTAACATAATGTATAATAAAGAAAAAGAAAAGGAAGCTCACAAAACTATGGAAGAGCTGTTCCGGCTTGTACTATCTCTTGACGGAACTCTTTCAGCCGAGCACGGAATAGGTATAACAAAAAGGGCTTTTATTCCGGAAGAACTCTCGTACGATGAAATCAATATAATGAGAAATATAAAACTAAAAATGGATCCGGAAAATATTCTTAACCCAGGAAAAAAATTCAGCTATGTTCATAGATAAAGCAAAAATACTTGTCGAAGCAGGCGACGGGGGTAACGGCTGCATGGCCTTCCGCCGCGAAAAATATGTACCCCGGGGAGGTCCGGCGGGCGGCAACGGCGGAGATGGAGGAAATGTAGTATTCGTTTCTGACTCAAATGTAACCACTCTGTTAGACCTCAGTTACCGGAAGCACTATAAAGCCCCACGAGGACAGCATGGCCAGGGAGCCTGCAAATACGGCAGAAACGGAGAGGATATAACCGTTAAAATCCCGCCGGGGACAATTATTAAAGACAAAGACGGAAAAATTTTATTTGATTTCTCGGCTTCCGGTCAAAAAGAGACCGTTGCCCGCGGCGGAAAAGGCGGAAAAGGCAATGCGGGTATGGCAACAGCTACCAGACAGGCTCCGGATACCGCCTACCCGGGAGAACCGGGACAGAAAATGGAGCTTATACTGGAGCTTAGACTGATTGCCGATATCGGACTTGTAGGTATGCCGAATGCCGGTAAGTCAACCTTTCTAAGCCGGGTTACAAGAGCGCACCCGAAAATAGCCGACTACCCGTTTACAACAATGGAGCCGGCGCTCGGAATTGCCGAAGAAGGATTCCGGCAGACCGTAATTGCGGATATCCCCGGGCTAATAGAGGGAGCCGGATCAGGCAAAGGCCTCGGCCATGAGTTTTTGAAACATATAGAAAGGACTTCCGCTCTTCTTTTTATAATAGACATTAATGACGAAGATCCTGAAACCTCTTTCAAGACTCTTCGAGAGGAGATGCGTATTTTTAATCCCGTACTTCTCAAGAAACCTTTCTTTACAGCTGTCAATAAATGTGACTCCGCGCCCGAAAAAGAAGTTTCAATCGATGGAATTGAAACTGTTTACCATATTTCCGCAGTGACAGGTCAAGGATGCAAAGAGCTTTTATCCGACATAAACAGGTTACTTTCCGATTTGAATGAGAAAGAAAAACAGGACGGATTAATCTATGATTGAAAAAGCCTCCGATTTTGCAGAAAAAAACGGCATAGATAATTCCGGAAAAATATTTTATCCCCGAAACAAAGAAGACGCTTCAAAACTTGTTGTTTTTTGCGCAAAAAACAGCATATCTGTTTTGTCATGCGTTCCGGCCGATCCAGACTCATCAAAAATTCAGGAGGAATCGCTTATAATAAGCACCGACCGATTTACAAAAGTGGAACAAGCCCGCCCTCTTGATTCCGCGCTTGCCTTCGAGAGCGGCGCCACGATGCATTCTATAATAAAAATAATTCCGGAAGGTTTTTCAACCCTGCCTTTTTGCGAATATCCCGAAAAAATGACAGCTGCCGTATTATTCGGTTATTCCGGCCTTTTAAAAACATCGGATGCATTTTTTGTTGAAATCCTTAAATCTGACGGGAAAATTTTTAGGACAGGTACAAATGTATTTTCGAGCGTAAGCCGCTATAATTTTCTGGAATTCTTTTCCGGTACCGGGAGTCTTCTTGGGATACCTCTCTACTATGGATGGAAACTGCAACCCGACGAAATTTTTTTTACATACATGAAAAAAAGATATTCAATTAACGATATTTCATTCGAGGTAAACTTGAGCAGCGAAGAAAAGAATATACTGACTGAAATTAAAAAAATTACTGATCCGGCCGGAATTTTCCGGTCATACGGGAACCAATTTTGACCGACAGGCAAAAAATACTATCCGAAGCGGAAAGATGCTCAAAATGCGGTAAATGCCGATACTACTGTCCAGTGTTTAGAGAGATAAAAACTGAAAGCGCCGTCGCAAGAGGACGGAACCACCTTACAGCAGAAATACTGAAATACGGCGCAGGAAAATTCTCAAACAGGACAAAAGAGCTGTTCTCAATGTGTATAAGCTGCGGAGCCTGTCTTGAAAATTGCCCAAATAAAATTGATTCTCCCCTTCTGACTCTATACACCAAACCCGAAATAATTAAGGCTCTGGGTATGGACTGGAAAGAGAGCTTCATTTACAAATTCATAATAAAAAACAACTGGCCACTCGAAAAAGGTGCCGCAGCTGCCGGACTCAGCGAGAAGATTTTTGACAAACTGCACCTCCACAAAGTATATAGAAAAGTTTTAGCTATAGCAGGTATTAGTTCGGCAAGGGAAATGTTCCCGTTCAAGAAGAAAACATTCTCATCCGGTTTTCCCGAAAAAATAAAAGGAACTCCCGGCATGCCTCATGCTGTTTATTTCCCGGGCTGCTCGGTTAATCTCGCATTCGAGAACATTGGCTCTTCCGTAATAAAGATTCTGCGGCAAAACGGATTTACAATTACAGTCCCTGACACTGTCTGCTGCGGCATGCCGCCCTATAACGGAGGAGACCCTGAAACCGCAATGGTCCTCGGAGAAAAAAATTTAAAGATTCTGACTGATACAAATGCGGATATTATCGTAACCTCATGCTCCTCAGGCGGAAGCATGCTGAAACATGTCTATCCCGAAATTCTCGGCAAAAAATCTCTCGCCGTTTCAGAAAAAGTCATGGACATAAATGATCTGATGATTTCACTTAAAAACCTTAAAAAACCGGAGATACCCGTAAGAAAAAAAATCACTTATCACGATCCCTGTCATCTGAACCGCAGAATGCACGTAAACAGGCAGCCCCGTGATATAATAAAGATGATACCGGGAGCCGAATTCATTGAAATGGACACCGCGGACACATGCTGCGGCGGAGGCGGATCTTTTACCCTTAAACATTATGAGCTTTCTCTCAAAATTTTGAAGAAGAAGATTGAATCTTTCAACCGCACAGGCGCCGAGATAATAGCAACCGCTTGCCCTGCATGCATACTACAGCTCAAAGAGGGCATAAGACGCTTCGGCCGGAATAAGAACGCCTTGGTTCTGCATACTGCGGAACTACTTGCATCTTCCTACTCTGATGAATAAAAAGGTTGAAATCATCGGAGGCGGACTCGCCGGATGTGAAGTTGCGCTTACCCTGGCATCTGAAGGGGTTCCATGCCAACTATTTGAAATGCGGCCTCAAAAATCAACACCGGCACATAAAACCGCGCTTCTATCTGAACTGATCTGTTCCAATTCATTCAAGAGCGATACTCCGGAGACGTCAAAGGGCCTCCTGAAAGAAGAACTCAGGCTCCTGAATTCATTTATTATAAATGCAGCCGATTATTCAAAGATACCCGCAGGCGCCTCTCTGGCAGTAAACAGAGAGACTTTTTCAAGCAGAATTACAAATATGGTCGAGGAAAACCCGAGTATAGAAATTGTCCGCAAAGAAAAAGATACTGTTTCTGATAACACACAGACTGTTATCGCCGCCGGCCCGCTGGCTTCAGAATCCATTTGCGATTCCATCCGCAAAATAACGGGGGCTGACTCTCTTTTTTTCTTTGACGCAATATCACCCATTATTGATGATGACTCTATCGATAAAACTAAGGTCTTTTCGGCATCACGTTACAATAAAGGACCTGCCGACTTTCTTAACTGCCCTATGACAAAAGAGCAATTCGAACTATTTTTTCTTAATCTAAAAAATGCAGATAGAGTGACACCAAAAGATTTTGAGCCTAAACATCTTTTTGACGGATGCATGCCAATAGAAGAAATGGCAGACCGCGGGCCTAAAACAATGCTCTTTGGCCCTCTGAAGCCTGTCGGGCTTCTTAATCCCGAGACCGGAGAAAGATATGAAGCGGTTGTACAGCTCAGAAGAGAAAACCATGAGGGCTCCGCCTGGAATATGATAGGATTTCAAACAAGACTTAAATACCAGGAGCAAAAAAGAGTTTTCAGACTCATACCTGGGCTGGAAAAAGCCGATTTTTTTCAATTCGGTGCGATGCACCGAAACACATACCTGAACTCTCCCGAAGCTCTTATGCCTGACCTGAGTTTTAAGAATAACAGTAATATTTTTTGTGCCGGGCAGCTTTCGGGAGCCGAAGGCTACGCCGAAGCAGCCGCCACAGGCAAATACTGCGCATTTCGCATTCTTGAGCGTCTTGGCAAAACAGTCCCTGAGATACCTGAAACGACAATGACCGGCTCTCTGATAAAATCGCTTACCGCCCCGCCGCCCGAGATGAAAAACGGATTCAGACCTGTAAATGCAAACTTCGGTATTATCCCCCCCCTTCAGGTTAAAGAGCGGAATAAAAAGCTTAAAAAGAAAATGATATCAAAACGCGCACTATCTTCCCTTAAAAATAGCCTGTCCCGTTTATATTAACGATATAGGTTTGACTTCTCCCCGGAAAGAAATTATTATATAATTAATGAATTATGATATTTATATTACTAGTATTCCGGACGAAAAAAGGCGTCCCCTTATTGCAAGGCGCCTCGCATCCGACTGGCATATACACCTCGACAAAGCTACCGCAATTTTAAACAAGCTTCCCCTCCCTCTAGCCAAAAATATAACAACCGACAAAAGAAAAGATATTGAAAAGGTTTATAAAGGTCTTGGGTGCGAATTAAAGTCCAACCCGGTACTCGTTCCTCCTCCGGAAGAAAAGGCACCATCGGATCCCCCCCCTCCCGAAAAGCCTTCTTCCAAAGATCCTGCAAACCTGGAGGGAAAAGAACCGCCGATAAGCACCACCGATAGAAACAGAGACTGGCTTAAAGTAAAAAAAAGCGAAACTCATAAAAAAGAAAGCGACTCTCATGCTGTCAAGAATTCTGAAGACGAAGTAGTTAAAAATATTTCACCGAGACCTAAAGTCACCCCGGGAGTTAAAAAGAATACTGCGGCTCAGAACACGAGAAATGTCGCGATAATATTTGCGGCTATTCTGGCTCTTCTCTTCGGAATTAACTTTTTTGCAAAACCCAAAGATTTCCGAACTGAAAATACTTCAATGAAGAAAAAGGGATCTTTTGCGCCGGGAGGGAGCGAAAAAACCACACAAAAAGACAAAAGCATTCCGAAAACTCCGTCTGCCTTAAACAAAGAAATAAACAATATAAAGTCTCTTATATCGGAAAAAACCGGGGAACATACAGAAGCCCTTAAAGAAAGACTTTCCGATCTTTATCTGGAAAAAGCATTAAAGCAGGACGATAATTCCGCGATTAAATTTTTCAAATTCGCCATATCATTTAATCCGCAAAACAAAGATGCCTGGTACGGTCTCGCGGATGCTTATTTCAGAGCCGGACGCACCGAAAACTACAGAGAAACCCTCGGCAAAATAGAATCAATATTTAAAGAAGAAAGATCCCAAAGAAAAATACCCGGAAATCTCTCAGCAGTCCTTTCCAGATACCCGGAGATATCAGGTTTCCCTTCGATACACAATAATAAAATAACTGTCAAAATTGCTTCAGAAAACGAACCGGAGGAAATGAGGACAGTTTACAGCCTCATCAAAGATATAGACAATTCCAGGAACTTCAGAGAAATATCGGTTATACTCCTTAACCGGAATAAGGTTGTTTCCTACTCTCCGCAGTCAGGCTCTTTCCCATCCTATCCAACGTGGCGTAAAAACGCTGACATAAAAAAAAGGCATTAATTCTTATCCCTTACTTGTTTACTTTTCTTCGAAACGATTACTATATTATCTTTTAAATATGAACTTGAAACGTATTTCAGCACTTGCTCTACCGCTTTTATTGTTATCTGGCGGCTGTGTATATTTCAATACACTTTTTAACGCAAAACAGTACTATAATGAGGCGAGGAATTCGCAGAAAGAAAGATATTTTGGCGCTGAAGGAGATGATTCCGTAAAAACAATTACTGCCAAAGAAAAGGAACTCTTTGCACGCTCCATCAAAAAAAGCAGTAAGGTTCTGGATGTTTATTCAAAAAAAATTAAATTTCAGGACGATGCGCTTTTTTATCTTGGTATGGCTTTTTTTTACAGCGGGGAATACACCAAATCAGCCCGGAAATATCTTGAATTAATGCAAATCTTTCCTGAAAGTGAATACATACCCCAATCAAGGTACTTTTGCGGTTTATCCTACCTAAGACTCGGAAAACTTGATGACGCAGAAGAACATTTTCTGAAAATACTTCAAAACCCGAATGGTGAATGGGCATCAAGATCAGCCTATCAGATGGCTGTCATATTTATAGAAAGGGGCTCAAATCTTACAGCGATGGATTACCTCTCTAATCTTGAAAAATATTCGAAGGTAAAAGTCCTTAAGGAACACGCCTGGTTTAAAATGGGGGAACTTTATTATAAAAAGTCAGCGTATGACTCTGCTGCTGTATATTTCAAAAAAATAGGGAAAATCGGCCGTATCCGGCCAATAGAGGGCATCATGGTAATGAGAGAACTTGAATATTCCGCAGCAAAATATTACGGTCTTTCGCTACTGGCCTCCTCAAAAACAGAGTCGGCTCTCAAGCAATTCGAAAAAATGGCTAAAAGAAACCTCTTTTCATCTCATTATTCAGAAATAATGCTACTCAAGGGAAGAACACTCGCGAAAATGGAGAAATTCGAAGAAGCCTCCCGCGTTTTCAGACAAGTGACAGAGGAAGAAGATAAAACCGAATTCGGAGCCGAAGCCTTTTACAGGTTGGGGAAAATTTTTGAAGATAAAAAAGGCCTGCTTGACAGTGCCCGGCACTACTACAAAAAATCAAGGGAGCACTATTCGGATTTCGTTTTCGAAGAAGGAGTGGAAGAAAAAATAGCGGGTATAGAAATGCTGAGATCCCTCCAGCACATGCTTGCCTCCCCCGTTCCTGCCTCGGATACATCCGAGAAAACTCAGAAAGATGATGCCGCAGACGCGTTGGATTCTTCAGGTATAGATTACTCAAAATACATTGCCAGATTCCGAGACGTTCCGGACCCTTCAAAAAAATACATGATGAGCGAGATATACCTAATGAATCTTGACATGCCGGATTCCGCTGTCTCGGTTATAGATGACCTTCTGGATACAGCACAGGAAGATATCCCCCGGGAAAAGCTCCTTTTTGCAAAAGCCCAAATACTTACACGCCACATGAATGACTCCGCCACGGGTGAGAAACTGTTCATAAAGATCATAAACGATTTCCCTGATACAGAATTCGCTAAATCCTCTCAGAGAGAACTGGGAATCCCAATAACCGCCAAAACAAGAGAGGATACTGTTAAAGAAATGATGAGTCAGGCCGAAGAACTTTTTTTTACAGAGGGGCTGCATGATTCGGCAGCGTCTATTTATAAAAAAACCGCAGGTGAATACCCGGAGTCTCCCCTTGCAGCCAAGGCTCTTTACGCTGCGGCTTATATCTATGAGAACCACGCTGGTAAAAATGAGAAGGCCGCGGACTGCTACAAAGAAATAAATGATAATTACAAAGAATCGGAATACTCGGCTGTAGCAAGAAAAAGGCTGCAGGGCAGACTCGATGCCGAATTGAAAGAAGACGCCCCTTCTTCTCCTTCCAAAGAAGAAAATGCTTCCGGTAAATCGGACGGCTGATACATCTTTTTATTGAATTGAGCCTGTTAATTTCTTTATTTTCAACTGTTTGTTACTAACCCGGAATAATAATGGATTTTGATATAGACATAGGCTTTTTCGAGGGTCCTCTTGACCTCCTGCTTTACCTTGTCCGGAAAGACGAGATTGATGTTAAAGACATTGAAATAAGCAGGATAACACGCCATTATATAGACGTGCTGGAGGTAATGAAAGACCTGGACCTGAATATTGCCGGTGAATTTCTTGTAATGGCCAGTACCCTTTTAAGGCTCAAAGCAAACGAGCTTCTTCCTAAAGAAATGCAGGAACCTGTGGTAGTTGACGGAGAGGAAATTGATAAAGAAGCTCTCATACGTCAGATTAAAGAATATGAATTATACAGAAACGCCGCCTCCGAGTTTAAAAAACTAGAAGAAGAAAACATGGGCACTTTTCCAAGGGGACTGCCGGAAGAAATCCCCTCGGACCCGGAATTGGAAAACAAGAACTATATGCGCAATATCAGCATATACGATCTTTTGCTTGCTTTTAAAAATGTCCTGGAGAAACCGCCTTCTGAACATCTTGAGATTTCAGGAGATTCAGTATCAATAGACGACAGGATAGAATCTATTCTTGATCTTATAGAAAACGAAAAAAAAATACCTTTTGACAGACTTTTCAGAGATGACCACAGAAGAATAGTCATGGTTGTAACTTTTATGGCTCTGCTTGAATTAATCAAACTTCAAATGGTAGTGGTATTTCAGGCCGCTAATTTTGAAGAGATATGGGTCTATTCCAAAAAAGAATTTGAAAATATCGACAGCTCTGATGATTAAAGGAGAAGAAATTGAAAGAAAAGGAAAAATCTCCCGAAACCGCAAAAACCGCTTCAAACGAAAGCTCCGGAAAAAACAGCGAGCTTAACAACATTATTGAGTCTGTACTTTTTGCTTCAACCGAAATACTGAGTATGAACAGACTTAAACAGCTCCTGGGTGAAAACTGCGGTTCGGCGAAAGAAATAAGAGAAGCCGTAGCTGAAATAAATAGAAATTTCCAGATTCAGCGTCATCCGCTTGAAATAGTTGAAATTGCGGGCGGATTCAGAATGAGAACTATTCAAAAATACTCTCACTGGGTTCGGGAAGTTGCAAGGGAAAAAGCTTCACGAAGACTTTCACAAGGGGCCCTTGAGACTCTTGCTATTATAGCGAATAAGCAGCCCTGTACTAAGGCGGAAGTCGAGGCTATTCGGGGAGTTCAAACCGACGGCGCTCTAAAGACCCTTCTTGAGAGAAATATTATCTCCATAGTCGGGCGCAGCGACAAACCGGGCAAACCGATAGTTTACGGTACAACGAAAGAATTTCTCGAATACTTCGGTCTGAACAGGCTTTCCGACATGCCGAAAGTTGAAGACCTCGAAACTATCTTCAGCGAAAAATCCGATGAAGAAAAGAACTCGGATGAATTGCCCCCGACACACGAACCGGAACCCGAAAATTCTTCACAAGAAGGTCACGAGGAAAAGACCGGCGATGATTAGGCAAATAACTTTCATAAATAAAAGAAAGACACTTAGGGGAACTCTTCACCTTCCGGATGAAATAAAAAAGCCCGTACCCGGAGTAATAATACTGCACGGATTTACCGCAAACCGGACCGGTCCTCACAGAATACTGCGCGGTCTGTCTATAGCTCTCCAAGAGGCAGGAATAGCTTCGCTGCGTTTTGATTTTGCTGGTTCCGGCGAAAGCGACGGAGAATTTTCAGATATGCTTTTCTCAGGTGAAATATCCGATGCAGAAGCGGCCCTTAACTGGTTTACAGAACTTCCGGATATTGACTCTAAGCGTTTAGGTATAATGGGACAAAGCATGGGAGGTACGGTGGCAGCAGGGCTGATATCAAAAGTGGCTTCTTTTCGTTCAGCTGTTCTATGGGCAGCGCCGATATCAAAAAACGGTACTTCAATAGAAGAAACCGGAGAATTCTATAAAGGCAAAGACGGCAGAAAATACACCGACATAAGAGGCTATCCGGTCTGCGAAGATTTTTTCAAAGAATTTAAGACCCTTGATTTCCCGAAAACTTTCGTAATAAATGTTCCGGATATTCTGTTTGTTCACGGAACAAAAGACAAAACCGTACCTTCTTCACATTCTGAAGAATGTTTTCGTCTACTGCCTGAAGGAAAGGCTAAAGAGTTTTTTTCTGTCCCGGGCGGAGACCACACCTTTACAAACCACTCTCATAAAGAAGCCGTCATCAGAAAAACTGTTAAGTGGTTAGCCGAAACCCTGGTTAAAAAATCGCCTTAAACAGGATACGCGGAGAAAAAATGCCATCTAAAACAACACCTATGATGAAACAATTTTTTGATATCAAGGCCAGGTATCCGGGGTGTATCCTTTTTTTCAGGATGGGAGATTTTTATGAAATGTTCGGAGATGATGCCGTTACCGCATCTTCCATCCTTGGTCTGACCCTTACAGCCAGGAACCACGGAGGAAAGGACAAAACCCCTCTTTGCGGCTTCCCCCACCATGCTGTTGACCGTTATATTCCTCTGCTTCTTAAAGCGGGACATAAGATAGGTATCTGCGAACAAACGGAAGATCCGGCAAAAGCAAAAGGACTCGTAAAAAGAGATATTATTGAGATAATAACAGCCGGAACCGCGACCGACAGACAATACCTTGATGATAAATCAAATAATTATTTATGCGCTGTAATCATCGAAGATAAAATGGCCGCGGTTGCCGCGGCCGATATTTCTACCGGAGAGTTCATAGTAACCGAAATTCCCGAAAAAAACCTGATTGACGAACTCTCCCGTATAAATCCTGCGGAAATTATAGCCCCGGAAGAAACTTGCAATTCCCCGGCCACAAACGAAATTAACGACAGGCTTAATCTCAAAGTTATGCCTTTCGATACCTTCCATTTCTCCGGAAACAATCCTTATAACGAACTAACCAGTCATTTCGGGACCGCAAATCTGGAGGGTTTCGGTCTGCTTGGGACCGAGCTTTCCGTTAGAGCGGCTGGAGCAGCCATAGCATACCTGAAATACAACAAAATGAACGACCTGAGTCATATCAACTCTCTAAGAAAACATGACACGTCTGATTATATGGCACTGGACTCTTATACCCTGCGCAACCTTGAACTTATTGAGCCTATTTTCAGACAGGATAAAGACAGCACTCTCCTTGCCGTTATCGACAATACTGTTACTGCCATGGGAGGCAGACTTCTAAAAAAATTCATATGCCATCCTTTAAAAAACACCGGGCAAATAAACCGCCGTCTTTCCTGTGTAACAAGTCTTCATAAAGAAACAGTAATCAGAGAAAATATAAGGAACGCTTTAAAATCGGCGGGTGATATTGAGAGAATCGCCGCAAGAACCGGATATGACCGGGTAAACTGCAGAGACCTGCTGAACCTTAAAGAATCACTGGCACTCTTCCCCCAAATAAGCGTAGAATGCAGAAAACTGGATAATCAGGATTTGTCTTCAGGTTCAAATATTCTTACCGAATTTTCCGAACTTCATATACTTCTCGATAAATCGATTGCAGATTCTCCTCCCCTTTCTGTTAAGGAAGGCGGTCTGTTAAAACAAGGCTACTCGGAAGAAGCGGATGAAATAAGAAAATATTCAAAGGAAGGAAAGTCATGGATAAATTCACTGCAGCAGGATGAAAAAAAGAGGACCGGAATACCTTCGCTTAAAGTAAAATATAATAAGGTTTTCGGATATTACATTGAAATTCCAAATACGCATAAGTCATCTGTCCCGGAATCCTATATCCGGAAACAAACCCTGGTAAACGCGGAACGCTTCATAACCCCGGAACTTAAAGAATGGGAAGACAAAGTTCTGGGAGCTGAAGAAAAACTGAAAAAACTTGAATACAGCATTTTCTGTGAAATAAGAGAAACCGTTAAAAAATGGCTGGAGAGACTCTTCAGGGCTTCAGCGTTCCTTTCCGAACTTGATGTATATGCCTGTTTCGCGGAAAACGCCTTTTTAAACGGTTATTGCCGTCCAAAAATAAATGACAGCGACTCAATAAGTATAAACGAAGGCCGGCATCCTGTAGTTGAGAAACTCCATCCCTCAGAAGAGTTCATCCCCAACGACCTTCTAATCAGCAATTCTGATTCTCAGATACATCTTATAACAGGTCCGAATATGGCAGGTAAATCCACCTTCATAAGACAGGCCGGACTTATTGTCCTCATGGCACAAATCGGCAGCTTCGTCCCGGCAAAAAAGGCGGAAATAGGAGTTGTGGACCGGATTTTCACCAGAGTCGGAGCGGCTGACAGGCTATCACGAGGCCAAAGCACTTTCCTTGTCGAAATGAGTGAACTCGCCAATATACTGAATAACGCAGGACGCAGAAGCCTTGTTCTTCTTGACGAAATCGGGCGCGGCACATCTACATTCGATGGACTCTCAATTGCATGGTCTTTGGTCGAATATCTTCATAACAACCCTGATGTTGCCGCGAAAACCCTTTTCGCAACTCATTACCATGAGCTGACGGAACTTGAACTCACTCTCCCAAGAGTAAAAAACTTTAATATCGCGGTAAGGGAATGGAACGACAGAATAATGTTCCTTAGGAAAATTGTAGCAGGTGCGTGCGACCATAGCTACGGTATCCAGGTCGCCCGTCTTGCTGGGGTCCCGGACAGCGTAGTAAAACGGGCGAAAGAGATTTTATCAAACCTTGAAGAAGACGCGCTGACACCTGACCAAAAGCCGGCCATAGGAAGACACAATGAGTCACCTTCATCTGCTGCTGATTCAGGGCAAATGGACATTTTTTGGGAACAGAAGAGTAAAATTCTCAAAAAGCTTAATGAAATTGATGTAGGTAACCTCACCCCCATAGAAGCGATCAATAAGCTTTATGATTTGAAAAAATATACTGCAGGCGACGGCTGAATTATTCCCGACTATGATTGCGCATTAAATAAAATTCTTTATCTTTTTTTTCCGATTGCTTCTGCATGGCAAAGAATTTCGCTATAATTAAGAAATTCGTCTGCGCTTCCCACCATATTTTGAACAGACTTACGCAACTTAAATTGCAAATCATAAGGATGTACAGCAACCCTCAGGGGCCTACCGGTTAATTTTGAAACCGCAGAAAAAATTCCGTTCACAGCAAAGAGAATATATTTCCGGAGTTCGGTATCCGCCTCAAATCCTGCCAATGGAAGACTAAAAAAACGGTCAGTATCAGAATCGTAAACTCCACTTAGAAATTCATAGTACCGAAAAGGAAGACTCATCATATCATCCTTTTTAAGCTGACCCATTGCCCAGGCCGGAGGTACATATAAATCAGGAATTCCAAAGCCATTTTCTTCAAACCATTTTGCACATCCTGACACCTTTTCTATCAAGTCTCCTCTCTGAAAAGCCAGATGCTCAGCCGCATTTCTTGATATAAGAACGCTGTGTATTTTATGGTAAACGGTTCTAGGAGTTCCGCAGTGGTGCAAAAAACCGTGCCCCGCAAAGCTTATCCCATTAATTTGGTATTCTCTAAGTCGCAACAGATCAGATTCTTTCCAATTCGGATGGGGCACAACAAGAAAGCATATTTTGTCTGCGCCTTCAGAAAGGAAATAATCAGCCACACGGGAAATTCCTGCAAATGTCTCGGGCATAACATCATGAATACTTAAAATAACCCTCATTTTTTATCTGACACGGCCATATCTCTGAATAGCGAAACCCATTCTTCAAGGGTCTCCCTGTTAAGTGATAGTGCCGCGTTTCTGGCGGTCTCCGACTTCACTTTCAGAACATCTGTAGTAAGCTTTTCCAGCCTTTTAAGACTCTCAGAAAGTTTCTCTTTATTTCCCATTCTGAATAAACCGCGTGAAAGCTCCGGCCAGCTTGCAATTCCGCATGAATCCGAAACGAGGACCAATTTCTTTCTTGCCATTGCCTCAAGCGCGGTAGTACCAAATGACTCAACTTTCGAGGGAAGGACAAGCATATCGCAGCTGTCAACCAGTTCTCTAAGTCCTTTCCGCGAAAGCCATCCGGCATAGTAAACATTTTTCAGTTCCCGTTCGGCCTCCCGGACGAAGTATTTAAGCGGCCCGGTACCGGCAATAAGAAAATCAATATGAGGCAGCTTTCTTGCAGCTTCAAGTATCTCCGGAATATTTTTCTCAGGTGCAAGTCTTCCGGCGAAAACAACACGATTTATTCTTTCAGGAGATTTATCAGGAGGATTTTCAAGAAAATCTCTCGATATTGATGTGCCCATAAGGCAAACTCGTCTGGCCCCGTCTCTTGCTGCATAATCGACCATATTCCTGTTATTAGCCACAACGACGTTACCCCATCGGAATAATCTCCGGTTTAAGATTTTCATAAAGCCATTCGCAGCAGCACCAATAATATTCTTCCAGTAAAGACTCATCAGGCTTTCAAAACTTGTATGATATCCTATACAAATTGCGGATTTATGCCTTTTTGCGGCAACGAAACCGTATAATCCAAATGGTCCCGGAGTTGAAATAATTACAATATGAGGATCAAAGTTTTTTATTTCCCTTGAAATTTTAAAATAGTCAGGAATCTGAAATCTCTGAGTTTTATCTCCGGGAAGCGGAAAAGAGAAACCTCCGTATTGATTGTCACCGTCTTCTGACGGACAAAGCATTTTCACCTTTTCAACTCTATCAGCAAGGTGTTCGGCTAAATCACGATAATATGTACCAACACCGTTTCTCTGATTTCCGGCATCAGACACTAGCACAATCCTTAGCGGAATTTTCTTCACAGTCTGTCTCTCTCCGAAAATTCCGGATACTGAGCAGCCAAGTCTTTGTTTTTTAAGAAGTGCCTCCGACATATTTTGCTCCCTTTTCAGTCTCAATTATATTTATGGCGGCTTTTAAATTTTCTGGCATTTTCATCCATTAGAAAAAGTTTTTCAGAAAAAGCATCTCCCATAGAAATATTGACAAATCTGTAAATATCTATCACAGTATCATAAAGACTGTTTTTGATTCTTTCCATACTGTATAGCCTGCAAACTCCCGCGGGTTTAAACAAACTTGTGAATTCCTTTATTCTGCTCACAGAGGCAAAAATAACCGCAGCAGAAAGTCCAAAAATTTCAGGTTCACTGCGCTCAGTAATAGCGCCATTTCTAACGATATTTTGCAATGATCTTAAAGCCCTAAACGGCTCTCTTATTGTAAGGATAAAACCGCCATCACTAAAATGTTTTTTCAATTCGGGCAAATATGAGCAAAATGAAGCATTCTTTGAAAGGTAACGTCTGCCTTTTCCAAAAACAAACATATGCCTCTGAATAAGCGCTTTATAATGCTCCATAATCGCGGTTTTTTCTTTTTCCGGGACCATTTCATCAAAACAGTTTAGTTCCTTTATAATCTGAACCGGAAATATATTAACAAGCATAAAACTGGCGGCAATAGGAATCAGGAGCATAAAATCTTCTTCCGGATCTACTACTTGAGTTTTATGTGAATTTCCTAATACAGCAAGAAAATGTCCTGATATCTTAAGAAAAACCTTTTTTAATTTTCCTCCTGCCAATTTATCGATTTTATTAATAGAAATAAACATCTTTTTTTGCAAAATGGATGGAGCAAATAGAATTTCCCACAGGGTAAAAGTAGTAAAGTTTTTGCGATCCGCCGCAAGTGTGCGGTGTAATAGAGTAGTACCGCTTCTTGGCATTCCTACTATAAAAACCGGTTTATTAATCTCTATCTTATTAAAAAAAGGGAATATTAAATAATCAAGAACTAGAAAAATGTTCTGGAGTAATGAATAGATAAGAAAAATAATTAGAGCTGAAGAGAGAATAACAGAATCTCTTAATTTTCTGTCGGAAGACCAGGCATAAAACAATACCTGAGTAAATGCTCTTTTAAATCTTCCGCTTAAAGGCCAAATCATTAGCGAACAACCGCATTAAATACTTTTGTCTTGATCAAAGTAAAAATGCAAAACAGACTTTACAACGGTAATACATTAGCCTTACAGATAAAAAAAATACCCCTCCGGATAAATCCGAAGGGGTACTTTTAAAACCGGCAATGACCTACTCTCCCATCCCGTTGCCAGGAAAGTACCATCGGCGCAGGAGGGCTTAACTGCCGTGTTCGGAATGGGAACGGGTGTTTCCCCGCCGCTGTTACCACCGGAAAATTATAAATTCCGAGATCAATTCTATCAAAACTCAACAACCTAATAATGTGACGTAGATCGATGATAAAATTATCTGTTGATAATAATAATGATCAAGCCGCACGACCTATTAGTATCACTCGACTGAACACATCGCTGTGCTTACATCTGTGACCTATCAACCTCCTAATCTCGAAGGGGTCTTCAGGGAGCTTAAAGCCCCGTGATATCTAATCTTGGAGTTGGCTTCACGCTTATATGCCTTCAGCGTTTATCCATGCCGAACATAGCTACTCTGCAATGCCTCTGGCGAGACAACAGATACACCATTGGTCCGTCCGTCCCGGTCCTCTCGTACTAGGGACAGGTCTCCTCAAATATCAAACGCCCGCAACGGATATGGACCAAACTGTCTCACGACGTTCTGAACCCAGCTCACGTACCACTTTAATTGGCGAACAGCCAAACCCTT
>CAYNYI010000026.1:0-29517 GCA_964401455.1 uncultured Fibrobacterota bacterium
TTGAGGAAGGATTAATGAGCATTTCGGAATTTACAGAAAAAAGGTTGCTTTATCATTCAAAACAGGAATATCAGGATATTACGGTACCCGGGCCGCCTTCAAAATAGTTCCCTGAATTATCAGGCAGACTCCGTTTTTCCAATTAATCGCCTTTTGCTTCCCGCAACACAGCCTTAATATAAATGTAATATAAGAACTATACATTTGTATTTATAGGGAACTCCGTCTGAAATGTTTTAAAAAAAGGAAATTCTGTGAAAAACAGTACCGTTTTCAGAGACTATATCAGAAAAGAATTCAAAGGTTATATAAAAGCCAGAGAAAGCCGGGTTCCTTCATCTGATGTCCTGAAGGTTGATCTACATTGCCATGACCACAATTCCGACAGGCCCGAAGAAAGAATAGGCCGTATCCTTAACGCGCCCGAAACCTGGCTCCCTACAGATCTCCTTATAAAAACGCTTAAAGACCATGACATTACAGCCCTCACGGTCACCAATCATAACAATGCAAGGACATGTTATGAGCTGCAGGACAAGGGGCATGATATACTGACAGCGGCTGAATTTGACTGTAATATGCCGGAATACAAGACGTGTCTTCATGTTCTTACATACGGATTTACACCGGAACAGGAAAGTGTTCTGAATGTAAAAAGACAGGACATTTATGAATTTGCCGAATATACTTCCGATCAGAATCTTCCGACAGTTTTAGCTCATCCTCTTTATTTTAAGAACAGGGGTAAGATACCCGGACTGGAGATGATGGACAAACTTGGATTGATGTTTGAGAGATTTGAAGTAATAAACGGGCAGCGTGATACATGGCAGAACCTTCTTGTTGCGAAATGGCTGGAAAGCATGGATGAGGAGAGTATTAACGAAACCGCTGCCCGGACCGGAATAGATCCCGGCAGATACTGCAGGAACCCATATAGAAAAACAGCATGCGGCGGGTCGGACGACCACATGGGAATTTTCGCCGGGCTGACAGGTACCTATCTCAGTATGTCCGGACTCGACAGAATTAAAAAGGAAAAATCAAGTTCCGAAGCGCTTCTCGAGGCCCTCAGAAACGGAGAAACGATTCCTTTCGGAAACTATACCCAGAATGAAAACCTGAATATCGCCCTTCTCGATTATTTTTGTCAATGTGTCTTGAACCTTAAAGATCCCGGTCTTTTAAGAATCATGCTCCACAAAGGAAGTGAGCAGGACAAAGTCCTCTCTTTCGCTATCGTAAACGCAGTTCATGAACTCCGCCGACATAAATATACAAGTAAATTTTTGCGTTTATTTCACCTTTCTATGCACGGCAAAAAAACCAATCTTATCGACCGGCTTATGGTTGGTAAATCAACCAGACCTCTTCTTAAAGAAATCAGCAATATCTCTTCGGTTCGAAGAAAAGATCCGAAAGATCTGCCGGAGCAGCTGATAAAATCGGTTGATAAAATATTTGAACATCTTGTGGAGCTGGCCAAAGAAAGAATATCTAAAAAAGCCTCTGCGGTAATGAATTCCAATCCGAGCGGCGAAGATTTTATGGAAATTTTTCGTAAAATTGAGCTCCCGTCTTATCTCAGAAAATTCGGAAGAGAAAAAGAAAAAGCAGGAGAAGAAAATAATGACAGCTCTGTCTCATCCGTTGATGCCGGCAGGATTCTGGACGGACTTTCCTTCCCTGTTCTTGCCGCGGGGCTTATTAATTCCGTATTTTTCGCGACAGCGAACGTGATGTATAATAAAAGATTATATCTGAATGAATTTTCCGGAAAACTGGGAAAATACCAGCAGCCGGAAAGGGTGTTATGGCTTACCGATACATTCGGTGACCATAACGGAGTATCAATGAGCCTCCGAAATATTTTGAAGGAAGTACAGGAAAAAGATTATCCCCTGGATTTTCTGGTCTGTTCGAATGATTGTCCGGAAGAGCCGCATCTGAAAGTATTCAAACCTGTCGCTGAATTCACCCTGCCGGTATATAAGAACCAGGTCTTCAGGGTCCCGAATATACCGAAAATACAGGAGTTTTTCTATAATAAAGGATATGACAGGATCATATGCTCGACCGAATTATTCATGGGGGCCGTTGCACAGTACCTGAAGCACGCTTTTAATGTTCCCGCATGGTTTTTCGTTCATACCGACTGGATGGAATTTGCCGAAAAAACAATGAAGTTCAATGATGACGATCTTAGCAGACTGAAAAGAATGATGAGGATTTTCTATAATTCTTTCGATGGCCTTTTTGTTCTTAACTCTGAAAACCGTGACTTTTTGAGCGGGCATACCATGAAGTTTCCCGGTGAAAAAATTCATGTTACAAAACACTGGGTAAACAGGGCCCTTTTTTATAAAAGAGAAAATGTTTCCAAAAAAGTTTTTCCCGGAGTTTCTGAGGAAGAGCAAGTTATTCTTTATACCGGCAGGATTTCACATGAAAAAGGCGTGTTTGAATTACCGGGAATATGCCGTAGAGCCGCCGAAAAATCCGGCAAGGTTAAATGCGTGATTATTGGAAAAGGGCCGGCTTTATCTGAACTTAAAAAAGCCTTCCCCGAGGGTATTTTTATTGACTGGATTCCACAGGAAAAACTTCCCGAAATGTATTCTGCCGCCGATCTTTTTGTTCTGCCGTCCACTTTCGACACTTTTGGCAGGGTCGTTCTGGAGGCCCTCAGCTGCGGCCTTCCCGTTTGCGCATATAATACCAAAGGACCGAGAGATATAATAGGATCTTCCGGCTGCGGTTTTCTGGCCGGAAATGCCGAAGAATTAAAAAACGGTTCAGCAGGTCTCTTGAGAGATGCCGAAGGTTTAAGGCATATGGGTGATCTGGCCCTTAAAAGAGCGGAGGGTTTCGAAAAAGAAAAGATTTTTCCTGAAATACTTGCCAGGACCGGTCTAACAAATTATAATAATAAAAAAAACGTTTCCGGTTATTCCCGGGTAAAAGAAGAAACCGGTAAACTTAAACAGCAAGAAGTTATCCCTGACATGATAAATGCCTGAAATTAATTCTTCGAATTCCGACCTGTATATTATCGATGGAATCGGTCCTTTTTATTCAATGGCAGGGGAGGACAAAAAATTCAATTGGTCAAAGATTTCCTTCCCGGAGTTCGAGAAAAACGGTCTTCCCGAAAATGAAAAAGCCAGACAGATCCTGAAAGACTTTGAGTCTTTTGCCTTAAAGGTTTCTGAAATGGGCTATAATTCCGTAATTCTTGATGATCTTGCCCACCTTGCGAATTATTTTTTTTACCCTGAGTCTCTAAGGGTCCTGATTAATTACAGACGGAAATTTTTTAAAAAAATATTCACGACGGCGGCCGAATACGGACTGAAAGTTTTTCTTACAACAGACATAATGTTCTTTAATTATTATATTGAAAATTTTACCGGTGGAAAAGACTCAAAAATATTAAAAGTGCTTCTTATGGGTTTCGCACAGATCTTTGAGGATTTTCCTGAAGTAGCGGGTTTTATTGTCCGAATAGGTGAGTCTGACGGCGTAGATGTTCAGGATGACTTTAAAAGCCGGCTTATAATAAAGGACCACAAGAAAGTCAGGAAATACCTCCGGTTCATGATACCGCTTTTTGAAAAATATAACAAGCTTCTGATTTTCAGAACATGGACTGTAGGTGCATATCCGATAGGAGACCTGATCTGGAATAAAAAAACATTCCGCAGATGTTTTTCAGGTTTCAAAAGCTCGAATTTTATAATATCAATTAAATTTGGAGAAACGGACTTTTTCAGGTATCTGGAACTTAACCCCACTTTTTTCGAAACAGGCTGCGGAAAGATCATAGAACTCCAAAGCAGACGTGAATACGAGGGATTCGGGGAATTCTTCAGCTATACCGGGTATGATTATTGTAATTATCGCGAAAAATTAAAAGACTGCAAAGAAATCCGCGGGATGTCGGTGTGGTGTCAGACAGGAGGATGGTCTCATTTTAACCGGTTGACTTTTCTTCAAAACTCTTCTTTATGGAACGAAATTAATACTTTCACTTCGATTAAGATATTCCGTGACGGCCTTGATTCGGAAGACTCACTCAGGGAATATTCGAAAAAGCGTTTTCCCGGAAAAGATCCGGAGCATATTGTCAGGCTGGCGGAATTATCGGACCGGGCCGTTAAAAAGATTTGGTATATGCCTGAATATTCAAGACAGAGATTTTATTTCAGGCGACTCAGGATTCCGCCGCTTATATGGGTTTTCTGGGACACAATCATAATTAACCATACAATGAGAAAAGTCCTCAGAAGGCTGATAAAGGAAGAAGATAGAAAATTGTCTATCAAGGAAGCTTTTTCCGAGCTTGAGAATATTAAAAAGATGCGATATGAGGCAGAGGAACTCGGCCTTGATACTTCAGGATTTGACTTTATGTATGACACTTTTTTTATAATAGCGTTGGCCCGTGAATATTTTCTTGAAACATGGAACCCGGAAATAATGGAAAGAATTGACGCGGCGGTAGTAAGATACAGAGAAAAATATCCGGATGGTTTCAGGGTAGAGAAAGATTATTCGCCGTTCAGAGTTAGAAGGCTGCTGTTGAAAGCTCTTTTCTGGATTTCGCTTCGTAAAGAAGAGAGGTACAGGTGGGTGGACCGGGTTTTTCTTATAAGAGTCTCCGGATGGATATTCAGAATTCTTACATACTGGAAAAGTCGAAATGTCCCGGCTTTCGCGAGAAAGCAGGCGATGGGAATTAATCACATTTTTAAATAGGGGGGCGGATGGCCGATGATATTGTGAAATCATGGGTCGTAACGGCGGACATGGGGCTCGGTCATCAGCGGGCTGTATGGCCTTTTTTAAAAAACGCGGAAGGCGGTATAATAACCCTTGAAACGGATGAGGCGACTTCGGAATCCGAAAAGCTCCTCTGGAAAAGGGTCAGGTCTTCATACGAGTTGCTTTCGAGACTGAAGAATGTTCCACTGGCCGGAAAGAAGGCTTTTGGTATTCTCGATTATCTTTTGAATATTCCCCCTTTATATCCGATCAGGAACCGGTCTCACAGCTCTTTTCAGGTAAAATTTTTAAAGCGTCTTATAAACAAAGGCCTTTGTGAAGGCGTTTTGAAAAAGGCATCAAAAAAACCTTTGCCTTTTATGACTTCTTTTTATGCTCCGGCCATAGCCGCGGAAAACGCAGACTTTCTTAAAATATACTGTATAATATGTGACTCTGATTTAAACAGGGTCTGGGTGGCGGGAGACCCGTATTCAAGCAGGATAGAATACTTTGTTCCTTGCACGAGGGCGGCAAAAAGGCTTAACACATACGGTGTTCCCGACAGCCGAATTTACATCACCGGCTTTCCGCTTCCTGTAGAACTGCTCGGAGGTCCTGATCTCGGTGTCCTTAAAAAAGATCTCGGCAAAAGACTTTGCCGGCTCGATCCCGAAGGACGTTTCAGGCCTCTGCATGAGAGGAATGTAGAACATTTTCTGGGCAAAGAGAATTATATTCCTTCATGTCCGGAACAAATTACCATAATGTTTTCTGTTGGCGGGGCCGGCGCTCAAAAAGAAATCGGAAGCGAAATAGCCCAGTCCTTCAGAGACAAGATCCGCAACGGGAAAATCAGGCTGCTGCTTTCTGCCGGTACAAAAAGGGAAGTATATGATTATTTTCTCACGGTAAAAAAAGACATAGACCCCGGAGGGAAAGGTGTTTCGCTTATTTTTTCCGATAACCGTGAAGAATATTTCCGGATGTTCAACGAGAGGCTGCACGAAACGGATATACTCTGGACAAAACCGAGCGAACTTTCTTTTTATTCAGCGCTCGGACTTCCTGTAATAATCAGCCCTGATATCGGGCCTCAGGAGAGATATAACAAGAAGTGGCTTCTTGAGACCCAGGCCGGGCTGTTGCAGGAAGACCCGAAGTACGCGGACCAGTGGCTTACCGATCTTGTTCGCATGGGTCGTCTTGCGGAATGCGCCTGGTCGGGTTTTTTGAAGGGAAGAAAGTACGGCACCTACAGAATACTCGAGGTACTAAGCACCGGAGCCATGAAAGAGGCTGATTCCCCGCTCAGGAGGTAAAGGATAAATGTCCGAAAAATATCTGTTTTTATATCTTAAAACCGGGGGTGGGCACCTTGCTCCCGCTAAGGCCGTTGCCGGTCATATCAAAGAATGCTCTGACAGAGAGATTGATATTTCCCTTGTTGACGGTTTTGCCGAGGCCCCTTCTTTAATAAAAAAAATCATTGAGGACGGCTACAGTTTTTCTCAGTCCAGGGCCAAGTGGATTTTTGAATCTCTGTATGCTCTCAATAAAATTCCTCCTGTAGCGAAACTTGTCAACCTTATTGTTTCAGCGGCAGTGAAGCCCTATCTTAAAAAAGTCATCCTTGAAAACGGGCCTAAAAAGATAGTGATATTTCATTTCTTTCTTATTAAGCCCGTATTTGATATTCTTGAAGAGCAAAAAATGAAGACTCCGGTAATAACCGTAGTTACCGATCCTTACAGCGCCCATCCCATATGGTTTATTCAGAAGAAACAGAATTTTGTCGTATTCTCCGAGGACCTTAAAAGTTATTCTGCAAAGAGAAAAGTCCCTGAGGATAATGTTAAGGTCTTTCCTTTTATCGTTGACCGTAAGTTCTCGGTGAGGCCCTCCGGAGAAATGATTTCAGCTTACAGGAAAAAACACGGATTTTCAGAAAACGGAAGAATAATTCTTATTATCGGGGGAGGCGACGGCATCCCCCGGGGGAAATCCATTCTTAAAAAGATCCTGAAGTCCGGGATTGATTCCGAAATCGCTATTGTATGCGGCAGGAATGAGAAATTGAAAGCACGTTCGGCAAAACTGAAAGAAAAATATAAAGCGGACAATCTTAAAATATTCGGTTTCATAGACTTTGTTCACGAACTTATCAGTATCTCTGACCTGGTGATTACAAAGTGCGGCGCTTCAACTTTTATGGAAATTCTTCTCACGGGAAAAGTTCCCCTTATAAATAATTATATATGGGAACAGGAGAAAGGAAATGTGCAGTTTGTTACCAAAAATAAAATGGGAGTTTATGAGAAAAGAGTCAGAAAAATCCCAAAAGTCCTGAACAGTTTTTTCTCAGATTCTGAAGGTATAAAAAATTACCAGAACAACATAGACAAGGCGGGCCTTAAAAGCGGTACTGCTGAAGTCTCTGAGTATATAGTAAATTTTGATAGGGATAAGAAGAAAGATGTCGAAGGAAAAGCATGAATAAAATTTCAGTTATTCCCGAACCTCTAAAAACCGAGAACAAAGAAGGGTGTTTCTTTCTCTCGAAAAACACTTCGATAGTTCTTCCCGGGGCGGTGCTCTCCCTTAAAGAGGATATTCTCTTTTGTTTTAAAAAATATCTGAAAATAATACCGGTTTTTACAGAAAGTGAAAATGCTCTTGTATTTTCAATTGATGAAAATTTGGAAAAAGGACACTACTTTCTGGAAATGGGGCCGGAAAAGACCCTGATCAGGGCTTCAGGTGAGGAAGGGCTTCGCTACGGGCTCAAGAGCTTTATAATGGCGGCTTCGCAGTTTATAAACCCCCTTACGTCAAAAGCGGAGATTCCATGCGCCGATATTGAAGACCGCCCCTCGTTTTCCTGGCGCGGCGTTATGATGGACAGCGCCAGACATATGCAGTCTGTCGCCTGGATTAAAAAATTCATAGACACCGTCTCTCTTTATAAAATCAATTATATGCAGTGGCATCTCACCGATGACCAGGGCTGGCGGGTCGAGATGAAAAAATATCCGGCCCTTCATGAAAAGGCCTCTATACGTAAAAGAACCCTCGTCGGCCATGTTGATGAGGAACCGCTTCAGTATGATAACGAGGAGTACGGCGGTTATTATTCCCGGGACGAAATAAAGGAGATTGTCAAATATGCGTCATCAAGAGGAATCACAATTGTTCCCGAATATGATCTTCCCGGGCACTCTCAGGCAGTCCTCTCCGTTTTTCCGGAATACGGCTGTACGGGTGAGAAAACCGAAGTCCGGCAAAAGTGGGGAATCAGCAAAGATATACTTAATCCTTTTCCGGACACCATAAATTTTGCGAAAGACATTCTGGCTGAGTTCATGGAGCTTTTTCCTTCTCAATATATTCACATAGGAGGTGACGAAGCTATAAAGGACAGATGGATTAACAGTCCCCGCATACAGGAATATAAAAAGGAGCTCGGTCTTGCGGATGAAAAACAGCTGCAGTCTCATTTTATATCGGAGATTTTCGATTTTCTGAAAGAGAACGGCAAAGAGGTCATGGCCTGGGACGAAGTAATAGAGGCTGGTTTTGAAAAAGACATCATTACTTTTTCGTGGCGGGGCGACGAAGGCGGAGCGGCATCGGCAAAAAGCAAAAGGCGGGCGGTTATGGCGAATAAAGAGTTTAACTATCTTGATAAATTCCAGGAAAAGCAGGAAGATGAGCCTCTTTCCATAAACGGCCCGGTTACTCTTGAACAAACCTATTCATATTGTCCTTTTCCGGATGGGCTCAGTGAAAGTGAAAAGGAATTTATTCTCGGAGTTCAGGCGAACATCTGGACCGAATATATAGACAGCGAATCTCATTTCGAGTACATGGCTTTTCCGAGGCTGTTGGCTATGGCCGAAAACGGTTGGTGCAAGCAGGAAAGAAAAGATTTTTCACGTTTCAAAAAGAGCTGGGAAATCCAGAAAAAGCTGATGAGGATTGCCGGAATTAATTTTTACGGTAAATGACTTTTCCGATCCGGTCTATATGGTTTCCAGGGTATATCTTCCCCGGGTACTTATTTTTCCAGGCCGGATTTTTTAAGGTAATGACTGAGTACCGCATTGCCCTTTTTTGCGGGAATGAGTTTCTCGCCGTCGGAATAACCTTCCTCCCGTCCGGAAAGTTCCTTAATCAGTCTGTCTCTCCAGATCTTTAACCTTTTTTCCCCGTTCGGGACAGAAGCCAGGTCTGTTTTCTCCTGCGGATCATTTTCAAGGTTAAAAAGCTGTTCATGTCCGTTTTCCGTAAACCAGATATATTTTTCTTTTCCATCGGTTAGAAACTGAATGGAATGATGCCGGACTATATGTTCGCCGTGGATGTATTCGCGCCAATCGGTTTTCTCGCCTTTCGCGAGTCCGGCCGCGGAGATACCGTCAATTGAATCCGGTATTTCCTGACCCGCGAGTTCAAGCATGGTCGGCATAATATCACGAAGCTCAACCGGATTGTCGCAGAGCGCACCGCGCTTTATCCCGCTGTCTTTCGGGCCCTTGATTATGAGAGGAACGTTCGCGGAGCCTTCATAGGGAAGGTTTTTTCTGAAAAGATTATGGTCGCCCAGCATTTCTTGTTTTCGGAGCCAGGGCAGGTAGTCGTCGATTGCGTCGAGATTATCACGGTTTTTGGTGCGGGCAAAATGGAGGTATCCGACCCTTCCATGGTTTCCTTGTTTCAAACCGGTAAAAAGTCCGGTCCTTGCCGGAACGCGAGAAGGTGTAGCCGAATATGCGTTAGTGAATACCGTCCCTTCGGCGCAAATGCCGGTCAAGATAAGGCGTGTGGACAACAGGGTGGCCGAGGTGGCTGAGGCAGTCGCCGCGCCACTGATCGGCGAAAATAAAGACAACATTGGGTTTATTACTCATATGTTTAAATATATTTAATTATTCAGGACCTATCAAATTAAAACCGCAGAAAAGCAAATACTATTGACAAACTATTAGTATTGGAATACATTTCTTATTATTGCTTGTAACGGCATACAGGTCTTATTATATTAAAGCTAAGTTTTTATTTTGTTTTTTTTCAGGTGGCTATTTATGAATATGAAAAAAGCGTTATTTGTGTCGGGGTTTCTTTTTGTTTTGAACTTTACTTCTTATGGATTAAATGCGAGAACTGTAAACGGAAACTCCTGGACCGGTGATGTCGCCGTAAAAAACGAGATTATGAGAGTAAAAGTCCACCCTTCATATCTTGACATTGAGGCTGAAATTTCCTTAAAAGCCCATACTCCGAACGCACAAGTTCCGGACCCGTCGCTTCCTCTTGAAATACATGGAAATTTCATTCTGCCTGAGAACAGCGTTATTTCCGGAGCGCTTTTATGGAACGGAAACACGATCCTTCAGGCAAAACTTAAATCAAAGGAGACGGCGACAATGGAATATGAGGACGTTGTTGACCGTCAGCCCGCTCCCCCGCCGAGGCCGAGAGACCCCATGATAATTGAAAAATTATCCGGGGATACATATAATCTAATGATTTATCCCTTTTCCCGCGGCCAGTACCGCAAAATAAGAATTCGGTACATTGTCCCCAGAATTTTTCCAACGGTACAGTCGAAAACCAGATAAGCAGCCTGGCCCATATTTTTAATATTGAAGAAAGTCTGATGCCCGAAAATTTCCTCCTGGAGCTCGGATCGGGAGACGGAGGAGAAGAAATAGACAGAGTCAGGCTCCGGGCGGGCGGAAGCTTTTTTACTTATTATCTGCCGTCCAATATTTTCGCCGACTATTCGGTGTCAAAATATTATCTGAGTGTGCCCGGTCTCGGGCAAAAGGCGATTACCCAGGCCTCAGAAATAAAGACATCTGTTTATGATCTTACCGCCGCGGGTGCCGATGTGGGCATGCTGCTTGATAAGGGTGACACTAATTATACCGAGTTTGCCCCGACAAAACCGGGCGAGAGGAAGTTTGACGATATGGTCCGGTTTTTATCAAATATAGATGAAGGGTATCTGCTGAGCAATATAGCCGGCAATGAATTTGAAAATCCGCCGGGATCGTCCAACCATAAAAAATACCGTGAAGAGCGGGCGGCAGAATTTAAAATCAGTATTGAGAGGACATTTTCTCTTCTTTCCGAGGATGAGAAAATACTTAAACATATTGTAATTCTTACTGTCGGGCCTAAATTTACATCTGAGACGATTGAAAATGATTTCAGCCATTTTGAAGACCCTGAAATAAACGGAGTCAGTATATCGTCATATTTTAATACCCGGGAGGGTTCCGGTTACTGGCCCGGTGTACCTCTTTTTGAAATTCAGAAAACTTATCCTGTTCTTGATTCTTCCTACAAATCAGGAAGATTTTTGGTGCCTGCTTTCCGCAAGGCAAATTTTAATGTAAAAGTTTCCAATGCTTCAAAATCTTACAATTATAACCTGGTCATGGAATCGAGCGGCGGCCGTCCAATTCCTCCTAAATTCAGCTTTCTCGGCCACAGCATCTCAAGGTGGGATACGGATATTGAATGGAAGGCTTTGGACGTTTACGGTGAAGAAATAGCCTCCTATACCCAGAGTCCGGATGTTTACAGGACTTCCAACGACACCGGACTGGTTAAAATGTGGGCTGGTTCGGACCTGGCCTTCAGTGAAATATTCAATTATGGCGGATTGGGCCCTGTCTATGGAATCGTTACGGAGGATTATTCTCTATTAGCTCTTGAAGAAGATTCTGTAAGCGCGGAATTGCAGGAAGCTCTGAGCGATTCCGGTGTGCCGATGCTTACTGATGATGAGATTTTTGTCCTTGAAACGGATACCGCGACGAGCAGCATAGAGAAAGAATCCCCCGGTATATCTGCCGCGCCGTATTTGGCCGTAAGCCCGAACCCCTTTAATCCGGTAACCCGCATAGCTTTCAATACTAAAAAAGACGGTTTTGTCCTTCTGGAGATATATGACCTTTCAGGAAGGCTTGTGGCAACAGTGATGGACCGTTATCTTAAAAAAGGCGAGCATAGCGTCATGTTCAGCGGCGCTTCGCTTCCCAGCGGAATTTTCGTCTGCAGACTGAAAACCGGGTCGGGAATAAGAACGGCAAGGATGATGCTGATGAAGTAAGAGAAAAGCCCTTTTACAGCCCCGCAGGACCTTTCCCTGTTTCTAAAAACAGGGAAAGGTTTTTTTTAATGCTAATTGTTTTCGTTCCGTTTTGCCATGGCCGAGCCCTTCAGCCCTGCCGGACCTTTCTGAAGCGGCAGTTTGATTCTTTTTCCTGTTTTGACCGGTTTTTTTGATGCCCATTTCGGAATATACCGTTTTTCTGCCGCCAAAAGCTTTTCCGCCATTTCCCGGATCTCTCCCGGTGAGCATACTGCCGCGCTTAACGGATCAACCATCATGGCATGTATGACTGCTTCGCGGTCCCGGTCGAGTATACCCTGCGCGCAGAGTTCATATACAGCCATATTTGCCCTGCAGATTGAGGCCGTATGTTCAGGAAGTTCTCCAAAATAGGTCGGAGAATATCCGTTGCGGTCAATAAGAGTCTTTACTTCGACAACACCTTTCTGCGGCAGGTTTGTTATCAGCCCTTTATTCAGAACAGAGGCATAGACCGTTTTAGGTATATTCAGCGCATGAGCTTCAATTATATCAGCCGCGTATTCATAGGAACGCTTTGTGGGGATTTCTTTTTTTCCGGCCGCCATAGCCCGGCGCTCTTTGTCGGTTTTTTTTCTCCAGGAGGGCCAGTTTTTTGAATAAAAGCCTGATGCGCCGTGGTACTCCTTTCCGCAGTGTTTGTTTATAAGGTCTTTCCGTTTTCTGAAATAGGGAACATACTCGGAAAAATGGCCGGAAGACTCTGTTACATAATATCCGAATTGTTTTACCATTTCGAGGCGGACAGGGTCGCGCTTAAATTTTTCAGGGTCTTTCATCGCTTCGAGAATAGCAGGGTAGAGGTCGCGGTTTTTCCATTGGAGTTTTGTGTACCATGCTATGTGATTGACTCCCCCGCACTCATAATCGAGTTCGTCAAACGGGATTCCAACCAGTTCGGTTATCAACTCAGCGGTTCCCTGAACACTGTGGCATAATCCAATATAGGGCATGCCGGTTGAGCGGAGCGTTGCAAGACTCATGATAGACATCGGGTTGGTGTAATTCATAAGAAGAGCGTCCGGACAAAGTTTTTCGGCGTCCTTAATAATATCCAGCCAGGCGGGCAGCGTCCGGAGGGCTTTCATGACGCCTCCCGGGCCTACCGTGTCGCCTATGCACTGATTTATACCGTACTTCAGGGGGATTTCATAATCTTTTTTTACACATGCCGTTCCGGAGACTTCAATAGTGTTTATCAAATAGTTTGTTTTGGGCAGAATCTTTTTTCTGTCTGTAGAAGCTTCAATTTTCCATTTTGTTTTGCCCATCTTTTTGAGTAGTCGGTGCATGAGTTTTACATTTACCGAGAGGCGCTTTTCGTCAATGTCAACCAGGCCGATGATGCCGCGGTCCAGCCCCTTTATATTTAATATATCGGTGAAAAGGGGTTGAGTAAAACCGCTGCCGGCACCGAGAAGAGTGATCTTTTTCATGGGGTCTCCTTTTTTATAGGATAAATGAAATGTCTGATTATAATTTAATGTCTTTAATTAAGAATTACAATATGTAATATGTGAGTATTTATAGTATATTTGTGATATGGATTTTGCGAAGAACTATTCTTTGTCCCGGTTTCCGGAAAGCGACCCGGTTTTTACGCGTCCGTCCTTTGCCGGTGTAGAAAGAGTAAGCACAGAAAAGTATTTCTGGGATAATAAAAGCCATGGCCCGGGTCAAGACCGCTATATTATTCAGTTCACTACCGGAGGCCGCGGATTTTTTGAAAGTGCCGGAAAAGTATGGAGCGTGCCCTGCCACACCGCGTTTCTGATCGACTTCAAAACAGATTTTAAATATTACTATAAAGATGAAGGTAAGCCCTGGAGTTTCAGCTGGATTAATTTTAATGGTCCTTCCGGGAAAATACTTTTTGAGAAACTTATTACACTGTTCGGACCTGTGGTGGGCATTCCCGCTTCATCATATTCATGGATGATGCTTAATGATATAGTGGAAAAGATGTCAAAAGGCGGATTCAAGGATATTTACCGGTGTTCCAATTTTTGTAACAATTTATTTCTACAGCTTTATAAAGACCTTCGCAGCGGAATAGGCGGTTTCAGTTTCTACGATGCGGCCGGCTATATGTCGGACAATCTTGACCGGAACATAGACATTTCTCAGATAAGCCGGAAATTTAACCTTTCGCGGGAGCATTTCAGCCGGCTTTTTACGAAGGCGGCGGGTGTGAGTCCGGGAAGGTATTTGAAGAATCTCAGGCTCGAACGGGCAAAGGAGCTTCTGCGGCGGGGCGATATGAATCTTTCTATGATTGCAAAGCAAACAGGGCTTGGCGACGCCAATTATTTTTGCCGTGTTTTCAGGGCCCATACGGGTCTTACCCCACGGGCGTTCAGCAAAACCTTCGAGGGGACCCGGAAACTGTAGATTTTATCGTAAAGAATCCCTATACATTTCAATGTTTTTAAAAAGCAGGGAGATATACTCCTTTTCAAGAGAAATGAGATCTTCATCTCTGAGAGCGAGCCAGTAGCTAAGCCAGAGAAAGCGTCCGGCGAGTATTATTTCCGGAATTTTTGCTTTCATATCCTGCGGAAAAGCCAGATTGGCAGAAAAACTCTTTACGAACGGAGAAAAAAGAAATTCAGGGTTTTCAAATCCGCAGCATCCGATAAAATGCGCAGCATCGAAAAGCGGATGCTTATATCCGCAGAACTCCCAGTCTATGACTGAGGAAATTTCATCGCCTTTCCATACTATATTCAGGGGATGAAAATCTCCGTGACAAAAAACCGCGGGAGAGGCTTTTTCGGCATCAGGAATTATTTTCAGAACAAAATCAAGTTCTGTTTTTGTTTCGCTTAGAAGCTCAGGAGAATTTGTCTGAAGCTTTTCCCGGAAACCTTTCAGAAAGGCGCTGAAAATAAATACTCTTTTGGCGGCTGCTTCCGGGGCATTTTTTAATGCGTACAGTTCGTTAAGAAACGCGGAGGAATTCCGGGCTTTTTCCAAATCATGAATGAAAGCCGGTCTTTCCGGCGGACTGCCTTCCGCGAAAGGCCTTATCTGAAAAAAGCCTTCTGAAGTTTTAAATACATGGTCTTTTTCGCCGAATTCACAGTAGGGGTGAATCCTGTCAAGCCCCATGTTCTTTAGAGACGACATTATCCGCGCGGTGTCTTCTTTATATTCAGCTTCTTCGGGTCGTATTTTTTCAAGAAGAAAGTTGCCGCCCGACTCTGAAAGGCACATGTATCTTTCTATTATACGTTCGGGGCTGCCCTGGACTTCATCCGTTTTCCGGTAAGATTTTATTTTGATTCCGGCGGCATCAAAAAGGTTTGAGAATTCTGTTTCGGAAATTATATCCTCCTCCGCATGTATTTATGGATTACTATACCGGCGCCTATCCCTGAATAATTTGGCATGATGTTCTCTCTTTTTCCTCCGATATCTCTGTTGTCCGGAATATAGGCTTTTTGAAAGGCGAAAGCCTTAAAGGACATAAAAGGAAGCGGGCGAAAATGGAGTTCACCCCTTGCCTCAAGGCCGGGGCGCGGGCTGTGATAGTACTTATCCCGGAATTTGAACATAT
The DNA here is from genome assembly GCA_964401455.1 of uncultured Fibrobacterota bacterium. GTDB lineage: Bacteria > Fibrobacterota > OXYB2-FULL-49-7 > CAYNYI01 > CAYNYI01 > CAYNYI01. Next base: position 15,489 of record CAYNYI010000026.1, read on the forward strand.
GATAGCCGGCAATGAGTCCGAAGCCGGAACTAAAAAACGCTTTTGACGATCGGGTCATTTTTTTCGGGGCATTAAAAAGTTTAAGGCCGATTATGTTCCAATCGATATAAAATTCTGAAGCGCCGTGTTCCTCGTTGGATGAGAAAACAAATGTGTTGGGTACAAGCATATGTCCGATATAAATCTCGTCGCCGGCAAAGCCCCGGTACTTTTTGGGGATGCGGTGTTTTACATCGGATTTCCTGAGAAGGGCTTTACCGTCGATATCAATTACGGTGCTTTTCGAAAATGTTTTAAAAAGCAGGTTTTCTCCGAATAAACTGTTGATTGCCATACCGCCGGCAAGGTGAATATCGAGCCGGACCGGTATTTCTCCTGAGGGATTTTTCTTTACACTTCGAATATCCTTTCGGCTGCCCCTGTGTCGTCTTTCCGAAGACAAAACCGGAAACCCGGCAGATAAGCATAAGCATATAGTCATAACCGTTTTTATCATAGAGATGCTTTCTGTTTTTTTATACCGCAGTTATTATAAGAATCCATTGCGCGGACTATGGATGGTTTTCCGTCTATTTCGAAACAAACCTTATGCAGGTCGGCGGAACCCATTCGGGTTCCTTTGCCTCCGGCAAGGATAATGCTGTATTCGAGGCTTTTGGGTTTCATTGATATAAGATAATTTATATCCGTTGCCTGCAACAAAAAGTTCAAGGCTCCTTTTGGTGCAGGCACAATAAACAGCTCTTGACAAAGTCATGAAAAAGAGCTATATTGTCATAGTTGACTATTACAATGTGTAACCAAAGGACTTGGTTTGGCATTTAAATTTTCTCTGAACAGCTCTTCCGGAGTTCCTTATTACCGGCAGATAGTTAATCAGGTAACTTACGGAGTGGTTAACAGCATCTTTGAGCCGGGCGAGCGTCTTCCGACCGTGCGGCAACTGGCGGTGGACCTTCAGGTAAACCTGAATACCGTTTCAAAAGCCTATACAGAACTCGAATTAAAAGGAATAGTCAATACCCAGCAGGGGACCGGGACATTTATTTCAGAGAATAAGGTGCGTATCGATCCTAAAACGAAAGAAAAAGGGCTCCGCCAGCTATGTCTGAATTTTTTGAATGAAACCGCGGCGCTCGGTATAAAAGCAGAAGACTCACTTAAAGAATTAAAGAAAATAGAATCCGAAAGAAAAAGAAACCCGCACAAAGGAAATTGAAAATGGCTGAAAAAATACGGGAATTCAAAGAAAGAAGAGAATTTAATCCGGTTACCTGGAATATTCGGAAGGCATTGTTCTCGCTGAAGCGTTATTCACTCAATGTGATGTTTTTCCTCCTTGCCGGGGCCTTAATTTACTTTCTAAGAAACCGTCTTGTATTAAACAGATCTGCGGAAACGGCGCTGTATATTGTTTCCGGTTTATTTGTTATTTTGGGGTTTTCCGTAAGGACCGCTTTCGAATGGGAGAGGGTTCCCCTTTTGCGCCTGGGAAAATTCAGAAAAGCGAGTGGTCCGGGAATCTTTTTTCTAATACCTTTTGTTGATATCCCTTGCGGTTATGTTGACTGCCGCATAACCGTTACAGACTTCAGCGCCGAGAAAGTCTTAACCAAAGACGCTGTTCCGATATATGTGGATGCGATAATTTTCTGGATGATCTGGGACGCTTCAAAGGCCAGGCTTGAAGTGGAGAATTATAAAAACGCCGTTCCTTTGAGCGCAAAAACGGCATTGCGGGACATCATAGGAAAAACCACCCTGGCGGAATTGCTTACGGGACGGGATGAAATCGGATCAGAGCTCCAGAAGATACTCGATGACAAAACAAATCCCTGGGGAATAACCTCTCTTTCTGTTGAAATAAAAGATATCGTTATTCCCGAAGAACTTGAAGACGCTATCAGTAAAGAGGCCCAGGCGGAAAGAGAAAAAAACGCGAGAATAATTCTCGGGTCGGCCGAGGTCGAGCTTTCTGAGAAGTATTCTGAGGCATCCGAAAAATACAAGGGAAATGACGAAGCGCTTACTCTTCGTTCATTAAATCTGCTTCTTGAGACGCTGAAAAGCAAAGGGTCCATGATTCTGGTTCCTTCGGAGACGCCGCATGTGATGAATAAAGCGCTTTCGGCCGCATTGGCCCGAAAGGCAGGTAATGATGCTGCAACCCCGCAAGCCGATATATAAATTTTTAAAACGGAGGCCTTAAAATGAGGCAGAAAATTTTCAGAAAAATCGGAGACCTTGTGACTTCCCGCCCGGGAGGGATACTTGTTTTCAGTTTTATTTTAACTATTCTTATGGTTCTGGCCGCAGCGCGCATCAGTTTCAAGACTCAGATAGCCGACATGATGCCGGAGGAACTGCCGCAGGTCAATGAATTGATGGAAATTATAGAGGACTACCAGAGTGAGTCCACGGTGATGATCACTGTAGAGAGCGAAAAGAAAGATATTGAAGCGATGAAAAAGTGCGCCGATGAGCTTTCCGGAAAACTGAAGAAAATCCGGAGGATAAAACCTGCGAATCCGGAGAAACTTTCGCTGATTCAGAAGATCAATTCAGCCAAGGGTGTTTTCCCGCTGGCCGGAGTAGAATATGATACTGTAGATCTTGTTAAACGTGTTGATTATAAAATCGACAATGACTTCATTGAGTCGCATGCCATGATGATTCAGAAAACAAAAGATCTTCGTAATATGGTCTCGATGTATAAAAGCGTGGCTCTTCCCGAGCTTGTGGAAAATATAAACAACAGTTTCGAGAAAGAATTCATTGACGACTCGGAAAACATGACAACTCTCGACGGCGAAAACCAGGCCGTCCAGGGCCTTGAGAGTATGCGCAAATTCATGGCAGGGATAAAGGAGTATATAGAGGAATCGGATTCCGCCGGAGCGGCACGTTCGGTTGAGAACCTTTTGACAGGCTCGGAATATATGCTCTCTCCTGATAATAAAATGCTTATGATGGTACTTCGCCCCGCTGTAAGTTTCAATCATTTTGAAGATATGATGTATCTTGGATACCGTATTGATGATACTCTTTCGACGGTAATGAAAAAATACCCTGATCTTGAAATCGGGCGGACCGGGGCGATGATGCTTCAGATAGACGAGAATAAGGCTCTCGAGAAAGACTTCAGTATTCCGAGTGTTATCGCGCTTATTCTGATACTGATTATACTGATAGGTTCATTCCGGACGTGGAAAAACCCGTTTTATTCTGTTTTTACACTGATTATTTCGATAATTTGGGTCACAGGGCTTCTCGGCATAGTTCTGCAATACCTTAATATGATGTCCGCGGGTTTCGGTATAGTTCTTATCGGCCTCGGAATAGACTTCGGAATACATTTTATTTCAGGATTCAAGGACGGCCGCGAGCAGGGGAAAAGTGCAGTCGATTCCATATATTATATGTATAACCGCGTTGGCAGCGGAGTGATTACGGGCGGAATGACAACGGCGATAGTTTTTCTAAGCCTCCCTCTTACCCGTTTCGAGGCATATTCACAGATGGGAATAGCGATGGGGCTTGGAATAATCACGACCCTTTTTGCCATGCTGATTTTACTTCCGGCCCTTATAATGTGGGACAACAAAGGCTACAGCCTTGCCGGCAACTTTTTTCGGAAAGCCGGGCTTGGCTTTATTCCTTCTGTCTGGAATACTGTTGATAAAACTGTCGGTAAAATAATACCGAAGAAACTGTTGCGTTCATTATCTGCTCCGCTTCAGTTCGGATTTCTGGACTCAATTGGTTTTGCCATAAAAAAAATGCCCGTAGCCGTTCTAATACTATTGATTTCCGCAGTTATTACGGTTTTATCTATAATCGGAGGCTTTAACCTGGATTTCGAATATGATATGATGGAGCTTCAGCCCAAGGGCACTTTGAGCGCTGTTACTCAGGATAAAATCATTGATAAGTTTGAAATCTCACCGGATCAGGCAATGATAAAAGCCCCGGGAATAGATCGGTGCAGAGAAATGGTTGAAAAATATAAAAAAATCGGAAACCGGACAGGTCTTATCGGAAGAGTGGACGCAATCACCGAGTTTCTGCCGGAAGAAGAAGTTCAGCGTGAGAACGCGGCGTTTATAAAAGATTTTAAGCTGAAGTTCAAAAAAGTGGACCCTGTTCCGGTGCTGGACGATGAAGATTCAGAGAAACTTGTCACCGAATTGAGGAGGTTTCATAAGAATATTGTAGAAATCGGGGAACTCTCTGTGCTGAGTATGGGGCAGAAAAATAAAATTATAAGAAAATGCGACCAGATAGCAGGTAAAAAGGATGAAGATTCTTTTGTGCTGCAGCTTGCCTCGTTGATTGAAAAATACCCGCAGTCTTCCAGGCAGGTTAACGGCTATCAGCGAATCGCCGGGCCTGTAATGAAGGAAAAAGTCCTTGAAATGACTTCTACAGATATTGTAACTCTCGAAAAACTCCCGGAGACTATAAAAGAAAGATATGTAAACCCTAACAATGACGAGTTATTAATAACTGTGTATCCGAAGTCATATATATGGAATGAAAAAAATCTGCACAGGTTTAACAAGATGACAGCAAGAGTTTCCGAAAGAATCACGGGGATGCCGGTTATTATGCAGCTTATGATGGACCTGATGGGAAAAAAAGGAAAACAGGCGGTTTTAATAGGGGCTTTGGCAATTGCTTTGTTCCTGCTTTTTGACTTCCGCTCAATGAGATACACCATCCTTGCCGCCGTACCGCTCGCGGCGGGTTCGGCCTGGATGTTCGGGCTTATGTATATCTTCGGTGTAAAGCTGAGCATGATGAATTTTATCGCGCTCCCGCTTATTATAGGTATCGGGATAGACGATGGAGTGCATATGCTGCACCGATACAGGATTGAGGGGCCGGGTTCCGTTCCGATCGTCCTTAAATATACGGGAAGGGCGACTCTTTTGACTTCGCTTACAACTATGATAGGTTTCGGTTCGATGGGACTGGCTTCCCATAAAGGTATTGCGGTACTCGGGCAGACATTGTTTTTCGGGGTCGGTTCCTGCTTTTTGAGCTCGGCTTTCATGCTGCCGGCAATCCTTACTATTATGGAAAAATTTCAGAAAAAAAATTAATCAATATAAGGAGGAAACCATGATAAAAACATTTATGATTGTACTGGGTATTTTAGCGGGGCCGGTTTTTTCCATAACAGCCGATGAAATACTCGACAAAATGGAGAAAAATGAAAACGCGCAAACCTCTAAGAGCACTGTAAAGCAGACGGTATATAATACAGACGGCAGTAAAAATGTTTCAAAGCTTCTAAACTATTCTTTTAATGAAGGCGAAAAGGCGCTCATAGAATATATATCTCCCGCGCGAATAGAGGGAATGAAAATACTCACGCTTAACGACGGCGACGATATATGGTTTTATTCTCCCCGGACCGCCCGTGTAAGAAAAATAGCCAGCCATCAGAAGAACCAGTCGGTAAACGGATCCGACTTTTCCTATGAGGATTTGTCAACAGGAGACAGAAGAGAAGATTATGACGCTTCTCTGGACGGTGAAAAAGAAATAAGGGATACAGACTGCTACAAAGTTATTATGAAGGCAAAGAATGAGGATGAAACCTACAGCAAGATTGTGTTTTATGTCGATAAGGAAAAATTTATAGGAATAGAGGGACATTTTCATGATGAATTCGGAGAATTATGGAAAAAACTGATAATGAAAGACATTGAAAAGATCGGAAAATACTGGACGCCGGAATACATCGAGATGAAAAATGTTTTAAAGGGCTCCCGGACTGTTATGGAAATGGAAAATATTGAATATGATATTGATCTTGATGAATCCATGTTTTCCACAAGGTTTTTGAAAAGATAACACTTTATTCAGCGGAGTATAAAAATGAGATATGTATTAGTAATGATGTTACTTGCCGTATCGGTTTTTCCGGAAGGCATAAAGCTTGGAGGATATCTTGAAAACAGGACTGCCGTAACTTTTTCTGAAAAAGAAAGCATAAGCAATGCGTCTTTGCTAAGGCTCGAGTCTTCAAAAGATTTCGGGACTAAGGGCGCTTTCGATGCTCATCTTTCTGTATATTCCAAAAAAGAACCGGTGGACATTTTTTCAAATATTCGTCCTGAAAGCGCGATGGAAAAAGCGGTGCTTGGTTTGTATGGCCCCTTGCTTGAAAGTCTGCCTCCGGAGACCCTCCTGCCGGCGGAAATTTTAATCCCGGAAGAGGCCGGAGAAATGATGGAAGTTTTCATTACCTACGGTCCGTACTCTGACTTTATAAATACCGACGGAATAGAACTCGACAGGGCCGTTTTGAAATTGTTTTTCAATAAATTCGATTTGTATTTCGGTAAGCAGCTTATCGCATGGGGAGCGGGATACGCTTTTAATCCGACTGATGTCTGGAATATGAAAAACCCCATGGATCCGGAAGCCCCGAAAAAGGGAACAAACGCACTCCGCGCCGAGGTGCCTCTGGGTGCCGCCGCGGGGCTTTCTCTTGTCGCTTCAACGGGGAGTGATTTCAGCCATTCGAGCGGAGGGGCGCGTCTGAAAGGTTTTTTTAAAGGCTTTGATCTTTCAATGAGCGCTATGAAAGTCCACACTCCGGACCGCGAGTTGGCAGGACTTCCGAAGAAAATAATGGCCGGAGCCGATATGGCCGGGCAGGTTTTTGATGTCGGTGTCTGGGCCGAAGGGGCCTGGAATAATCCTGTTTACGATGAATACACAAAAACGGACTCCGCCTACTTCCAGGCCGACGCGGGGCTTGACTATACCTTTGAAAACGGTCTTTATGTTCTCGGAGAGTATTTTTACAACGGCCTCGGTAAAAATGATCCTGATAAATATTCCGGTAACGATCTTATAAATATGTTTTCAGGTGAGATGCCCGGTTTCGGGCGCAATTACGCAATGGCGGGTCTCAGGAGAGAGTTTTTTATAAAGTATAATTTTTCTGTTTTCAGCCTGACAAATATTTCAGACGGGTCTTTTATGCTTTTGCCGATGGTTGAATACTCTTTCTCTGATAATATTTCCGTAGAACTTCGAGGGCAGGCCCCGATCGGGGACGGGAAAAAAAGCGAATACGGCTCTTATTACGGGAGCCTGGGTATGGGGGTCAAGGGGTATTTTTAATTATTTATGACACTTTGATTCTCAATCAAAAAAAGTGGTTTTCTCTAGCGATAGCCAGGTTGCGAGATTGACATTGAGCTCTTAAATTCTGATTTCCAGGTTAATAATTAATATTTTGACGCTCTTGACAAAATTAGTATATTAACTTAGATTAGTATAGCGGAGTCCACTATTTCAGGAGCGTGTCTTTTTTGATAAAAATTACAGAGAAGGAATTTCTCCGCCTGAAAAGGCTGAATGATATTTCAGCCGCATTACGCCGGGTAAACAGGTGTATTAACAGGGCTTCGGAAAAAAACGAACTTCTTGAAAATATCTGCTCAGCTTTTGCAAAAGAGGAGTTTTGCTTCGGGGCCTGGGCCGCATTTCTTAATTCTGACAAAGATATTGAATTGTCTTTCGGATCTGTTCCGGGGATGGCAAGGCAGGAATCCGCAAGCATTCTCGAAAATAATCTTATGCCGCGCTGTTTCAGTCTTAACCTTGAGATCGCTGAAAAACTTCTGATAATAAACGGAAAAGAAAGCTGTTCCTCCTGCCTGGCGCTCGGCCCGGATACAGACCGGTCTGTTATATCAATGAAAATAGAATCCCGTGATACCACCGCAGGTATTCTCTGTATATGTGTGGAAAAAACTATTTCGGATGATCCGGAAATTCTTGAACAATTTTCTGAAACGGCCGGTGAATCAGGCTATGCCTTGTCTGCGCTGTGTGAAAAAGAAAAACGAATACAAACAGAGAATAAACTTAAAGAAAGCAGAGACCTCTTTCAAAAAATGCTCTCCGTTGTGCCGGATATGATATCCATTCATGACCGTGATATGAATATTCGCTACAGCAACTGGAGAGGGTTCGGCGCCATTCCCTCAGAAAAAAGGAACATCGGAGCCAAATGCTACAATGCCTACAGAGACAGAGATTCTGTCTGCCCCGACTGCAAAGCCCGGATGGTACTTGAGACAGGGGAACCATTTCATGAGGAGATAGCCCTTCCCGAAGGAATGTGGGTTGATCTTAGAATTCTTCCCATTAAAAATGAAAAAGGCAAGACCAATCTTTTTGTTGAATGGGTCAAGGATATTTCCGAACAGAAAAGAACAGAGAAGGCCCTTCTGGAAAATGAGTCGCGATTCAGGGGCATATTCGAAAACTCAATATCAGGTATTGCTCTCCACAGCATAATAAAAGATGAAAACGGGCAGGCTGTGGATTATAAAATTCTCGATGTTAACCCGGCATTCGAGAAAATAACCGGAGTACAAAAGGAAAAAGCCAAAAGAAAAAGGGCTTCTGAACTATACGGTACCGATGACACTCCTTTTTTAAAGATATATTCAGAAGTTACCAAGACAGGCTCCTCTAAAGAATTTGAGACAAGATTTGAACCAATGAATAAGACTTTTTCCATTTCCGCCTTTTCTCTCGGTAATGAAAGATTCGCGACAATTTTTGAAGACATTACCGAAAGAAAAGAAATAGAGCAAAAAATAAGACAGATGGAAAAGATGGATGCTGTCGGGCAGCTGGCGGGCGGAATCGCTCATGATTTCAATAATCAGCTTTCCGGAGTAATGGGATACGGCAGTATGCTTGTTGAAAAACTTAAAGAGCCGACTCTCCGGCGTTATGCCGAGAATATGCTTACCGGGGCAAAGCGTTCGGCTGACCTTACGGAGCAGCTTCTGGCATTTTCACGTAAAGGTCAGTTCCAGCTTGTGAGGGTGAATGTTCATAAAATAATCGATGAAGTAATCGGAATTCTTCAACACAGCATTGACAAGAAGATCGATGTGAAAAGAATTTTCGAAGCCGCAACCCCGATTGTGAATGGTGACCCTTCTCAGCTTCAAAATGCGCTTTTAAATCTTGCCTTAAACGCCAGAGACGCCTTGCCCGAAGGCGGTGAGATTATTTTCGCCACAAATTATACAGAACTCGACTCTGACTATTGTTTCAGGCAGCCTTATGAAGTTGATCCAGGTAAATATATCAGGATTTCAGTTACAGATAACGGGACAGGAATGGATGATGAGACGCGCAAACATATTTTTGAGCCTTTTTTCACGACTAAAGAGCCGGGTCGCGGGACCGGTATGGGGCTTGCGGCGGTTTACGGCACCGTGAAGAATCATGGCGGATCTGTAAATGTTTACAGTGAGCCGGGGCACGGCACGACATTTCATTTGTATATACCCGCGGCTTCAGGCGTAGAGACTGAAGAAGATTATAAAACGGATCCTGATTTTTACGGTTTTAACGAGGGCGATTTTGTGCTTGGCGCCGATGATGAGGAAATTTTTCGTGAACTGGCAAGGGATATCCTGACCGAGTCCGGCTTCAAGGTGCATACGGTCCCGGATGGTCAGGCCGCCATCGATTATTACAGGAAGAATAAAGAGCAGATTGATGTTCTTATTCTTGATATGGTTATGCCGAATAAAGACGGCAAAGAAACTTTCGATGCCGTTTTAAAAATTAATCCGCAGGTAAAAGTCCTTTTGGCATCGGGTTACAGCATCAACGGCGAGGCGCAGGTTCTTCTGGAAAAAGGGGTGAAGGACTTTCTTCAGAAACCGTTTACCAAAAATGAACTGATTGGAAAACTCGGCAGGTTGTTAAAAAGAGACTAAGAGTTTTCATAATTTATTCATCCATGATATTTCTTATTATTTCTGAAAAATCTTTTCTGTTAAGCGGTTTTAAATAAAAACCCTTGATTCCTTCTTTTCGGGCTTTTTCTTCGTTGACGCTTCGGCTGTAGCCGGTGCAGAGAATAATCGGCGTTCCGGGACGTATTTTTAATATTTCCCGTGACATTTCCAAACCGGTCATGTTCGGCATTGTCTGATCTGTTATTACGAGGTCATATTCAGCGGGGTTTTCTCTGAAGGACTCCAGCGCTTTTTCGCTGTTGTTGAAGCTTTTAACTTTATAGCCCAGTTCCGTAAGCATTGATGAGACCATATCGGTCAGTATTTCCTCATCGTCAACAAAGAGTATGCTTTCTGTTCCGCCGATAAGCTCGCATTTGGGTTCTTTTGCTATATCCAGAGAAGCGTTTGTTTTAGGCAGAAAGACTTTAAAAACAGTTCCCGACTCATCGCCGCTTTCCACAGTTATATTTCCCTTGTGGCTTTGGATGATTCCAAAGACTACTGCCAGCCCCATACCGGTGCCTTCACCGGGTTCCCGGGTAGTGAAGAAGGGTTCAAATATCCTCGGCATCAGTTCTTCCGGAATACCGTTCCCGTTATCTTTTACGGTGAGTACGGAATAAAAGCCCGGCTTTGAAACCCCCGCGCGTCCTTCCCATTCCCGGTCAAAATATTCATCCGCGAAGCCTATTTCAAGAAGTCCTTTTTCATTCATGGCGCTCGAAGCGTTTGTGCAGAGATTCATCAGTATCTCATGAATTTTTGTGGGGTCGGCCAAAACCGGTTTGTCTTCCCTGGCGAGATTTGTTTTGATTTCAATAGAAGAAGGCAGGCTTGCCTTAAGCAGGTGCACCGCCTCTTTTATTATGGGTCTTATGTATATTGGACTGAGCTCTTCGGGGCCCTGACGGCTGAAAAGCAGGATCTGGTTTACAAGCTCTTTGGCCCTGTTGCCCGATTCTTTAATACGAAGTATGTTTTTTTCCATACGGCTCCCCGGAGAAACCATGCTGAGAGATATTTCGGAAAACCCGATTATACCGGCCAGTATATTATTGAAATCATGGGCTATTCCGCCGGCGAGGTGCCCTATCGCCTCCATTTTCTCGGACTGGCGGAGCTGTTTTTCAAGCTGGATTTCTCTTGAAATATCCCGTTTTACGGCAACAAAATTTACAATTTTTCCGGCTGGAGAACGCACCGGAGAGATAACGCATTCTTCGGTATAAAAAGACCCGTCTTTCTTTCTGTTGACCATTCGGCCGGTCCATGTATTACCGGAAAGGATTGTTTCCCAAAGCTGTTTATAAAAAAAGCGGTCCTGTTCTCCGCTTTTCAATATCCGCGGATTCTTACCGATGGCTTCTGTCTCTTTGTATCCGGTAGTATTCTCGAAGGCGGGATTTACATATTGGATTTTTCCGTCTGTGTCGGTGATAACAATGGTCCCCGCCGCCTGGTTTATGGCGGAAGTAAGCCGAATACTTTCTCCTTCGGCTTTTTTACGGGTTGAGATATCGAAAGCCATCGCCAATATAACCTGTTTTCCGTCGAGAAAAATTCCGCATAGATGGATTTCGGCAGGATAGCTGGAGCCGTCTTTTCTAATATGTTTTCCCTCAAGGACTTCAGACCTGCCGACTCTCAGGTAGTTCCAAAGCTTTTCACGGTCTTTTCTATCGAGGCTTTCAGGGTCTAAATCATAGACAGACATTTCTGAGAGTTCGGTTTTTGTATAGCCGGTATTTTTGGAAGCGGCGGTATTCACAAGCACAAATTTTCCGTCAAGGTCATGCGCAAATACAGCCACAGGTAAATCTTCTATGATTGTTTTAAAGCGGGTTTCGCTTTCTTTAAGCTGTTTGAGCGTTTTCCTTCTTTCTGTAATATCTCTCATTGTTCCCGAGATTTTGAGGGTCTTGTTCTCTTTGGAGATTACTACCGAGGCTGTTATTGAACAGTATCTGGATTCCCCGGATTTGTCTTTAAGATTTACTTCATAGTCTGTCACTTTACCTTCCAGAGAAAAGGCCTTGAGAAGATTCGCTCTCTCTTCCGGGTCCCGGTATATTTTTTCAAGAGAAGCCCCGAGCAGTTCTTCTCTTTTATATTCAGAAATACTTTCAATAGAGGGGCTGATTTCCAGTATTCTTCCGTCCAGAGAGGCTTCATAATATACATCCTGAATATTCTCAAAAATTTGACGGTATTTTGCCTCCGTCTTTTTCAGCATTTCTTCAGCCTTCTTTGCCTCGGAGACATCCATATGCGTGCCGCACATTCTTAAGGGATTCCCGTTTTCATCTCTCTCTATGATTTTGCCTTTATCCAGTATCCATACCCAAGACCCCGATTTATGCCTGAGACGATGCTCGGAAGAGTAGATTTCAATTCGTCCCTCAAGATGCTGCTGCAGAAGGTCCTTGACACGGGCTTCATCATCGGGGTGCAGAAGGTTTTCCCATGAGCTTATATCAGACTTTATCTCCTCAAGAGAATAACCCTGCATTTCAGCCCATCTTTCGCTGAAAACAACCCTTCCGGAAGTAATATCCCAGTCCCATGTACCAAGTTCGCCCGCCCTCAGGGCCAAATCCTTTCTTTCCTCTGATTCTCTAAGTTCCTCGCGTATTCTATATTCTTCTGTTACATCCCTGAAAACCAGAACAACACCTTTTATTGATCCCGGTTCGTCTTTTATTGGGGCCGCGGAATCGGCAATCTGGAATTTTTCTCCGCTTTTGGAAATGAGTACGGTATGGTTTGCAAGACCTATGATTTTCTTTGTTTCCAGCACTTTCTTAACCGGATCTTCAGAAGGCAGCCCGGTTTTCGCGTTTATTATCCGGAATACTTCTGTGAGAGGCTTGCCTGAGGCTTCGGCCACGGACCATCCTGTCAGTTTTTGTGCGACCCTGTTCATTTTGACTACATTGCCGTTTATATCCGTTGAAATAACCGCGTCGCCGATAGAATTCAGAGTAATACGCAAATTTTCTTCATTGGCGCTTAGTTTGTCCTGAATTTCTTTTCTTTTGGAAATGTCTCTTATTACAGAACTAATTCCCTGCGGATTTCCTTTTGTGTCTCTGTTTACGCTTACAGTCATTTCTACCGGAAACCGTTTACCATGCGCGGTTACTCGCTCTGTTTCAAATGGGGAGCGGGCGGTCCTGTTTTCAAGGGCTTTTTTTAACAATTTCTTTTGAGAGAAGAGCAGTTCCTCAGGGCAGAAACGTGAAATGTTTGTGCCGATGACCTCTTCTGCGCGACACTCAAAAAGTTTTTCCGCCCCCGGGTTAAAAAGCGTAATTTTTCCGCTTAGATCAGAGGCCACTATTCCATCGCTTGTTTCAGAAAGGACGGTCTCGAATTTTTCTCCGGCTTCTCTTCGTTTATTTTCATTATCGATTGACCACAGAGCATAGCTGATGTCCCCGGCCACCTCTTCAAAAAGTTCGTGTTCGGTAAGGTCATCGGCGTATTTACGCGGAACCGAAACACTAAGCCAGCCGAATATGATATTTTCATGTTCGAGTCTTATTGTTAGGCCGCTTCTGTCTTTATACTCCGGAGAAAGAGGACAGTCTCCGCATTCTGAATGTGGGTGGCGTATAATTTTTATTCCGCTGCGGCCGAGGGTCTCCGCCGCGCAAAGCGGTATTTTTCCGGAGTTTAGATTTTTTGCCATTTTCTCAAATTCTGATTTTCTGAGTCCGGCATAGTAAAAGGGTCCGTAAGATTTTTCTTTTTCTGTGAGGACGGCCCATGCGTTAAAAAAACCGCGGTTTTCCACAAGAAGCCGGCAGGCTTCTTTAAGGAGTTTGTGTTTATCTTTCTCATGTGTTATAAGCTGGTTTACATTTCTTATTCCCGAAAGGAGTTTGTTCTGATGTCCAAGCTTGCGGGAAAGCTCGTTTTTATGTCTTAAAAAAATCTGTATGAGAAAAGAAGCGAAAAGCGCGACAATAATGTACATCACCCTCATAAACACTTCATGAGGGTTTCTGCCAATTAGTATGTCCGGCCAGAAATCCCGGCCAGATTCGTTGAATAATATGTATTCTGTTAAGGCATCAGTCAGCCACAGAAGCACACCCGAGCAAAAGCCTGCCGCGTAAACAGATTTGGTTCCGTTAAGTATATTGGAACGAATGTTGATAAAAGAAATAAAAATGAGCCGGTCTGATTTTTTGTAACAGTTAAAAGACTTTTTTTAAGTGGCTCCA
>CAYNYI010000027.1:0-29374 GCA_964401455.1 uncultured Fibrobacterota bacterium
GTTTTACCCGAACCTTCACCGGGACCCCATCGTTTTTAGCAGGCTTGAACTTCCACCTCGCGATTGTCTTTCTGGCTTCCCTGTCAAAACTTTGATGCGGCGACCTTACAATATCGACCGAACCAACCTTTCCTTCTTCTGTCACAACAAAAACTATCTCAAGCGTACCCTCGATGCCCATATCACGCGCCTTCCCGGGATATGAAATAGGCGGAGTAAAAACCGGTATAACATCCTCGTCGGTTTCCCCCTCTTCAAAAACGACAGCCTGAAGATCCTGGCTCTGTATAGCGGCACCTTCTCCCCCGGCAACTCCGAGATCCGGGGTAAACTTAAACTTCATTGTCCTGTTGTTATCTTCTCCGGTGCTTGTTTTCACTTTTCTCGTCTTTTTCTCGACTTTTTTAGGCTCGGGCTTCTTCGGCTTATAAAACTCGGCTATAACCCTTTGCCGGTTATTCCCCTTTCCAACATCCAGGTTCATTCCGAAAAGAGCGTGCAGCCCCGGAATGAGCGTAAAAAGCACCAGATTAATCAGGGCAACGCCCAGTATTACGGTAACATTAAGAGTATATTTATTCTTGACCTTCATATATTTTTATTCTTCTTTATCCGCGGCTATTGAGACCTTTGAGGCTCCCGCCATAGTGCATCTGTCCATAACTTCAACGGCCCGGCTTATAACAGCTTCCTGGTCCGCGATTATTACCACCGACATATCCGGCTTCTTCTTGATTTCCTGACTTATAATTATTTCGAGCTGTTTGAGACTGACCTGCCTGCCGTAAATATGTAAAGAACCTTCTCTGGTAATTCCGACCAGAGTGGTTTTTTTGCCCTGAGAAACGGCGGATTGTGCCTTGGGCTTGCTAACATCAACACCTGTCTGCCTTGTGAAATTTGTCGTTATGATGAAAAAGATCAGCAGGATGAATACCATGTCGATCAGCGGACTCATATTGACCTCTGCGTCATCCGATTCCTGCTGAATCAAACGTCTGTCTTTAAGCATTTTTATCTCCGTTCAATGATAACCGAATACCTGTTCTACCTCAGGAATATTCCTTTAATAAAAACTCTTCGTCCTTTACAAGATACGACATAAGCCGCGTCTTCTGATTATTAAGAAAATTATGAAATAGAAGCGCCGGAAAGGCAACCGTAAGACCCGCCTGAGTAGTTAAAAGCGCAATACTGATCCCTTCGGCGGTAAAATGCGGATTACCCACTCCAAACAGAGTTATAGCCCTGAAAGTGTGTATCATGCCAATAACTGTGCCAAGAAGACCAAGAAGAGGCGCTACAGATATCCAGACAGACATCGGAGAAAAGGCACTGTTCATATATGGCTTTACGTTTACCATAAATTCTTCGATGGCCCGCTTCAATAAAAACTTTCTCTTATTTTCCGGCTTTTCTCTGAGTTCTTTAATTTTACGCATCATTATATCATATTCCTCGCCGCCTTTATCCCAGACATAATCCTCGTCCGAGACAGGAAGAAAGCTCCCGCTGCCTAGGTTTTTCAAAAAGGTTATTCTGGCCCTTGAAAAACTCTTAAGCTGGAAATATTTCCGAAGCCCCATTACCCATACTACCAGGGAGACCGCAAGTATGCACCACATAATGAAGCCGCCCTTTAAAAAAGAATCCAGAAATAGACGAATTATCAAAATACTACTCCTCCGGCCAGAGTCTGTTAAGGACCTTAACCGCGTGCTTTTCCATCTCGGCAAGTATATTGTCGCGTTTATTCTTCAAATAGTTATGAATAAGAAGAATCGGGATAGCCACAGCGAGACCTGTCTGGGTAGTAATAAGAGCCTCCGAAATACCTCCGGCCATGATTTTTGGATCGCCCGTGCCGTAATGGGTTATGACCTCAAAAAGATTTATCATGCCTGTAACAGTGCCGAGAAGACCCAGCAGGGGAGCCGCTCCCGCTATTACCGCGAGAGTGCTTAAATACTTGTTAAGCAGGGGAAGCTCATCAACCAGTATCTCATTAACGGCTTCCTCGGCTTTTTCTCTCTTCCATTTGGAATGTTTCAGGCATGTTTCTACAATTCTCGCCACAACTGAATCAATTTTACTGACCTTCTGCTCGGCAGCACCGAGATTTCCCTCACCCAGGTCTTTTTCAACCTCATTATAAATATTCACATTTGATTTATGCTTTTTCCTGAATTGCAAAAATTTCATTATTATAAGCACCAGCGCCCAGAGCGGGAGAAACAACAGCGGAACCATTACGGGTCCGCCGGATTTCACAAAACCTTTAAATTTAGAAAATATGCCTATTTTCTTGCCTGAGAGAAGGATCTTTGTCTGATCATTCTGAAGCACATCTGTTATTACGGTGCCGGTAACCTTCTGTTTTTCTACCCATTTCGGGAAAGAGGCCTGCAGCGGCTCTTTTATCTCCGGGGTCACGACCTTTTCTATGCTGTAGCGCTCGGCTCCGAGGCGGCCTGTCTGTCGTATGTAAAAAATTTCGCTTTCGCTGTTTATTCCGTATGCGAAGACATCACCGAACCTTGCTGCCGTAATAAACTGGGCTTCATCGTAACCGGAGGGGAGTACGGTGTGTTTTCCGATATCTATGGCTGAGCCTTTTTCATAATATTTAACCTTGTAATCGGCAAAGAGCCCCCAGGCATCGGCAACATAATAGTTTTTCCTGTACTCTCTGCGTATTTTCTCCAGATCCTGCTTACGTTTTTCCAGCTCAAGAGGAAAAACACTCTTAAAATTTTCTGATTCTTTTGAAAAGGCATCTTCGAGAGAACTTTTCACCATTTTCCAGCTGCCTTCTTTTTCCTCAAGGGCCTTTTTCTCCTCGGCGAGTTTTTTCTCTTTCGCGAGAAACTCTTCTTTTATACGCGCAAGTTCTGAGTAGGCTCTTTCCTGTTTTTCTCTCTGCCGGTCCAGGTCCTCCTTGTCCCTCTCTCTTTGTTTTATATAATCCTGCTTTTTGCTCCATCTTTCAGAGATTTCCTCCTGAAGAGAATCCCTCGCGCTCTGAAGATACGTATTAAGCTGATCAACTTCTTTTAGTTTAGCCTCATACTGCTTTTTCGATATGCCGAAACTTGACGAGACACATAAAAGAAGAGAGATAATCAGTAAATTCTTTTTCATTTTTCCCCCTCCTCACCTTTATTGTGCGCAAAAGGCAGCGGAACAAACTCCGGGACCGACTTTCCTTCACGTATTTTTACCGCGCTTAATATCCGGGCCGCCGTTTCAGGATCTTCGCCTGTCAGCCATTCTGGCGTACCGTCTTCCTTTATACCCTGCCATAAAGCGTATTTCTCACCCTTGGCATCGACTACCGCCTCAAAAATTGTCCCGATCCTGAGCCTGTAGGCGGTACCGGAAATCTGGGGAACCGGTGAAGACCCCTGGACAATCTGTATATTGGAAGCGACCGTTTCCATGTCCTCGGTAATTTTCAAAATCCTGGCAAGACCTTCTATGTTATCAATTTCCTTTGCTGAAATCTCACTTTTCAGAAACTGCAGAGCCACAACAGTCTGATTGGAAACCATCGGTGGCATTTCATAAGCTTTCTTTATAAAATAATCCGCCGATTCCTGAAGTTTTCTTGAAAAACCCTCCTGGAGCATTACATATTGTTTCTGCGAAGATATTTTAGAAGCGACCAGCGCCGACAAAGAATCCACAACTCCCCGCGACTGCCCGATCTCAGACAAAATCGAATCAGTCTCGGACTTAAGTCGGTTCATCCGGCTTTTCATCCGCTTTTGATATTCATCAAAGTTAGCTTTATCCTCAGCCATATTTTCCCCGACTTCGGCCCTCTCGCCCTGAACCTGGGCGAGTTCTTTTCTGAGCCGGGAAACTTTTTTCTCGAGCTCATTGTAATCCTGGGCGCCGGCATCCAGACCGCAGAGAAAAAGGACCGCCGTGACCGCTAAAAACTTTAACATATTATCCTCCGTAACGTTCTTTTACAGAACCGGTTTAAATTATCATTTAAACTAAAACTTATAAGACAGCCCCGCCGAGAAAGAGGGTCTTTTGTCTTCTTCACTGATTGTGTATTCCTCATCATTATAGTAATGAACCTTTTTTTTATCGGCCCCCAGAACATTTTTTATTTTAGCGCTGAGCTTCAAATTTTGAATTACTTCCTGCGAAAGAGTAAGATTTATGTTCGTATATGCTTTTTCCCACATCCAGGCTTTTTTCTCGTCTGTAAGATCTGCAAGCCTCTCACCAAAACGATTAAGATAAAGATTGACATTTGTTCCTGAAGACGTGTTGTCATAAGTAAGAAAAAGATTCAGCACATAGGGAGACTGCCCCTGAAAAGGCCGGGATTTATCACCATTGTCATACCTGCGGAAAAAATCTCCGAAGTATGGTATTTTTTCCATAAAAGAATCCGAACCTTCACGGTCTTCAGGAAAGTAATGTTCAAGTTTATCCATACGTTCATCAAGCTTTACCTCGGACGCGGACAGAGTGAGATTTCCGGAAAAAGACAAATCCTTTAAAAGAGCTATCATATCCATCTTTCTACGAAACTCAAACTCAAGCCCGTGTATTACCGCGTCATTATCGGTATTTTTAGGTTGCCGAATATCATTAAGAAGAAAATTTACTTCAATAGGCTCTTTGATTTTTTTATAGAAAACACTTGCGGAAAAAAGCCCGCCTTCCGAAAAAAACCATTCATACCTCGCGTCAAGATTGTGTATGAGGGAACGTTTAAGATCTCTGTTTCCCATAAAAGACGGACCACCCGCATATGCTTCTGTTTTATATGAGGCTTTCTCGCGAAGTGAAGGGCGTACAAGTGTTTTTCCATACGCACATCGTATATTCATGTCCTCCCCGATTCGGCGGGTCAGGGAAACCGAAGGCAACAAGTCGCCATCGTCCATTGCGGCCAAAGTACTGTCCTTCCAATTTTCTATGATACTCGCGCCTTCCATTTCGGCTTTTTCTAAACGAAGCCCTAAAGTAGTCGCTAACACCGGAGTAATCGGCATTTCCACCATGGCAAAAGCAGAATTTACAGATAAATCTCCGGCCCACTGTGCCTGATCGTTAGAATAGTCCCGGAAAGTTATTCCCCAGGTCGTATCTTCCAGAAGACCGAAATGCCCTTCCAGGAATTCTGCCGGAGAAATCTCGGAACTCCTGCCGAGATAAGTACTGAACTGATATTCATAATAGTTTTGACGACGTTTCCGGTTTTTAAATAAACCGGAATAACCAAGGCTTACTGTACTTGAGTCATCGCTCCACTGGTAAAAAGGAATATCAGTACGCAGGTTAATAGTATAAGCATCTTCGTCAAGCCTTCTCCACTGATGCGATGGTTCTCCGACATTGGCCTCAAGAGAATAATTTTTATAATATCCATTATCATCCAGATAATTAACAAAATAGGAAAAATTTCTAAAATCCGGTTCATTTTGCATACTGCTGGTATATGAACCATTCCATGAGAAAGTTACAGGATAATATTTATTGAACCAGACTTCGTGCCTCCCTGAAGGCTGTACGTAATTCACGGCTCTTTCGGTAAAATGGAGCTGATATGTATTAAATTCATCGGAGTCTTTATAATAACCGTAATAACCCTTGATATGCCTCACTTCATCAACGGCGTTTCTGGTGTATATATAGTTGAGGCTCAGGAGATTATTCCGGTTAATCTCATAAGCTCCGTTTGCCATCAAGCCGAATGTAATATTGTTTTCGGAGCTGCCTATACTAAAGTCGTTTTCTATTCCCGGTATATTGACGCTCTCGTCCGAAGAGTTCCACCGTTCAAAGTAATAATCCTTATCCTTCTGATTCAGTAAAAGAGAATGACTGTTGCCATAGTTCGCTCCGATAAGAAAACCGGCTTTTGACCCGAAAAGCGGCAGAGTGTTACCTATAGAAAACGAATATGATTGATCAAGCGGAACCGTTTTATTTTCCGGAAGCATTTCCCCGCTGAAAGAGTTTACCATTTTATCGACAAGCATCAAGGTATCCCATAATTTATCATCAGGGTCCTGATATCTCTGCATATATACAGTCCCCTTTAAGTTGTTCCCATAAACAGTCGATAGCTCATCAATATCAGTTTTGGTATATTCATCAATAATTTCCGGTTTTTCCCTTGTACCGTCATCAATACCGAGCCAGTCGAGGCTGCCGCCTTTATAAGTCATGAAACTGTCTGAGAAAGTTGTCCCATACTGATATCCTCCGGACGTGCCGAAAGTCATGAAAAATTCCTCAGGAAACGGTTTTGTTTTTATATCAACCACCCCCCCCGCGAAACTACCTGGCAGGTCAGGAGTAAAAGTCTTGCTTGTTGTTATGTTTTCAATTATTCCCGAGGGGAAAAGATCCATGTTTACAGCCTTACGGTTCGGGTCGGGACTCGGCAGGGCAGAACCGTTCATCCGGGTAATACTGTATCTCTCAGGCAGACCTCTTATGAGAACGTATTTACCGCCGACAACCGTAGCTCCGGTTACGCTTTTCATGGCATCCGCTGCGTTTCCCGCACCGGTTTTACTCATTTCGGCGGAACCTATGGCATCTGTAAAACTGATCGCCCGCCTGCGTTCACGCAGCAATGCGCCTCCTGACGATTGAGAGGCCCTCGCGGTAACAACCATTTTGGTCATTTCTTTCATACCTTCGGGTAAAATGCTTATATCTGTCAAAACGGTATCCAAAGAGCTGACATTAATAGCAACGGTCTTTTCTTTATAACCAATAGTAGAAACCTTCAAAACAGCCGGCCCGGGTTTTATTCCTTTCAAGAAATACCTTCCGTCAAGATCCGAAACAGCCTTTATGTCGTCTCCTTCGACAAAAATATCCGCGCCGGCAACCGGCTTACCCGTGCCGGCATCGGTAACAGCACCCGATACTACTCCGGAATGGGCAGCAATTGCCGAAAATAAAAGAAACAGAAAACTTACAAACATAGTCCTATTTATAAAACCCATATATACTTCCTGAAAAAATATTCAACTAGAAAATAAAACTGGTGTATTACAAAGACGCTACACATAAAGAACAGGCGTCTTACAAAGGCGCCTGGAAATTAAAAAGCCCCCGCATTTAATGCGGGGGCTTTTTATATTACTCGACAAGTATCAGTGAGATATTTTTACATCACCGTAGAAATCTGTAAAAATCGAGTTGTAGTAATATCCGCCGGTCTCTTCCCTGAATTTGAATATCATGTTTCCGCTATTTCCGGAATCATGACCGCTTCCTATAAAAGTGGCATTTGCGATAGTAGGTTTAGAGTATTCAGAAGTATTACCCCTGTTGTCGCCCGCGCATCCATCCATCTCGGCACCCCTGTCTCCGGCATCGGATGCCTGGATTACGACCCAAAACTGGCCCTTACCCCGGAAACCTTCGTCCCAGTCGAAAGAATCATCCGAATTTCCGGTAGATACCAGATATTTGGTATTTACGGTTCCGCCGAACCATTCGAATCCATCGTCCGCATTATGGTAAACCTCTATATTTTCAATAGTGGTTCCGCTTCCTACGCCGCCCATGGTAAGACCGTTAATCTCATTACCTTCGCCTATGTTTGTTCCGCCGTAACGGAGGGAAACATACTTGATTGTTCCGGAATTGTCGCTGAGATCGCTTCCGCCATAAAGTCCGCGGTTATCATCCGGGTCGATGCCCTCTATCTGCTCTTCTCCGGCGGCGCGGTTTGTTATGGATTTTCCCAGAACAATAAGCCCTCCCCAAAGACCACGTGTCTCCGGATTGATGTCGTCCTGATAACGGAGATCATCCTGCATCGCGGTCATTATAATGGGTTCCGAAGCTGTTCCCTGAGCGTCAATAAACCCGCCTCTGGCAACTATAAGCGCGCTCGCGCTAAGGCCTCCTCCGGCTTTGGCTTTTATTACGGTACCGGCTTCTATTGTGAGAGTAGAACCGTCTTCCACAAAAACAAAACCGTCAAGAATGTAAACCGTATCACTTGAAAGGGTCACATTGCCGGTTATGTCGTCATCGGTTATTGTCTTTTCAGGAAAAGAAGAGGCATCAACATCAGTTACTTCTCCCTCCATCATTTGATGAGTAAAAGTCCACTCCATCCAGTTTGCACTCCCGAAGGCTCCAACATAATCTACATTATCAAAGAAAGGGTCTGTAAGAGTCTTTCTGGAAGCTGTAAAAGCAAGGCTTCCGGAAGACGGAAGAAGGGAAGTTCTTGAAACGCCGGGATCCGATCCGAAAGTATTGTTTTCCTTCAGCGTTGACATTATAGAGCTCTTGTCAACATCATCGGCAACGTCAGACCACTTGATAATACTCTCAAGAGTCGTCGCGTTCCAGTCTGATTCACCGAATTTGTAGAAAAGACAGTTCTCGATAGCGAGATCGCCGCTTAAAAGGTGATCTGTTACGAGATTTCCAGCTGAACCTTTCTCGTCATCGAAATTGAGCGCCCTGGGAAGCACAGTAACCTCCCCCTGCAGGGTATCTGTCTTGGAAGCACCGTCATCATCGTCATCCTCGGCGTCAAGACATCCGGTGTAGGTAAAAGTCATCAGCATTAAAGCTGAGAGTAACAGTAAAAGCTTATACACAAGCTCCTCCTTAATTAAATGAGAAAAAATGGAAAATTAGTATGAATATTCTGCGGAACCGGCATTAAAAACTGCCTTTTTTAAAAATCAAAAATGTATCGATTTCAAAGATCATCCAAGGCCGTCACCGCGGCAATACAGGAAACAAAATAACTTCACAAGATTACCCGGGGTTTTCATAAACGTTACAAGCGGATTAAAAAAAAAATTAGAGCGTGTTACAAAGGCCCGCTGTCCATCTGTAAGAAATTCTGAATTTAAAATAATCCCGGTATTTTACCCCTTTATTTCCGGGCAATTACAAATGTGTTAATTCAATTTTTTTTGCCGACAGAAATTCTTGCATACTAACCTTGTAATTAGTAATATCTATGTAAGTTTCAGGAATACTTAAATCGATATACGGAGAACCGGGAAATGACCGGAGACAAAAAAAAACCATTCAAAGATAAAGCAGATAGTGAATGTCGGTTTCGATTACTGGTCATGAACGCACCGTTCGGATTCCTTGAGCTGAATACAGACGGAAAAATAACCTTCGCGAATGATTCTTTCCATGAAATGCACGGCTACTCACCGGGAGAACTTATCGGAGCGGATGTAAAAAATTTTGCCTCAACCGAAGAAGAAAAACAAAAGCTTAAAACTTTCTGGAAATTTCTCACTGAAAAAATGCCGCCTCCTGCCCCGTATGAAGGCAACAGCTTCAAGAAAAACGGAGAAGCCTTCGACATAAAAGTCATCTGGAAATATGCTTTTGACGAAAACGGAGACCATATTGGATTCAGCGCCGTAACAGAGGATGTCACACAGTTAAGGAACGCGGCATCCAGACTTGCCGACTCACAAAAAATGCGGGCGGTAAAAAGGCTTTCTTCGGGAATATCCCATGAATTCAGCAATGCCATATCCGGCATCTCGGCGCTGACCTCCGTTATGAAACAGGAGATCGAAGAATCACCCTCACATATCTTTCATGAATACCTTGACCAGATGAATAAACAGTGCCGGCGTCTTGAAGATTTTAGCCACCGGCTTAAAAGCCTCGGGGATAATGACGGATTCTTCCCCGGTCTGGTACCTCTTAAAGGTCTTTGTCGGGAAGTCTGTAAAAATATGAACGCGCGTTGCGGTGAAAATTATCGGTTTAAAATAAAAGAAAAAACTTATAATCCAAAAATATATCTGGACTATCCTCAAATACATGACGCGCTCATAAAAATCTGCGAAAATGCAGCTGAATCTATGCCTGAAGGTGGAGAGACACTTCTCTCATGCGGAATAAAAGAACTTGATGAAAAAAATATTCCCGTAAGAAGCGGAACTAGCCCCGGTTCTTACGCCTATATTACGGTGAAAGACCACGGCAGAGGTATTCCTGAAACTGAAAGGGATAAAGTCATTGAGCCGTTTTACACCACAAAAAAAAGTTGCCCCGGTGCCGGCATGGGTCTTTCAATAGTGTTCAGCATTTTGAGAAACCATGACGCAAATATCGAAATACTTTCCGAGATTGGGAAAGGAACAGAAATCACAATGCTTTTCCCTGTAAAAAAAAATCAAGAACTTTCATCCAAAGACCTGCTTCTCGCCGAGCCGGATGAAAATATTCGAAATGTGATGGAGAAATTTTTTGAAGATAACGGTTATGAACCGGTAGTCACCGGCTGTCATAAACAAGCGGACAAAATGATAAAAGAATTATCCCCTGCGGTTATGATTGTGGACTTTTCCATAATATGGCAGAACGACTCTCTTCTATATGAACTGACAAATCGCCCGGAAAACACTTATGCCCTTATAACCGGTACGGAAAATGACAAAAAAAACCATTTTCCGGAATCCTTCTATTCACGGCTTGGTTTCATCACCAAGCCATATGAGCCACATGATCTTCTTTGCAAAATAAAAAAAGAAATGAATAATTTTAAAGGGGAATGATTTGAGAATCGGCGCAAGAAAAACAAGAATAATAGCGACACTGGGCCCATCTTCAGATTCAAAAAAGACAATACAGCGGCTTTATGATGCCGGAGTAAGCGTCTTCCGTATTAACTGCTCTCACGGTACCTGGAAAGAACATACAGAAAAAATCGAAAGAATAAGACAAATTAAAACGAGCTCAGGCTGCATGCCGGCTGTACTGACAGATCTGCAGGGTCCTAAAATCAGGACAGGAGAGATACCAGGCCCCATGCATATAAAAACAGGATCGATAATTGAACTACGTGCCGGAAAAACAATCACCTCCGACGCACTCACCTATATACCGGTACCCTATTCTGTTTTCTTAAAAGACATAAAACCCGGGGAAAGAGTTCTTGTAAATGACGGTGCTGTTGTTCTTAAGGCGGTAAAAAGTGGAAAAAAATCGGTTTTATGCAAAGTCCAAAGAGGCGGAGAAATAAAAACAGCCAAAGGAATTAATCTACCTGATACCAATCTGCGCCTGCCCTCGCTTACAAAAAAAGACAAAGAAGACGCGCTGAATGCGGTGAAATCATCCACAGACTACCTGGCATTATCCTTCGTAAGAAAACCGGGAGACATAAGGGCCCTGAGAAACCACCTGAAAAAATATGGATTCAACGCTAAAATCATAGCCAAGATAGAAAAGCCCTCCGCCGTTGAAAACATTGAGGAAATAATAAAAGAAGCCGATGCCGTTATGGTGGCCAGAGGCGACCTGGGTGTAGAGCTCTCACCGGAAAAAGTCCCAGTAATACAGAAGAGAATCATAAAAAAGGCGAATATGCTTGGTAAACCTGTAATAACCGCGACACAGATGCTTGAAACAATGATAGACAACCCGTTTCCGACCCGGGCCGAATCAAGCGATATAGCCAACGCGGTATTTGACGGAACAGACTGTGTAATGCTTTCCGGAGAAACTGCCGCGGGCGGCTACCCTGTAGAAAGCGTCAAAACAATGGCCCGAATACTGGAAAACGCCGATAAGTCGGAATACCGTTATAAAACCGCCGGAGATCTGGATTATGAACACGGTTCGGCGCCTCATGCTGTGGCTGAAGCGGCCTACCATATTGCGGACGAGGTTAAAAATCCGATCATTGCGGTTTTTACCAGCAGCGGTTCTACAGCAATATACCTGTCTAAATTGCGGCCGGAAAAAACAGTGATAGCCCTTACCCCGGGATTATCAGTCTGCAGAAGCCTTTCTATAACAAGGGGTGTATGCTCGCTTTCAATCCCATTTGAAAAAAACACCGACCGCATGATAGAATCGGGAATAAAAGCTATTAAAACTGCCGGCCTCATAAAAAGAGGCTCTACGGCAATCTTCGTGGCAGGCACTGTTCCCTCACAGGGTGGAACAAATATGATAAAAGTCCGCAGTTTTTAAGCGGCAACAGAAAAGAAAACGTCCTGCAATCTCTCCTTAACATCCGGAATTAATTTTATTAACATACTATTCCGGGAGTTAATTTGCTAAAAATCGGATTTATATTTTATCTGCTTTTCATGTGCCCTTTTTTGACTGAGGCCTCAAAAAAAAACGTTATTCTAAACCCGGAAGACCTGAAAACAATCGATGATGGAAAAATAATCACACGAATTTCACCTTCTCATAATAAAGACAGCTGGGAAGTTTTCTCCGCGGGATACGTAAAAAAGAAAAAGGAAGATCTATGGCGGATACTCACCGAACCGGAAATTTTCATTAAGGTGTACACTGAGGTTCTTGAATGCAGCATAATCGGCCGTAAAGAAGATACTGTGCACTTCCGTTCCGTGCTTGACTACCCCTGGCCTCTCCAAAACCGCTGGATCATTACCAAAGTTATCCAGAATAAAAAGAATTTTAGAATCAGTTCAAAAAGAGTTGACGGATCAGTAGCCGACTCAGAAAGTTCATGGGAACTCAAAGACTACAAAGAAGGAACTCTTGTAAAATATCGAACTTTTTTCTGCCCGGGACTTAAGTCTGTACCGGACTGGGTTGTTAAATGGGCCTCTTCTAAAATCGTGCCGCGTATGGTAACGAGACTCCGGGAGACTACTCCATTTTACCGCGTATTACCAGCTTCGGCTTCTGCGGATGATCGGAATTAATAATAAAATTACCGTATTTACGATATTCTATGGTATCTTCATAAAAAATATTCAGTATGTATTCATAACGACCGTCTCCCTTTGGCTCCGGCTCTTCGTTTTCATAATAGAAATCTATGAAAAGGGGCACATCAGGCTGCCATTTCTGCCTTTTATCTTTGCTTGTTTCGTTGAACATGATGTCCTTTATGCGGAGGTCCGGCTTATCTGTATTAAGAACAATTTTCACAGGATTTTCTTTGTTGTTGTCGGGACCGACATGAAGATATCGCTGTGAAGCACTCAAACTCATAATAAGGTCGGCATGAACCGTCAGCCTTACCTCGCTGTTTTTTTCATCATTAGTATAAACGGTAACATACTTCTTCATAGGGCCGGCAGAAAAGCCCCTGACTCTTATAGTCGGAATTAATTTACCGGTCTTTCCGGGAGGAATAACAGTGTCATACTCCACATCGGTACAACCGCAACTCTTTTTCACACGCTCTATTTTAAGGTCCTTGTTTCCGGTGTTTTTTATAATGAATACGGCCTTAATCTTTTCCTTTTTGTCGGCATTTACTTCCCCGTATTTATATTCTTTTGTATCAACGGAAAAACGGGGCCCCGTAAAAGCGGCTGCCGCAAGAAAAAAGACAATCAGAGCTATTTGTTTTGAAATCATTACAGACCTCCGTATTCAAGCCAAAATCATTAACCGGTACATAAATATAAATTTTTCGGGGCTTCTATTTCAAGAAGCCCTAAAGGTATTCCGGGGAGCTTTCCCGGCGGTAAGAGTGTTTTTATATCCGGGATAAAATTTTAATAAAAGCCGATGAATCTCATCGGTGCTGAGCTGTCCCGGGGCGACGGGTTTGTCAAAACAACCGTAAAGGGCGGGTGTTCCGAAAAGGCAGGAGGCAAAACGGAAAATAGATGCTTTCTCTCCCATCGGAACCATAATCAGACCTTTTTCCGCGTTTCTGCTGCTGTAGCTCATCAGCCTTAAAATATCCGCTTCATTTTCCGCGAGAGCGGCTATTTTTGTAATACCCGGTCCTATACCGCTTTTGTCCGCCATAACTTCATCAAGCTCAGTATCAAGAGGTGCCCGGTCAAAATAATGAACAGACAAAAGGATGCCCGCTTCGCTGTCTTTTACAGCTGAAGCGCATTCCTTTTTATCATCGGAGTCCGCTTCAATATCAACAAGATCAGAGACATCGGCAATTTTAGAAAAATATTCCGGGCGGCGGCCTTCGTTCCAGGGAGCCTCCCGCATAGTGCCGATAATTCCAAAGTCCCCTCTTTGGCGCACCTTGGTCGCGTATTCGAGAGAGGCGCCGAAGTCCTCACCAAAAAGATCGAATCTTATCTCTACGGCGTCAACTCCGCCGAGAGAGGCCGCATCAAGATCTTCAGAAGAGTATTTCCTGTCAAGAACTCCTATAATTTTCGGTTCACGGCCGAAAATTACAGGACCTGCTTTAAGAGTAAACATTTAAAGAATTCCCGGGAATTAAGAGTTTAATAAAAATTAAACTTTGCCCCTGTCTTCTTTCAAGAAAAATCTCAGAAACCGCAGCCCTTTACACCCTTTTTTTTATAGTAATCCTGATGATATTCCTCTGCCGTATAAAAGACTGAAAGTTTTGATATCTCAGTGACAATTTTTCCGTCATACCGCGGTAACCGGTTCATCTTTTCAAGAGACTCTTCGGCTGCTTTTTTCTGATCATCGTCCACGTAAAAAATCGCGGACCGATACTGGCTTCCGACATCAGGCCCCTGCCTGTTAAGAGTCGTCGGGTTATGGGTCTTCCAGAAATTCGCAAGAAGATCTTCATAACTGATTTTATCGGGATCGTACTCCACCATAACAGCCTCGGCATGTCCGGTTTTTCCCGAACAGACTTCCCGATATCCCGGATTTTCTGTATGACCGCCGGTATATCCTGAGACAGCGCTTTTGACCCCGGGCAGATTCTGAAAAGAATCTTCTACTCCCCAGAAACATCCCGCAGCAAATACCGCTTTATTCATGTTTGCTCCTTTTTCTGAAAAAATCGCTGTACAGAAAATTAAAACCGATAATGAGAATAATTTTTTCATATGCGAGAACCTTTTTTTTCTCCTCAATAAATAAGTTACTAAATTCGCCAAGGAGCAGCCAAGTCCCCGGTTTTCAGAAGCGGAACAAAACTTGCGCGGAAATAATTCTGAAGGATAAGCTAATTTTTGGCTCTGCGACTCAGCATAAGAGGTATTGAATGAACGGCAATGAAAAAAACAACAGCAACAAAAGATTTATAAATATTTTCTTCTGGATTATTATTTTATGGATTTTAATTTCGCTCTTTTTCAGGACTTACCAGAATATGAAAAGGGCGGAGATATCATACGGTACATTTAAAAAACAGGCAGCAAAAGGAAATATCGAATCCGCGGTCTTTAAAGGGGAAACAATCAAGGGTGAATTCCAGTCGGATTTCCCCAAAATCTCAGAAAACAAAAAAGACACCGCCAAATTTAACAGCTACATCACAGTAAAGCCCTCAATTGAAGACCCGGAACTTATTAAGCTTCTGGAGGATAAGGGCGTAAACCTTGGTGCGGAAAGAACAGATAACTCATGGTGGCCCTATATTTTTATTTTTATGCTTCCGTGGGTGATTTTAATCGGATACTCAGTATATATGGGACGGAAAATGAACGGTAAAATGAATAATATGCCCGGCGGAGGAGGTCTCTTCGGAGTCGGCCGCTCCCCGGCTAAAAAAGTTTCGGGAGAAAAAGCCGGTTTCGGTTTTGAAGCGGTCGCAGGGCTTAAAAATGCGCGCCGCAACCTGGAAGAAATTGTTGACTTTCTTAAAGATCCAAAAAAATTCACACAGCTCGGAGCGGAGATTCCGCGCGGAGTTTTGTTAAAGGGACCTCCCGGCACGGGTAAAACACTCCTCGCGCGCGCGAGCGCGGGCGAAGCGGGCGTTCCTTTTTTCAACATCAGCGGCTCGGAATTCATTGAGATGTTCGTAGGTGTCGGTGCTTCACGGGTTCGGGACATGTTCAAACAGGCAAAAAAGGAATCCCCCTCAATTATTTTCATAGATGAGATTGACAGCATCGGGCGCTCACGCGGCACCGGTCTCGGCGGCGGGCATGACGAGCGGGAGCAGACATTAAACCAGATATTAAATGAAATGGACGGATTTGAGAAGAGGGAGTCTGTAGTTGTTATGGCCGCCACTAACAGGCCCGATGTTCTGGATACAGCACTTACAAGGCCCGGCCGCTTTGACAGGCAGATAACCTTAAATCTGCCCGATAAAGAAGCCAGAAAGAAAATCCTTAAAATTCACACAACCAATGTGCCCCTCTCCGAAGATATCGATTTTTCAGAAATTGCCGCGAGAACACCGGGTTTTTCCGGGGCCGATCTTAAAAATCTTGTCAATGAAGCGGCATTGATGGCCGGACGCAGAAATCTCGACAGGACCGGCCCGAAAGAGTTCGAGGACGCGGGCGACAAAATTCTCCTGGGCGGTAAAAGAGACGATATGATAGACAAAGAGGAGAAAAAGATCATCGCATGTCATGAAGCCGGCCATACTATTGTCGCATGGAAATTGCCCGGCACAGACCCTGTAAAAAAAGTTACTATTATTGCGAGGGGTAGGGCGCTCGGAGCTACAGAACAGGTCCCGGAAAAGGATCTGCACAACCTGAGCCGTGATTATCTTCTTAACCGTCTTACAGTAATGCTTGGAGGAAAGGCAGCCGAGGAGATCGTGCTTGGCCGTCAGACAAACGGGGCCGCCCATGACCTTAAACAGGCGACATCTGTTTCGAGAAAAATGGTTTGCCAATGGGGCATGAGTGAAAAACTCGGTCCTGTTACTTTCAGTATGGGCGAAGAGCATATGTTTCTCGGGAGAGAGCTTTCCCGGAGCAGGGATTTCAGCGAAAAAACAGCTCATTTAATTGATACCGAAATACGGGAAATTGTAAGCGGAATGAAAGATCGGGCTGGTTCCATAATTAATGAGAATAGAGCGTTACTTGAAGAGCTCATAGAAGAACTGATGCGCAAAGAAACGCTTGAAAAAGAAGAATTGAAAAGATACTGGAAAAATAAAGGCAGGCGGATAAGTTTACTATCATTGCCTGCCAAAAAAGACATTTTCCGGATATAAGGAAATTTATTTCACTTCTATACCTCTGCCGGATTTCTCTCTGCTTTTCGGAATAATTATTTCAAGAACACCGTTCTTATATTCGGCATCTATTTTCTGTTTATCGGCACCCGAAGGCAGAATAAAACTTCTGGAAAAACTTCCATAACTCCTTTCGAAATGGAAAAAAGAGTCTTCTTCCTCATTTTTCTCTTCCTGCTTCTTCTCACCTGTTACTGTGACCCGGTTATCGTCCACATTGACCCTTATGTCCTCTTTTTCCATACCGGGGATATCCGCTTTAAGAATATAACGGTCTTTTTTTTCTACAACGTCAACAGCGGGCCACAGACTCTCCGAGATATCCCTGCCGGTCATATTGAAGAACCGTGTGTTAAAAAAATCTTCCAACAGCTTCCCATAACCTTTCGCGGGCGAAGTCTTTTTAATTTCCGGAAACATAACGCCAGCCTCCTTTTAGTTAAAGAAAATTTAATTACCTGTTTTTATGCACAGGTTTCGTCATTTTCGTCGCAATGACTATGCCAACAAGAAAAAACGAGACGATAAGCCTTCTGAAGGCGCAAAAAAGCTTGAACACTTCATCAGTTTTTTCAAATTGAAAATTTATTTTATAATTATGAGAAAATACGCGGATTAAATTCTTTAAACCTTCGCGGCGGTTTTTATTATATCGGCCAGGTCAAATATCCTTGACAGATATTTTTCTCTGATTTTATAGGATTCTTCAGAATCAAGCAGAGCTGCCTCTGCCGAATCAATAAAAGATAACAATCTCCTCTTATGAATACCGAGTTTGGCCTGAATAGGATCGGTTATTATTCCGGAGAATGAAGAAACAACAGCGGTCACTCCCATTACAGCACCTGTAACAGAAAAAACCAGGCCGGCGGAAGGCGCGGCGGAAAAGACAGAATAATAGAATGAACCGAGCGACCTCCCCAAAAAG
Organism: uncultured Fibrobacterota bacterium; assembly: GCA_964401455.1. GTDB lineage: Bacteria > Fibrobacterota > OXYB2-FULL-49-7 > CAYNYI01 > CAYNYI01 > CAYNYI01. The sequence goes on from CAYNYI010000027.1 coordinate 17,811, forward strand.
AAGTTTGACGACGCGGCACTCCTGCTTATCGCGGAAGACAGGGCCGTCCCCGCGGCAAGTGCTCCGGGCGTAAAAGACCCGGCAGCGGCCCCTCCAGCGGCCGCGGTCAGAATATTTCCCGCAAGCTCTTCAGCTGCGGTTCGGCTCGAGGAATATTCGGCGAGATTGCTCTCAAGCATTCGTCTTGAATTTTCCAAACCGGAAGCGAATAGCCGGGCGCCGACATCCCTGCTTATCATTTCTGTAATTTCCGGAGATGAAGCAAAGATTTCGAACAGAGAGTCTTTTCCCGCTTCTTTCTCTTCAGAAAACGGGAGTTCAAGAAGTTCTTTGTATATAAGAGCTTTTATTTTCTTCTGTACCGTTGTCTCCAAAACCGGGGGAATCGCCTTCCTGACCACAGAGGAACCGGGCAGGCGGGCTTTTCGCATCAGATATCCCGCTGCGGACATCACGGAGACCGGAATCGAAACCGCGATATTCAGCGGCACCCGGTATAAATCTTTTCCGAATACAGAGCGGTGAAGCCTGAGAGCGGAACCGAAAGAAAAATTTTTCTTGATAAAACCCGGGACTTTCTCCCGGCGGGACGAGGCCCAAACACGCACCGCCCGGCGGTATGCTATATCATAGTCTACCTCGGTGCGGTAAGAAAACTTCATATCCCTTTCCGGAGCAGCTTCATTCAAAAATATTATTTCAGAAAATGGATTTTTCTGGAATAGAGTGAGCCCCCGTTCTCAATAACGGCATTATAAATACCGGAAGCTCTTCCTGAAGCGTCCCAGAAGTAATAATAGCCTTTTTCCGCATTACCGGATGAAGCCCCGACCGTTTCAACCAGACGCCCGCCCGGGCTGTAAATATGCATCAGAGGACCTTCTGTACGGTCATATGAAGCAGAACTGAAGAAAAGCGAAACCGAAGGATTAAATGGATTCGCGCCGGTCAAAGACAAACCGGATTCAGCTGCCCTGTTTGTATAAGAAGCGGATTCGATGCTAATTTCCTCTGTGAAAAGGAGAGTACCAAAATTAAGGTGATCATGAAAATGCGGAGATCCGTCATAAGGATAATTGCCGCTATGATTCCATATTGAATAAACATTCTTGCTGAAATCCTCATGCGCGTTTGTGCGTGAAGCATTGAATCCCCAGATATCCGCGGGTTCAGGCGGATTGGCGTCTTCCCAGGTTGTTGGCGGATTTGTATAGATATTTCCTCCCTGCCAGGTTTTAAAACCGGGCCACTGCGTAAACGCTGTATAAGGTATATACATTTCAACAGTCCATGACGAATCCCTGTCAGTTGTATTATTGAGGCTGCCGTTTATACTGATTTCACAATCAATTGAAGAGATATCCCAGTCAACGGCAGGATATTTATTTTCCCCAAGAGAATCGCTTACTCTTATATGATTGCGGGTATTGTATTGCGGATCTGTCTCTATCACATAAAAAAACTCGGGATTATTCACATCCGGGCCAAAATGCAGCTCAAAAATATCTTCGCCGTATTCAGAAGATGATACGATTGATGTGTCGGTCATTACCGCTCCGATGAAAATTCCTGAGACCGTGTTAAAGATTCGGACTTCGGTCTGCGCGGTTCCTGTATTGTTTTCCCAGGGGAAAACAAATTCTTCGAGTACATGAGCTTTCTGCCAGAGCGGCTCGGAAAGGACTCCGTCTATGATAAGCGAAGAACCGGAGCAGCTCCCCGAATAAGCGGTTTTTTCGGCAGAAATTAATGATGATATTATAAAAACTAAAAACAGGCTCACTTTCATGACCATCAAGGCTCCTTCTATGCTGTTTTATTACAATTAATAAAGTATACCTTTACAGCTGCCCTGTCAATAAAAAAGGCGCGGATTTAACCGCGCCTTAATAAAACAAAGAATATTCCTTTATAAAATTATTTCTGAAGGAACATCTTTCCGCTGAGGTTCTTTATACCGTCGGTAACTTTGTATACATAAATTCCGCTTGAGACAGAGTTGCCCGAAGCGTCCAGACCATTCCAGACCGCTTTGCCGTCAGAAGCCCCGAGGGTCTTTATAAGGTTGCCCTTGATGTCAAAAACTTCAACAGAAGCGTTCTTTGCGAAACCGCTGTAAGAAATTACAGTGCTCGGGTTGAAGGGGTTCGGAGAAACCGAAACACTTGACTCAGCCTTTGCGGATTTAACCATATCCTCTATGGCAACCGAAGGCGCAAGCTGGAAAGACGGGAAAAGATATCCGTCAGACCAGTGGTTGTGTTCGTATTTTCCGAGACCGATATAATTACGATGCCACTCACAACCGAGTTCTGCAATACAGTCAGGCTGCTCGTCTCCTCCGCAGCCTTCCTGAGAATGAGTTCCATTCTTCCAGAGCTGTACGCCGGAGCCGTCATTATCCGCATCGGAAACAATAACGTTCATACCGAAAATAGAGCCTTCACCGAGTTCCCCTGTGTTTCCGCATGTTCCGCTGGCGTCAGCCTCCGCGAAAACCTCAAACGGAAAGAAAAGCTCAAGGTTAATAACGGTACCGTCTGCACTCTTTTTCATAACAAACTCAATACCGCGGATATCAGAATCGCCGCTTGTATAACCGAAAGAAGGCGCCTCCCCGGGATTCGCCGCGTCACCGCCTATAAAGCCGCAGTAGCCATCGGCATTAGCCGGATCATCGGGAACAAAGAGCTGGGCGGTTGTCGCTTCCTCGCAAAGCTTGACCATAACCTTGTAAACATAGTTACCGGTACAATAACTGATGTCTCCGGATGTTCCTATGGCGGCCGCATCGGAATTACAAATGTCTATTATAAGCTCAATCGACTCTCTACCGTAATGATTGGGCCAATCAACGCATGACTCTTCTGTGAAATAACTGTCATCACGGCGTTTCATTGCCATGTAAATACCTTCATCAGGTTTCCATAAAAGGGCGACCTCGGCCTGAAAATCGGCCCCTGTGTCGGAAAAAGTTCCGCCGTAGTCAGCAAGAGCATATGGGCCTGCTGCGACATCCCACTTGGTATAGTTAAACCATGTGTATCCTTTGTTGGACTCAGAAAACGCTGAAGCCCATGATGTTTCGGTAAGCTCGCCATCAACGGTGATGGATTCTCCGGAAGTAGGCTGCGCAAGATAATAGGGCTCTAAACTTGAAGAGAACTGCTCGATATCCCATTTTTTCTGCCAGGCCTCAAGGTATTCCGGCGGAGGACAATCCTGAGCCATGGCCACGCCGGATAAAACGATAATGAATAAAAGCAACGACCTCATGGTCCCTCCTTAGTTAAAAAAATAAAAATGTTCCCAAATGTCTGTAGTTCATCCCTATCTAAGAGATAAACATATTTCTTTTCCCCGGAATTGTCAAGTTTTTTAACAAAAGTATATATTAAGTGCCGCTAAAGGCGGTTTTTCTTGATTAAAGGCATTGAACCATATTATCTTTTACAGATTTTTGTTCAACGGCAAATAATTTAACGACCAAACCGAAAAAATGTTCGAAAACCTTCACGGCAGACTTCAGGGAGTTTTTAAAAAGCTCAAGGGCCACGGAAAGCTTAACGAGAAAAACATCTCGGATGCTATGCGTGAGGTCAAACGCGCTCTTCTGGAGGCGGATGTCAATTTCAAAGTCGTTAAAAATTTCATTGAGCGGGTCAAGTCCAGGGCCGTCGGCGCCGAAGTCGCGAAAAGCCTGACTCCCGGCCAACAGGTTATAAAAATCGTAAACGAAGAGCTCTCCAAGCTTATGGGGACGGCGGCACGCTCACCTGAAATTGACGGGCCGTCTCCGCAGGTAATCATGGTTGTCGGACTGCAGGGCGCGGGAAAAACCACAATGTGCGGTAAGCTGGCGAATTATTACCGCGCGGAACATAACAAAAACCCTCTTCTTGTAGCCGCGGACATATACAGACCGGCGGCGATAGATCAATTGAAGAAAACGGGGGCATCACTGAATATACCGGTTTTTTCTCTAGACAAAGCCAAACCGGAGAAAATTTGCAGAAAAGGCGTGGATTTTGCCTCAAAAAACGGAAATAACCTGGTAATTCTCGATACGGCCGGCAGACTTCATATTGATAAAGAAATGATGAAAGAACTGCAGAATATCAGAAAAAAAACTAAACCGGCCAGAATTTTCTTTACCGCCGATGCGATGACAGGTCAGGACGCCGTAAACAGCTCAAGAGAATTCAATGAAGCTCTCGACTACGATGGAATACTGCTTACAAAAATGGACGGAGACGCAAGAGGCGGAGCGGCGCTTTCAATGCTGGCAGTTACCGGAAAACATATCTATTTTACCGGCACCGGAGAAAAGCCTTCGGACATTGAAGTTTTTCATCCGGACAGAATGGCGTCCAGAATTCTCGGAATGGGGGACGTTTTAACCCTTATTGAGAAAGCGGAAAAAGACTTTGATGAAAAAGAGGCGAAAAAGCTGGAAAAAAAGCTTAAAAACGCCTCTTTTAATTTTGAAGATTTCAGAAACCAGCTTCAGCAGATAAAAAAGCTGGGACCGCTCAGCCAGATAATGAGTATGATACCCGGAATGGGCGGCAAAATCCCGGAAGGAGAAATTGACGACAACTCTCTTGTTAAAGTGGAGGCCATAATCAACAGCATGACAAAGCAGGAGCGGAATAAACCAGGAATCATTAACGGCAGCAGAAGAAAAAGAATAGCGAACGGCAGCGGTACGCAGGTTCAGGATGTAAACAAGCTTTTAAAGCAATTCGACAGCATGAAAAAAATGATGAAAAAATTTTCAAAGATGTCCGGCAGAGGACGAATTCCCGCAGGGAATTTCCCCGGCGGAATGCCCTTTTAACTGAAATCGGAATATCCATTACAATAATATATAAGGAGGATCCTAAATGGCAGTAAAACTAAGGCTAAAAAGAACAGGAAGAAAAAAAATTGCGACCTACAGGCTTGTAGCGACCGATTCAAGGTCTCCGCGCGACGGACGCTTCATTGAGGAACTCGGCCACTACAACCCAAACTCAAAACCCGCGGCGGTTTCTTTTAATGAAGAGAATATATATAAATGGCTTAAGAACGGCGCGCAGCCTTCAGATACAGTCCGGTCTATTCTGCAGCGGGAAGGTATCTGGGAAAAATGGGGTCTTCTTAAAAGAGGCGAAGATGTTTCGGGCAAAGAACCCGTTAAAAGAGCTGAAAAAGAAAAAAAACCCGATAAAAACCGTAAACAGATAGAGAGAGAAAAGGTCCAGGCCGAAGAAGCCGCCAAAAAAGCTGAAGAGGCTAAAGCCGCCGAAGAGCAAAAGCAGGAAGAAGCCCCGGCAGAAGAAAAAACCGCGGAATAAACGGTTTCTCCATACCATATGAAAAAATCGGACTACCTTCTCGTCGGCCTTGTTGAAAAGATAGTCGGTTTAAAAGGGGAAATCATAATAAGGCCGGCAGACAATGACAAAAGCCGGTTCAGTAAACTGAACCGTGTATCGTTTTTTGACAGAAATGAAGCGCATTTAGCGGATGCAACCGTGAGAGATGTAAATCTGAAAGGGAAAAACCCCAGGATAAGGCTAAACGAATTTACCGACAGAACCAGCGCAGAAAGACTGAAAGACCTGGAAATGTACGTCAAATGGGACGACAGAAAGCAGACCGGAAAAAATGAATTCTTTCATTTTGAGCTGGAAGGCTGCGAGGTCTTGACCGAAGATGGGTTCCGGGTAGGCGAAGTTTCAGCGGTCCATAATTATCCCAGCTGTGACGCACTCCTTGTAAGAGACCGCGAAAAGAAAAACTCCGTTCTGATACCCATGCTTAAGAACATAATCAAGGGTACCGAACCGGAAAATAAAAAGATTTTTATCTATGAAGGTTCCCTGGAAGGGTTGATTTGATGCTCAGGGTAGAGATTATAACTCTTTTTCCGGAAATGTTCACCTCGGTTCTGAATGTCAGCATCCTCGGAAGGGCCGTGGAAAAGGGGCTTTTAAAAGTCACTTTCAATAACATAAAGGATTACCCGGTAAATAACGCCGGAAGGATTGATGATTATCCATACGGCGGCGGATCCGGCATGGTATTCAGACCCGAACCGGTTTTTCGGGCGGTAAGAAAATCAAAAGAAGGCCTGCCGGACTCAAAAGTCATATTTTTTACACCTCAGGGCAAAAAGATGGACCAGGCGGCTTCGGAATCCTTTACTTCCGAAAAACCGCTGATACTTTTATGCGGACACTATAAAGGAATGGATCAGAGAATACGGGACACGCTTGTTGACGAAGAAATTTCCATAGGTGACTATGTGCTTACGGGAGGAGAACTGCCTGCCATGGTTTTTCTTGACTCTGTCACGCGGCTTTTGCCGGGAGTAATCGGAGATATTTCTTCCGCGGGCGACGACTCCTTCTCGAACGGGCTTCTCGGATATCCGCTTTATACCCGTCCGGAAGAATTCGAAGGAATGAAGGTCCCTCCGGTACTGTTGTCCGGAAACCATGACGAAATAAAAAAATGGAAAAAAGAAGCATCGCTTTTGAATACAGAAAAAAACAGAAATGATTTAATAAAATTAAGAAGAGGAGTATCGTATGAGTAAAATTATCGAAGAACTGGAGAAAGAAGGCATAAAACATGATTTCTCCGCTTTTACCGTTGGTGATACGGTAAAGGTATCCGAAAGAGTTGTTGAGGGAAACAAAGAAAGGACCCAGATCTTTCAGGGAACAGTACTCAGGAAGAATAAAAGCGGCATGAATTCTACTTTCACCGTCCGTAAAATATCCAACGGAATAGGTGTTGAAAAGATCTTTCCGGTCAACAGCCCGCTTATTACAGACATAACCGTTACAAAAAACGCCAAGGTAAGAAGATCGAAACTTTATTATCTTCGTAATAAGGCCGGAAAAAAAGCAAGACTCAAAGAAACTGATATCGGCAAAAAGCGCTGAATGCCGCAAAGATCTGCAAAAGGCGGGGGCGGTAAATTCCGCCCCCGCCTTTTTTTATATAAAAATAAGGAGCGGATTTATTATCTTGATACTGATTCCATTATTTCTTAGTTTTATTATATGCCGCCTCCAAACAACAAATTAGGAAACCGTTTCGCAAAAAACAGGGCTCCGGTCTCTCCCCGGTCTTCGAGTGTAAATATGCCGGGGCTTAAGTCCGGCGCACGGCCCCTGCAGAGCCAGACAAAAGAGTATTCTCCGGGTCAGCAGCTCTTTCGCGAGGGAGAGAAAGGCCGGGAAATGTTTATTATTAAAGAGGGGCTCGTTTCTATAAAGAAAAATATAGAGGGTTCCGAAGTTGAGCTTGTTTCTCTGGGCCCGGGAAATGTAATCGGAGAAATGGCCCTGCTTGACAAGCAGCCGAGAAGCGCTTCCGGCTATGCCGTTGAAAAAACAAAGGTCAAAGTTGTAAATGAGCTTGTTTTGAATTCCGTCCTTGAGAAAATCCCGAGATGGCTTGTGGGAATAATAAGAATAATAACCAGCCGTCTTCGGGACACCAACAAACAGGTTAACAAATGCCTTTTAAAAGATAAAGAACTCGGTGTTGCCTCGATGATCCTTCTCGTTTCAGCCCGCAAAGGAAAAGAAATCAACGGAACGAACGCGATAGAATTCAATTCCTGCTGCAATGAAACAATGTTCACCTCCAGAATTACAATCAGAGACTTTCTTAAGATGTCCGAATACCTCAAGAAAAGAGGCCTTATAAGAGAGCTCGATTCGGATAAAACCAAATTCATACTTATCCCCGACCCGGAAGCTCTCCGGCTTTTTGTGGAATTCAGAAAAGCGAGGCGGCGAGGCGCGGAAATGGAGGCGGAAAACCTTGAGAAATCAGATATAGAAATTCTTGACCTGATCACATATGAATCTCAGAAAAGCGGAAAAGAAACCAGAGAAGGCACAATGCTTTCCTCTTCCGCCTTTTTCTCATCCAGGGATGAAAAGACAGTAAAGGCGGTAGAATCGCTCCAGAAAAGGGGCCTTCTTGATTCCTTCACATCTGAAGAGAAAGAAAAATTCATAGTCTTTGATTCAAAGAAACTTAAGCGGTATAAAAAGATTTACAACTGGCTCCCGAGATTCAAGATGAAACCCGGAGAAAAATAGATGCCCGGAGTTAAACAGAATAAAATCAGAAGAGCAGGCCCCATATCCAATCGGCATGAACGGATTTTCAAGCGCGGCAGCCTGATGACCATTGAGGGGGAAACTATTCCCGAAATGTATATAATAAAACGCGGCAAAGTCAAAATGATCCGTCAGGAAGGCGAACAAAGTGTGATCCTGGCTGTTCTGGGCCCCGGAGCGGTTCTTGGCGAGCTTTCTCTTTTGGATAATCAACCCAGTAACGCAACTGCGGTCGTCCTGGAGGAGACTGCTGTCACAACTATTAATAAAGCCATATTCGACGCAACTGTTTCCAGACTTCCATCCTGGCTTGTCAAGGTAATCAAGGTCGTTGTAAAACGCCTCGGGGATACGACAAATATGAACAGGGACGACCTTATAAGAAACAATATAGGCGGAGTTATAAATATTCTCCTTGGAATGTCAGAAAACCGGCCTCATGAAATAGAAGAGTTGCCGGCTGTCGATCTGATGAAACTAAAAGAAAATGTTTTCGACGCAATAGGTCTTCCCAGCTCCGAGACTGACAAAATCATACTGCTTCTGATAATAAAGGAAATGGTCCTTCTGAAAAGCGGCCAGGAAGGCCGTGAATATGTGTGTCTGATTAATATTCCGATATTGAAACTTTATATGGAATATTTTATTCTTAAACAAAAAGGTGCCTCCCTGCCCGGCACCGCTCTTTCAGATTCCGCATTTTCTATGCTGGAATTAATTAAAAAAGCGGGAGAAGAAAAAGGCAAGAAACAGGGATCTAAAATCTACCTGACAAAGCCGGTGCTTGAACTAGAACTCGAACGTTCCGGTTCCGGCAAATACCTTGATCCCGACATTCTGGACGAACTTCAGGAGTCCGGAGTCGCGGGATACGAGGAGCTCGCGGTTAAAACCGGACACGGCACACATAAGCAAGTCTCAGTTTTTATAGATACGGCAAAAGCCGCTAAAGCACTGCTGGTCAAAGAGTGGATCGAGACTTTTAACGACGATCAGGTCTGAATAAACATCCGGAGCCGTTAATGTCAGAAAAATCAAAAAAATACCAGAGAGACAGGCTCCTTTTGAAAATCTCCGAAACGGCTTTTACTTTCTTGTTTCTATTGCTGCTAATATTTAGTCCGTTTTCAGTTGCTGTGCGGAATTTTGCTGTCGGCATATCGGACAACCCGGTTGCACAGATAATAATATTCGCTCTTTTCGCCGGGATTTTAAAGACGATTCTTTTTCTGCCGATTGATTTTGCGGAAGGGTTCGCCGTAGAGAAAAAATACGGCCTCTCTAATGAAACTGTTTCAGGATGGCTCAGAAAATCAGTAAAAGGACTTTTAATAAATACTGTTCTTTCATGTATTCTCCTGGTTATAATATTCAGTATTCTGAAATTTTCTCCGCGATACTGGTGGATACTGTCTTCTGGAGCAGTGCTTTTTCTTTCTCTTATTCTCGCTGCCGCGGCTCCTGTAATAATTTTTCCGCTATTTTATAAATTTCTCCCTGTCGAAAGACCCGGACTCGAAGACAAACTGCGCCTGGAAATGAATAAAGAAGGTCTAAATGTAAAAGACATTCTTACCTTCGACATGAGCAGAGAGACAAAAAAAGCGAACGCCGCACTCGCCGGGCTCGGAAAAACAAAAAGAATAATAATTTCGGACACACTTCTTAATAATTTTACAGACGATGAAATAACCGCTGTTTTCAGGCATGAACTGGGGCACCATAAATTTTTTCACCTGCCGAAACTGGCCCTCGCGGGATTCTTTTTGACCGTTTTAAGCCTATATGCCGGAGAAATCTCTCAGAAGGCGGCGCTTATTTATTTTCCTCACCTGTACGGCCGACTGGACCCGGCGGCTTTACCCGCTCTTTTATTCGGGGTCTATACCGCAGGAGTCCTTTTAAAGCCGCTTTCAAATTATTATTCACGGCTGCTCGAAAGACAGGCAGACCTTTTCTCTTTTGAGTCAGCAGATACAGCACGGCATTTTATATCCGCGATGGAAAAACTTACCAATATGAATCTTGCCGATCCGGAACCCGGCAGAACAGAGAAAATACTTTTCTACACACATCCGCCCACCGGCGAGAGAATAAAGGAGGCAGAAAAACATGTCGAAAACTGATCTACAGTACATATGGCATCCGCTTACACAAATGAAAGAACATGAGGAATTCGCACCTCTCAAAATCTCAAAAGGTAAAGGAATTTACCTATATGACGATGAGGGTAAAAAATACATTGATGCCATATCTTCCTGGTGGGTCAATATACTCGGACACTGTAACCCTGAAATTAACAAGAAAATCAAAGAACAGCTTGACCTCCTTGAACATGTAATATTCGCGGGGCTGACCCACGAACCCGCTGAACAGCTCGCGGAAAAGCTCATAGAGATAACACATGATAAATTGAAAAAGGTTTTTTTCGCGGACAACGGGTCTTCGGCTGTGGATGCAGCACTAAAACTGAGCTACCAATACCACCAGCAGACAGGAAATACGCAAAAGAAGAAATTCGTATTTCTTAAAGACGGATATCACGGAGAAACCATCGGAGCACTCTCCATGGGCGGATGCGACCTCTATAAAAAAAGGTACCGTCATCTTCTTATAAAAGGACATATGGCAGAAGGACCGGAATGCGCCGCCTGCCCTTATGAACTGGACAGAAAAACCTGCGATGCCGAATGCTTCGAGAAGATGGAGAAACTTCTCAGAGAGCACCATGAAGAGTGCTGCGGAGTAATAATAGAACCCATGGTGCAGGCTGCGGGCGGTATGAAAATCTATTCCCCCGCATACCTTAAAAAACTTCGAAATCTGTGTTATGAGCTCAATGTCCACCTCATCGCGGATGAAATAGCTGTCGGATTCGGAAGGACCGGCAAAATGTTCGGTTGCGACCATGCCGCAATATGCCCCGACATTATGACTCTGTCAAAAGGACTTTCCGGAGGCTATCTTCCCATTTCGGTTTTTCTTACAACCTCAGAAATATATGAAGCCTTTTATGACGATTATTCTTCAGGAAAAACCTTCATGCACTCTCACAGCTATTGCGGAAATCCCCTGGGATGCGCGGCCGGGATAGCCGCTATCAACCTGCTTCAAAAGGGTAAATACATTGAGACCGCGCCGCTGAAAGAAGAATATATTTACTCTTCGGCAGAAAAACTGGAGAACCTGCCTTATGTGAATAATTTCAGAAATATCGGAACCATCGCGGCTTTTGATACTGATCCGGATTTTTATGATGAGAAAAAAGGCCGTTTCGCCTGGACTTTTTTCAGGAAAGCGCTCGAAAACGCAGCTCTTTTAAGACCCCTGGGAAATACTGTTTACTGGTTTCTTCCGCAAGTAATTCAGGACCACGAGATAGATATTCTTGAGGATATAACCCTTAAAACTAAGAGGGATGTATACGTAAAA
>CAYNYI010000028.1:0-29191 GCA_964401455.1 uncultured Fibrobacterota bacterium
AAGTACTTCAGGGAGTTTTTTTTCTTCTTTTACTCTTCTTATCGAAGCTGCTTTTTCCGGATCTTTCAGTACCAGAGTATAGAAGCTTTTTATAGCCTCAATATGCAGATTAACTGTTTTATCCGCGTACTTTTCTATTAGTTCTGTAATATATTGAGAAAGATCTCCCGGTTTGATTTTCCCTGGATGATACGGAAACCGGGAGGCCAGTCGGTTTACTGCGGAACAATAATTCCGGGCAGTATTTTTGCTAAAACCCTTTGCTGTGATCTGCGTCATCAGTTTTGATGCCCAGATTTCCCCGAAATCTGGTGAACCTGCTTTTTCCCTTTTTACGGCGCTTTGAATACATGTCTCCTGTTTTTGATTTTAAAAGCCGTCACGATAAAACCCTATAGTATAATGTGCCGTATGCGTTAATAAATAATATATATACTGCGTCTCTAATTGTAAAGAGGTATATCGACTATTGGTTTTATGTGTTTATTATTACATTCCCGGGCAAGACCGGGTTTTTACCGGGAAACCGTGAGGCGGAGTTTGCTTATAATAATGCGGTTATTTCTGAGAGATTTTACAGTGACAATTTGTCCCGGTTTCTTTTTTTCAAGTATGGACTGTAATTCATCGAATGTCCCTACTTTCTTGCCATCTATACTTATTATTATGTCGCCGAGAATTATATCCCCGAAAAAAGTGCTTGAAATACCCCGCAGCCCGGCTTTATCAGCCGGTCCTCCGGGAACAATTTCCCGTATTATGACCCCGTCTATCCCGTTCCGGGCGGCAATATTGTCTCCGAGAGCGGTTATTCCTATTGAGGGACGCAGGATTTTGCCGTATTCAATAAGCTGCGGCACGACTTGTTCGACAGTATTGACGGGAACCGCGAAACCGATTCCCGCGCTTGAACCGCTCGGACTGAGGATAGCCGTATTAATTCCGATAAGCTCAGCGTGAGAGTCCAGAAGAGGGCCCCCCGAATTCCCGGGATTTATAGCCGCGTCAGTCTGGATTACATTTTTTATTGTGCGTCCGTTTACCGATTTTATCTCCCTTCCAAGGGCGCTGATGATCCCGGTCGTAAGTGTCTGGTCCAGTCCGAAGGGGTTACCGATAGCGAGGACTTTTCTGCCTACCCGGAGTCCGGCTGTGCGCCCCCTTTTTATCGGTGTGAGCTTTTCCGCCGGAGCTTTGATTTTAATAACGGCAATATCGTTTGAGGGTTCTATTCCGGTTATTTCCGCCGGAAAAACCGACTGATCACTCAGAGTAACGGACAATCTTTCCGCTCCCTGGACAACATGATAGTTCGTGACTATATGGCCTTTTTTGTCCCAGACAAAGCCGCTGCCCGAACCTTGGGGAATTTCGAACACATTCATTGAGAAGATATCCCATTTTATCCTTTTGCTTGTAATAAAAACAACCGAGGGTGACGCATTCTCAAAGACAGAAATGCTGTTTTTTTCATCCTCAAGAAGCCATTTATCCGGGACTGCGGCTGCGGTAAGGAAAAATAAAATAATAATTGTAATGAGTCTCGCTGAACAGTTCACAAAAAACTCCGGAAATATTTGCATCAGGATTGATTTATTAACAGACTGTAAGATAAAAATGTAATTATCCGTTATGAAAGAAAAAATTCATATGATATTAATGAAAAAATTTAAGAAAACATTAAAGATTCCTTCAGGTTTCTGCCGATATCAATAAAGAATGCGGAAAAAAAAGGTTTTAACAAGGAGATTAGAATGGATATCACAGCTCTATTAACAAACACAGCCCTTTATAACAGCAATACGTCAATTTCCACAGACGAAAGAAGTCTGCAGAACAGCCCGGCAAAGTCATCCGGCCGTGTTCAGCAGGACCCGTTTTCATCTATGCCGGATTTTTCAGCGGGAAAACTTAATATATATGATAACGCGGTTCCCTCTGCGAAATCTTCAGCCGCTGCCCCTTCATATAATGAATACGGCGCTTATGCGGCCGGATATCTTAAAGAAGACTTGTCGATAGAATATACCACAAAAGACGGCGATACTGTGCAGATAGAGTATTCCCGTGAACAATATGCTGAATATTCGGCTTATGCTTCCGTTTCCGGGGCCGAAAACCATGAGAGCGGTAATGCTTTGTCTGATATAAAGCAATTTATGGAATCGGCAAAAGAGGGGATCCTTAAAGCCATGGCCTCATCTCAGGGCGGCGTTTGGGAATCAATCGCGAAAGCTAACGGAATTGATATAACAGGCGGTACAGAAGAAACCGGGGATGATTACTGGAGCCCGGAAAATACTTCCCAAAGAATAGTGGATTTCGCGATGCAGTTTATCGATTCTTTTGAGGGCGAAGATGAGGAATTCTTTGAGATAATAAAAGGCGCCGTAAAGAAAGGCTTTGATGAAGCGAGAGGAATGATCGGTGAAATGAATGAAGAGACCGATAATAAAGTTAACAAGACATATGAACTGGTAATGGAAAAATTTGACGCGATTCAAAAAGAAAGAGCCGCGGGCAAAGACAGTGTCGCGGCTTATGCAGAAGAACAGGCCGCACAAATGGCGGCCTGAAGCTGAAACCTGTCAGGAATTTTTACCGGTTGTATTGAACCGGCGCATAACTTTTGACTTGGTATTAGAAGCCTTGTTTTTCTTTATCACGTTTTTTCTGGCAAGCTTGTCGACGAAAGAGAAATAATCGTCGGCGAGCTTTTTTCTTTCGTCCAGAGTCTTGGCTTCATCAAGCACCTTTTTTTCCATAGTGTGGAGCCGGCTTCTCGCCGATCTGTTGGAAACGCGGGCTTTGGTGCTCGTGCGGATGCGCTTAATGCACGATTTGTGATGTGGCAAAATAATCTCCTGCTTATAAAAGTGTTAACTGTCTTTTAACGGGGTATAAAATATATTATTAGCCCGCAGAAGTCAAACTGTATCTTTCAAGAGGCTTCTTTTTCTGGGATGAGATAATTTGCGGAGCGCGCTTGCTTCTATCTGGCGTACTCTTTCTCTCGAAATTTCAAGATTCTCTCCTACATCTTTCAATGTCCGCGCCTTGTCGTCCATGAGCCCGAACCGGAGTATAATTATTTCTTTCTCGCTTTCGGTCAGGTCTTCGAGAATTCCAAGAAGCCTTTCTCTTGTATCATTACGGCGATTGTTAGCTTCCGGGTCTTCCGCGTTTTTATCTTCAATAATGTCGTGCAGAGAAACATCTGAATTGTCATCAAAGCATTTTTTATCCATCGAAAGACCGCTGTACTCCATACTCCGGGCATAATCAACTTTTTCTCTTGTCATTTTTAAAGACTCGGCAATCTCGGAAGAAGAGGGGGTTCTGCCTTTTTCCTGAAGAAAACTGTCTGAGAAAATGGAAATTTTTCTCTGCATCTCGACTATATTTGACGGAATGCGTATAAGTTTGGATCTTTCAGTAATAGATCTTGTTATGGACTGCTTAATCCACCAGGTAGCATAGGTGCTGAATTTGAAGCCTTTTTTATAGTCGTAAGTTTCAATAGCCCTTATAAGGCCCAGATTACCTTCCTGAATAAGGTCACCGAGGTCCTCTTTTTTTCTTGAGTATTTTTTTGCCACGCTTACGACAAGCCTACTGTTAGACTCAACAAGTTTATTGTGTATAATTTGCCGTTTGCGGAGCGCTTCTTTAAACTCTGTGATTCTGTCTTGTGAATCACGGCTTGATCTATTGTCCAGAAATCCGTCAATTAGCCTGTTCAGAATTTTCCCGCTAATTCCAAAGTCCCGGCATTTTTCCGATATCTCTCTTTGATTGTCCGCAATTTTCTGGTAAATCAGCTTGGCGGGTATTGATGTTTTCCGAAGGCTCTTTAATTTCTTTTTTTCTCTTTGTATTTCCTGATACAACTTTTTGATCTCATCGGTTTTTCCCTCAAGCGAGCCGGCTCTTTCAGCGTCTTCTTCGTCTTCGGAGCCCATGATCAGTATCTCATTTATTGTTTTTTCCGATGAAAAGAGTATGCCTGTTATCTTTTCGTTGATTTGTTCGAGCTTTTTTGCTGTGTCAACTTCTTCTTCTTTTGTAAGGAGGGGGATTTTTGAAATATTCTTAAGATAGAGACAGACCGGATTGTAATTATTCGCTGATCTTGGTTTCTGCATTATTCCCCCCTTTTTCCTCGTTTGGAATTATGTTTCTTCTAAACTGATACGATTGAATTTAAGCCTGATTTTCTCTCTTTCGGTTTCATTTGAAGCGTTTCGGTATTTTATAAGAAGTTCTTCCAGATCTTTTTTTCTTTTTCTTTCTTTAAATCTTTTTTTTATTTCTGACAGGTCTTTCTCAAAATTTTCATCCCCGTCCTCTGCATTAATTATTATTCCGCTTACCGTGTTTTTCAGCTGTTCATTTTCCAGCGAATCCAGAATACCCTCCGGTTTGCCGCCGTTTTTTATGTGAAAATAGATTCCGGATGTGTGCCCTGAAATAATTTGTTTTTCTCCCAGCGCATTTTCTATCTCATTAATTTTGTCTGGATACCTGAGAAGCAGCATAATAAGCGCTTTTTCCTCAGGTTTTAAATCAGCTTCATTGACTTTAACTTCCTCAGTAATTCTCTCTCTTGCCGGGGTCCTGTTTTTCTTGAGAAGCCCCTGGAGATGCTCTTCTTTAAGGCTGAGCCTCTCTGCTGCTTTTTTAAGATATTCATCCCTTATTATATCATTGGTTAGTCCCGAAAGAAGTCTTGTGATTTTTTCCGCCGCTTTTTGTTTCTCATGGGGTGAAGAAGAAGGGCCGGTGTTTGATGCGGTTAAAATAAAATCAACAAAGTCAATCTTGTTTTTTTTCATGAATTCCCTGATGCCCTCTTCACCGCTGTGTCTCATAAATGAATCGGGGTCCTCACCCGGGGGAAGTATCACCGCCTCGGTATTGAGCCCCGCCGGCAGCAGGGTCTCAAAGGCCCTTTCTGCGGCTTTCAGACCTGCCGGGTCTCCATCATAGAGAGTTACGGCATTTTTCGCGTATCGCCTTATTAGGGCGCTCTGAGAAGGAGTGAGTGCCGTACCGAGCGCGGCGCATATATTCTTGAGTCCGCCCTGATAGCATATATGGTAGTCCATATATCCCTCTACAAGAACGCAGGCGTCTTCTCTTCTGATAAAATCACGTGATTCGCAGAGACCGTAAAGATGTTTTCCTTTTACATAGACTGCGGTCTCATTTGTGTTCAGGTATTTTGGGACACCCCCTTTTTTCAGGTTTCGTCCTCCAAAGGCCAGGACGAGTCCCGACTGGTTCCTTATGGGGAACATCAGTCTTGTCCGGAATCTGTCAAAGAACCTGCCGTTTTTTTCGGATAGAAGCCCGGCTTCAAAAATATCTTTTTCCCGGAACCCTGCTTTGTTTAAGTAATTCAGCAGGCTGTTCCAGCTGTCGGGCGCGAACCCTATTTTAAACTTTTCTACCGTTTTTCGGGTAATCCCTCTGCCGATCAGGTAATCCTGTACCGGTTTGCCCTCCGCGGAAAGGAGTTTTTTACAGAAAAAGTCCGCCGCGTAGTCGTTTATTTTATAAAAAATGTCAGTTTTTCGGTCTTCATTCTGCCATCCGCCTGAATTTTCATACTCGGAAATGTCCACATTGGCGAAAGAGGCGCATATTCTGACTGCCTCCGGGAAACCGACACCCTCAATCTCTCTGATAAATCCGAAAATATCCCCGGCTTTTCCGCAGCCGAAACACTTGTAAATGCCTTTTCCCGGGCTTACAGTAAAAGAAGGGGTCTTTTCCTTATGGAAAGGGCAAAGACCTTTCAAATTTGCTCCCGCAGGCCTTAATTCTACGTATCTGGATGCGAGAGCACCGATATCAGCAGAATTTTTTATTTGCTCCAGTATATTATCCGGTATTTTCATTTGCTGTTTTCCTGTTGGTCTGCAGCAGGACCGGTTTTATCAGGTTTTTCGGAATTATCAGGATTGTTAAAGAACGGTAAAAACGTAAATTTCGTCTCTACCGTTAAAATAGGCAAAACCGTAAAGTTTGTCAAGCTAATAATCCTTGTAAATTAATTAATATTTACTATTGTTTATTTTTTCAACATTTGATATAATTTAATAAATCAATGATGGGAAGTCTATGAAAAAAGTATTCTCACCCGCCGATGTAGCGGGCATATGTCATGTAAGCAAACCGACTGTCCACCACTGGATAGATACGGGAAAGCTCAAATCGATTCAGCTACCCAACGGTTATAAAAAAATTGAGTATGACGAGCTGTCCCGTTTTCTTGAGCAGGCCAATATAAAAAACCCTTTCGAAGAGGAAAGAGAAAAAAATAATACCATATTGATTGTAGATGACGAAGAGTATATGGTTGAGTTTCTCAAGTCGGTAGCCGAAGAGACTGCTTCGGAAAATGGATGCGGGGATTACAGGATTGAGACCGCGCATGACGGTATGGACGCCGCTCTCAAAATCGGTGTGCTGAAGCCGGACCTTGTAATGCTTGACGTTATGATGCCCGGTATGGACGGATTTGAGGTCTGCAGCAAAATAAGGGACAACCCTGAACTTGATGATGTGAGCATCATAATTATTACCGGACTGTATGATGAAACCATGCAGGATAATGTTAAAAAATACAGGCTCATGAAAATTCTTCAGAAGCCGATAGATATTGACGAAATTAAAACGCTGATAACGAGGGCGGTTTTTATCTGATTATATTTTTAACTGTTTTACCGATAAGGAGAAAATTTGCGCATTCTAATTGCGGATGATGATCCTGATATAAGGGTTATTATAAGAAGGTTTCTTCAGAAAGACAACTATTCTTTCACCGAAGCGGCCGATGGCCAGGAAGCTCTGGAAAAAATATCCGAACGGGCACCAGACCTTGTTATTCTTGATATTATGATGCCCTTCATGGATGGTATAACCTTTCTGAAGAAAAGTTCGGGGCTTTTAAAAGAAAAAAACATCCCTGTTATAGTGGTTACCGCTTTGAAAGATATTAATTCTTATGAACTCGGTGAGGATTTTGACGCAGCGGACATACTCATAAAACCATTCGAAAGGGATATTCTCTCAGAAAAAGTAAGGCATGCCCTGAGTATAAGGGAATAATCAGTTGTTCCGGTAAAGAATCTTTGCCCCGACTTCATGCGATTTTTCTATTCCCGTGATTTTTGCGGTGACCGCCAGCGCGAAAGGAACGGCTGTTCCTGCTGCGCGCGATGTTATGATATTTCCGTCCTCGCATACATCGGATTCCAGTATTTCGGCTCCTTCAAGGTACTTTTCATTTCCCGGAAAGCAGACAGCCTTTCGGCCTTTCAGTATTCCGGCTTTACCGAGTATGGACGGCGCGGCGCAGATGGCTCCTATGATTTTTTCCTTTTCATAATAATACATAAGAATCTCATTTGTTTTACCGCAGTTTCTCAGGTCTGCTGTACCCGGCCCGCCCGGAAGAATAAGCGCGTCTGCGTCTTTTGATACTTTTTCAATAGGGGTAAGGGAGGCTATCGTGATCCCGTGCGAGCCTTTTACAATGGTTTTTCCGGTACGGGAAACGCAGTCTACTTCTATTTCCGCCCTGCGGAGAATATCTATTACCGTTACGGCTTCTATTTCCTCGAAACCATCTGTAAGTATAATAACAGCTTTTTTCATTTTTTCTCCTTTTTTTATGCTGTTGTTTTCTTTGAAAGATATAATATTGGTTGCCCCGGCCGTCAATAGAAAACGCCCCGCTTTTTAAAAAAGCGGGGCGTCTGTTATTTATGGTATTAAGGAAAAATTACATGCCGAGAACCACATAGACTCCCCAGCCGTTCAAAACTCCGATTACCGGATCGGCATCGCCTTCCATTGAGACCGAGGCTATCGAGGGAGCGACTCCGATATAAACAGATTCGCTGATCTCTTTCTCAAGAGCATAGGCAATACCGACTGTTATTGTATTGTCCGCGTCTCCGCCGGGGCTGCTGAGCGCGGCGGCCAGTCCCCATGTCTGGCCGAAAAAGAAAGCGTCGGCATATACATCGAACCCTGTAACCGATTCTCCGGCCGGGTTTGTGGAGTTCATGGCTCCGGCGCTTACATCGAAGCAGACATCATCGCTGAGTGAATACCTGAGCCCCCCGGAAGTAACTCCGCTTCCGTGTACGCTTCCGTAGAGTGCCAGGGGGCTTTCCGCTCCCGCGATAAATACCGCCGATACGACCATTGCTGCAAGTGTGAAGAGTTTCATTTTTTTCCTTTCTGGAAAGATTAAAAGTTACGTTTATGGTACAATAATGTGTTACTTATCCTATGGCTTCTTTGCCCTTTTCTCCGGTTCTTATGCGTATGCACTCCTGTAGATCAAGAACAAATATTTTTCCGTCGCCTATGCTTCCGGTTCTCGCTCCTTTAATAATTGCGTTTATCGTCGCATCCAGATATTCCTCGTTAATCGCTATTTCGAGACGGATTTTCTTAAGGAGGTTTACCTCCATATCCGCTCCACGATAGGATTCATGGTAGCCTTTCTGCTGTCCGCATCCGAGACTGTTCGTTACAGACATTTTGAAAATGTCTACAGCATACAGCTCCTTCTTAACATCGTTCAGCTTTTCCGGCTGAATATATGATATTATGAGTTTCATTTTATTAATTCTCCTTTTTTTATTTTCGTTTATAAGATACTATATCTACATTACTGATTCAGGAAAATCTGAAATCCGCTGTACGCTTCCATACCGTGTTCGCTTATATCAAGTCCCGACAGTTCTTCTTCGGAAGAAACGCGTAGTCCCGCGACTTTCTTTATTATGAGGAAGAGCACCGACGCGAAAACAAAGCAGAAGATACCCGTCATCACTATTCCGAGAAGCTGCGCTCCAACACTTTTGCCTTCGCCGAAAATTCCGGCAGCAAGAGTTCCCCAGATACCGCATCCGAGATGGACAGAAATCGCTCCGACCGGGTCGTCTATTTTAAGATGGTCTATTGCTATTACAAGTACTACAACAAGTATTCCCGATATGGCTCCGATAAGAATGGAGGAAGCGACGGAAACAACATCGGCACCGGCCGTAATTCCAACCAGACCTGCGAGGCAACCGTTTAGTATCATTGTAAGGTCGGGTTTTTTCTGAATAATCCATGAAGCCGCCATTGCTCCTACAATACCCGCTGCCGCGGAAAGTGTTGTGGTAACAAATACCAGAGAAACTCCTCCGGGATCAGCGGAAAGGACCGAACCTCCGTTAAAACCGAACCATCCGAGCCAGAGCAGGAAGACGCCGATTGTGGCAAGCGAAAGGTTGTGCCCGAGTATGGGTTTTACATTTCCGTTATAATATTTTCCGAGCCTTGGTCCGAGTATGAGCGCGCCCGCGAGAGCTCCCCATCCTCCTACGGAGTGGACAATAGTCGATCCGGCGAAATCATGGAAGCCTTTGACGGCAAGGAAACCTCCGCCCCAGTGCCACATTCCGACGATAGGATAACAAATCGCCACATAGATGGTTGAGAATATGAGAAAGCTGCCCAGTTTTACTCTTTCTGCTACCGCTCCGGAAATGATCGTGGCGGCTGTTGCCGCGAACATTCCCTGAAACAGGAAGTCGGTCCAGTATGTATATCCGGGGTTATAGGCGCTTGTTAGCCCCGCGGCGTCGGTCCCTATTCCGAAACCGGCGAACCCGAAGAGTTTGCCCGCGAAGACTTCGCCGGGATACATAAGATTAAAGCCCATGAGAGCATAAGTCAGAAGCCCTATCGCGACTATCATAACATTCTTGAATATTATGTTTACGCTGTTCTTTGCTCTGGTCAGTCCCGTTTCGAGCATTGCGAAGCCAAGGTGCATGATAAACACCAGAAATGTAGCTACCAGCATCCATGTATTGTTTACCGTGAACATGGCGTCTGCGCCGGAAATTTCCTCCGCGGCGGCGCTTCCCGCCAGAAGAAGTCCGGCTGCAAGCGCCGGTGCAAGGTTTTTGAATTTCATTTAAGTCCTCCTTTGTTTAATTTATTGTACAGGGGTTTTGAATTCGCTAACCACATATCAAACTGCGTGCCTTTTTTTTTACAGTCAGCTAATCTATTGATATGTATATTTTTATGTCCAGAGAAGGCTGAGAAGGAATGTTGTACCCTGATACAAATATGTTTCAACACTACGCTTTGGTACAAATATGTGCCGCGGCTTCTTTCCTCGCCGCGGTCAAGCCGGTACTATTTACAGTAAAATTTTTTTCTGAAGAAAACGCTTTTGCCCGCAGAGAATTTTACTCTATAGCTGCCCGATGCTGTGGCAACGGGGTTCCATGTGAAAATTCCCCCGGTATCCGCGTGTATTCCACGTAAAACGGTTTTTATTTTCTTTCCCATGAGGTCCTATATCCCGATATTGATTTCTTCCCGGAATATTGACGGTACATAAAACGCGATCTTTAAAGCGCCTTTGAAAGGATTTGGCGATACCGATTCAATTTTTATTGTTTGCGCCGATGAGCTGTCTTCGGATGCTTCAAGGTTTCCGCGGATGAAATTGCCGGCATACGTAGCTACACCGTCGGGCGTTCTAAAGAAGAATCTTCAAGAGATGGAAAAACCGTCATTGAGAAATATCCGGTATCTCCGGCAAATTGGTTGCGGTAGCAGCTGAAAGAATTAGACAGACCGGTATTGTTTCTGCCGAACCTCAATACAAAATCTTTATTGGGCAGAGCGCTGGGGGTGTCTTTAAAAACAAGCGAACCCTCGCCGATTTCATCAAACAGATCCGCTGACACGGATATACACAAGACAAAGATAGGGATAAAAGAACGTATTGGCACCGATGTTACTTTCTTCGACATGGCTGATAAAAAAAAGTACTCTCTTGATTTAACCCGGAGTATTTTTTATATTATTACATCGGTTATTGTGATAATTTTCACAAACACACGCTTAAGTATATGATATCAAATAAAATAACAACTTCTTTAAACTACAATTAAGGGCTGAAATTATGACCGAATCACTAAAAAAGATCCTGGATAGTTATAACAACGATCCCGGAAGGCTTATGGATATCCTCATAGACCTTCAGATGGCGGAAGGATATGTCTCAGACGAAGCAGTATATGACATCGCCGGCGCGCTCAAAATTTCCAGCGCCCGTGTAAAAGAAACGATTTCTTTTTATCATTTCTTCTCGGTAGAGCCTACCGGAAAATACGCCGTTTATCTGGATGACAGCGCGGTCGCCAATATGAAAGGACGCGCCGTTGTAGCAGAAGCATTTGAAAAAGAAGCCGGTTGCGGTTTCGGGTCTGTTTCCGAAGACGGAAATATAGGTCTTTTCAATACAGCCTGCATCGGCATGAGCGATCAGTCTCCTGCCGCGATCATAAACGGTGTTGTTTTCACGAACCTTACTTCCGAGAAAGTTTCTTCCATAGTATCAGACATGAAAAAGGGTGTTCCGGCCGCCGATATGGTAAAGGAATACGGTGACGGCAATAATGCAAATGAGAATGTCAGGGCCGAAGTAAAAAACAATATACAGAAAAAAGGCGAAGTGATGTTCGCGGACTACAACCCGGGTGTCTCTCTTAAAAAAGCAGTAGAGATGAAGCCCGAAGAAGTAATCTCGGAAGTCAAGACCGCTTCCTTGAGAGGAAGAGGCGGTGCGGGGTTTCCTACTGGGATGAAGTGGGAATTCTGCCGTAACACACCCTCAGAGAAAAGATTCGTAATCTGCAATGCCGATGAAGGCGAACCAGGCACATTCAAGGACCGCGTGGTTTTGACCGAGCGCGCCGGTCTTCTTTTCGAGGGAATGGCCGTGGCCGGATACGCTATAGGTGCCTCCGAAGGTATCCTATATCTCCGCGGGGAATATATCTATTTACGCAACTATCTTAATGAAGTGTTAAAGAAAATGAGGTCGGAAAACCTCCTTGGAAAAAATGTCTGCGGTAAAGAAGGTTTTGATTTTGATATACGGATTCAGATGGGCGCGGGTGCCTATGTCTGTGGAGAAGAATCGGCTCTTATCGAATCTGCCGAAGGTAAAAGGGGAGAACCCCGAATCAGGCCGCCGTTTCCCGTACAGAAAGGGTATCAGGACAAACCGACTGTCGTTAACAATGTCGAGTCGCTTTGTTTTGCTTCACGTATTATCGAGAACGGCGCGGAATGGTTCAAGGGTTTCGGTACCGACCAGTCTGCAGGAACAAAGCTCCTCAGTATTTCCGGCGATTGCGAAAAACCCGGTATTTATGAGGTGGAATGGGGCATCAGCGTAAAAGACATTCTTGAAATGGCAGGAGCTTCCGAAACACAGGCCGTTCAGGTCGGAGGGCCCAGCGGAACCTGCATTTCGGAATCCGAGTTCGGCAGAATAATCGGTTTCGAGGACCTCTCTACCGGGGGTTCATTTATCATAATGAATAAGTCAAGAGACATACTCGAAGTAGTGGAGAATTTCATGGACTTCTTTATCGAGGAATCCTGCGGTTCATGTGTCCCTTGCAGAGCCGGTTCTACACTCATTAAACAGCGTCTTGAAAAGATCCGCCGCGGGCACGGGGTCCCCAAAGATATTGAGGAACTCAAGAGCTGGGGCGCAATAATGAACACCACATGCAGGTGCGGCCTCGGGCAGACAGCCTCGAACCCCGTAACTTCAACAATAGAACATTTCAGATCTCTCTATGAGGATAAGGTCAAAAAAGATATGGATTATTACTCTGAGTTCGACCTTGATGAAGCCGTAAAAGAGTCATGCGAAGCTACCGGAAGAACAGCGTCGAACTAATAAATCAGAAAGGCTAAATTATTATGGACAAGATCAATTTTTCAATAGACAATAATGACTTTTCCTGTGAAAAGGGAAAGACGATTGTTGAAGCTGCCAAAGAAAACGGAATTTATATACCCGTCCTTTGTTATTTTGAAGGCTTGAAACCGGTCGGAACATGCCGTATATGTACTGTCAAGGTCAACGGAAAACCGATGGCGGCTTGTACTACGATGGTCACGGAAGGAATGGATATAGAATTCGATACCCCTGAGTTGAATGACATGAGAAAGGCCATTGTGGAAATGCTCTTTGTCGAGGGAAACCATTTCTGTCCTTCTTGCGAGAAAAGCGGAAACTGCGAGTTGCAGGCTCTTGCATACAAATTCCAGATGATGGTTCCTCGCTTCCTGTTCGCTTTTCCGCTTAAAGATATTGACGCCACTCATCCGAAGCTGATTCTTGAAAGAAACCGCTGTGTTCTTTGTAAAAGATGTGTAAGAGGAATAAAGACCGAAAACGGAAGAAGTCTTTTTGCCCTTTCAAAAAGGGGAAGTCGTGTTTCTATTGAAATCTCAAAAGAACTCGCTGACCAGGTTACAGATGAACTCGCGGAAAAAGCGATGGAAATTTGCCCGGTCGGAGCCATAATAAAGAAAGAAAAAGGATTTGATGAGCCTATCGGCACCCGTCGTTTTGACAAAAACCCGATAGGAAGCGACATAGAAAAAAAATAAATTGTATTAATATTAATTGAGAGGAACAAAGATTATGGCTAAGCCGGTAGTTGCTACGACTTCTCTTGCGGGTTGTTTCGGGTGTCATATGTCCCTACTTGACATTGACGAGAAAATTCTTGACCTCATAGAGTTGGTTGAATTCAACAAATCTCCGATTGACGATATCAAGACTTTCACAAAACAGTGCGATATTGGTCTTATTGAAGGCGGATGCTGCAACAGCGAGAATGTGCATGTACTGAAAGATTTCAGAAAAAACTGCAAAATCCTGATATCTGTGGGAGAATGCGCTATAATGGGTGGTCTTCCCGCCCTGAGGAACGGTATTCCGGTAAAGGAATGCCTTGAAGAAGCTTATCTCCGGTCACCGACCGTAGATGATAATATCATACCGAACGATCCGGAACTTCCAATGATTCTTGATAAAGTTTATCCCTGTCATGAGATAGTCAAGATTGATTACTATCTTCCCGGATGTGCTCCAAGGGCCGAGCTTATATGGGGCGCGCTGGAGGCGCTTCTTACAAATAAGAGCATGGACCTTCCTTATGAAGTCGTGAAATTTGATTAATTTAAATAAAAGAGGGTAATCATAAATGGGTAAGAAAATAACTATAGAGCCGGTAACAAGAGTCGAGGGGCATGGAAAAGTGACTATCCACCTTGACGACAACGGCAAGCTCGAACAGAGCAGACTCCACATTGTTGAATTCAGAGGTTTTGAAAGGTTCGCTCAGGGCCGTCCTTACTGGGAAGCTCCGGTCCTCGTTCAGCGCCTCTGCGGAATATGTCCTGTAAGCCATCACCTCGCGGCTGCCAAAGCAATGGATGTAATTGTCGGTACCGGACCTGACGGTCTTACTCCCACCGGAGAAAAGATGCGCCGTCTCATGCATATGGGCCAGACTTTCCAGTCGCATGCTCTTCACTTTTTTCATCTTGTATCACCGGACCTGCTTTTTGGAATCGATGCCGACCCGGCCATAAGAAATATTATCGGTGTGGCTATGAAGCACAAGGAACTTGCCGTTCAGGGTGTAATGATGCGAAAGTTCGGGCAGGAAATAATAAAGGCGACTGCCGGAAAAAAAATTCACGGCACCGGCGCTATTCCCGGCGGAATAAATAAGAACCTCAGCATCGAGGAACGCGACAGCTTCCTTAATGGCGAAGGTACCCAGAACGCCGATAAGATGATTGAATGGGCGCAGGGCGCTCTTGATTTTTTCAAGGATTATCATTCCAAGAACTCGGAAATGCTCGACAGTTTCGCCGCTTTTCCGTCGAGCCACCTCAGTCTTGTAAGAAAAGACGGAGCGCTTGATCTTTATCACGGTGTTCTCCGCGCTGTTGATTTCGAGGGAAATAAAATTCTTGATGATGTTGATTATCAGGATTATCTCGATTATATCGGTGAGGAGGTCCGCTCCTGGAGTTATATGAAATTCCCTTACCTTAAATCTATCGGTAAAGAAAAGGGATGGTACAGGGTAGGGCCGCTTGCCCGTCTTAATACCTGCGATTTTATACCGACACCTCTCGCCCAGAAAGAGTTCGAACAGTACCGCTCCTATACATCCGGCAAACCGAACAATATGAGTATGCATATGCACTGGGCAAGGCTGATCGAGACTCTTCATGCCGCCGAGCGCATAAAAGAGCTTCTGAACGATCCCGACCTCCAGGGTACAGACCTTGTTAAGAAAGGCGAGAAGCAGAAAGAAGGTGTCGGGCTTATTGAGGCTCCGAGAGGAACATTGTTCCACCATTACCGGATCGATGACAATGACCAGATCGAGATGGCGAACCTGATTGTTTCCACCACAAATAACAATGAGCCCATGAACCGCGCGGTTCACTGGGTGGCTGAGCATAATCTTCAGGACCAGGAAGAAATAACCGAAGGAATGCTTAACAGCGTTGAAGTGGCGATCAGGGCTTATGACCCCTGTCTGAGCTGTGCTACTCACGCGATGGGCAAAATGCCTCTCGAAGTTTCTCTCTGCGATTCGGACGGCAGCGTAATAAGCAGCAGAAGAAAGTAAAACCGTTTGAATATCCTCGTTTACGGATACGGCAACCCGGCGCGTCAGGATGACGCGCTGGGTGTGCTTTTAGCGGAGCGGCTTCAGGGTGAATTCGGTGATGAAGTTGAACTCGATTCTAATTATCAGCTTAACGCTGAGGATTCTCTGTTAATATCAGAGAAAGACTACTCTGTTTTTGTTGATGCTTCGGAGGACGCCGAGGCGGAGCCGTTCAGGTTTAAAAAACTAAGCCCCGCAGCGGAGATCGGATTCTCGACTCATGCTATGGACCCCTCAAGCATTCTCGGGCTTTGCCACGAATTATACGCTAAAAAGCCCGATGTATATCTTTTGGAAATAAAAGGATACGAGTGGGGTTTCAAAGAAGGCCTGAGCGTGAAAGCCGCGGCTAACCTTGAAAAAGCGACTGCTTTTCTTAAAGAAAAGATTACAGAGCAAATCTCCGGCTGAATAATCTGATGAAAAATTTCCCACTGCCTGTTATAGACCGTATCGTTAAGTATCTACGTATATACCGCGAACTTGAAATGGCCGGAATCCGTTTTGTTTTTTCCCCGCAGCTTGCAGACTTTGCGGGGACGACCCCCAGTAATGTCCGGAAGGATATTTCCCTGCTCGGTAAACTGGGAAAGACCGGCCGGGGCTACAGGGTCACCGAAATGATAGCGAGGTTCCGTTCTCTTCTTAATACCACGGAAATTCAGGATACAATTCTTGTCGGGATGGGCAATATAGGAAAAGCCCTCATAAATTATAACGCCAGTTTTGTTAAGCGGGATTTCTGTATAAAGGTCTGCTTTGATGTTGATGAAAAAAAGACAGGGAAAGAATACAATTCTTAGAAGCTGACCTTTTCTCCGTTATTATCTGCGCTGTCGCGTAGTTTAAGACAAATCTCTGTAATATACAGAGAGTCTTCGGGAGTCGGCAGATCCGATGGCGATTTACCGGTCAGTTTGTCCAAAAAATCGGAAAATATACCGGAAATTTTTGGAATGGGCAGAGGACTTTGAATGCCTTCCTCGTTTATGAGTGAAGCGGTCTCGTCTTTTACCTCAATTACACCGCGTTCACAGCATATTCTTACCCTGTCGTCTCCGTGGGTCGGCGCCCCTGCCGGTCTCGCATAGTCGAGATTCATTCCCGCAGGAATTCCTCCCTCCATAAGCATTGTTGCATGGGCCGACATTTCCAGGTCCCTGTGTCCATTGTTATACATATTTGTATGAACTGCGGAACCCGAAATGAATTTCTTGCCCGAGAACCAGTAAATCCAGTCAACGGCGTGTGATCCGACCCAGGGGATTGTGCCGGAGTAGGTGGCCCGGTTTCTGTAAAATTCAGGCCGGGAATTCAACCGGTAGGATTTCTGGGCTGTTATCATGATAAGGCCGCCCAGGTCTTTTTGCCGGAGCGCCGCTCGGGCGCTCTGCATTCCGGGTGAATAGCGCAGTTCATGCATTGCGCAGAATAAAGGTCCGTCCTTTTTTATTTGTTTCCGCAGAATTTCCAGGTCTTCCAGAGAAGACGCTACCGGCTTTTCGCAATAGACATTAATTCCTCTTTCAAGAATATCCGCCGCTATTTTTCCGTTCAGGTCGAAGCGTGAATTAACTATGGCTGCATCGGGTTTCTCTGAATCAAGCATTTCCCGGTAATCGCTGTATGTGCGGGGTACCGGCAGAGATTTGTATTCTGAAAGGTTTGCCGGCTTTTCGTCCTTATGCCCCGGCGCGGCTGCGGTTATTGATACTCCTTCGCGCGCCGATGCCTGGCTGCATGCGTTCTGGTAATGGCCGGATGATCCTATTACGCATATTTTCATGGGGTTATCTCCTTTTCACTGCCTGCACTAAAAGTGCCAGGTGTGCGTGTTAGGTAATTCGAGGACACTTTTCCAAAAACGCAAAAGGCGGAAGAATCCGCCTTTTGCTTTATAAATGGGGCGACAGAAGGGACTTGAACCCTCAACGGCCGGAACCACAATCCGGTGCTCTGCCGATTGAACTACTGTCGCCGTAATTGCGGTTCTTTTTGCACGGACAAGAAAATAATATTTTATCCGCACTCAGGCAAATAAAATCAAGGCTGATATGCCCTTAATTTAGAGCTGCGTGACTTGTGCTTGAGTCTTTTGATGGCTTTTTCCTTGATTTGCCTGACTCTTTCGCGCGTTAGTCCGAATTTTCTGCCGATTTCCTCGAGGGTATGGGGAGTATCAACTCCTATACCGAAGTACATCTTGATTATATCTGCTTCTTTTTCCGAGATTGAACTTAATGTCCTGTCGATTTCTTCGCTCATTGAGCTGTTATTGGTACTCTCATCGGGAGAAACTGCAAGATGGTCTTTTATTATGTCCATAAGTTTGCTGTCTTCGCCGTTCTTTACGGGCGCGTCGAGGGACATATGGGTATTCCCGATTTTCATTGTTTCTTCGACTTCCTGCACTTTCAGATTCATCTCTGCAGCGATTTCCTTTATATTGGGAGTTCTTTTATGTTTCTGTTCAAGCCTGTCCGCTGCTTTTCCTATCTTATGGATTGTTCCTACCCTGTTAAGGGGAAGCTTTACTATTCTGGACTGTTCGGCCAGAGACTGAAGTATTCCCTGCCTGACCCACCATACCGCGTATGAAATGAACTTGAATTTTTTTGTTTCGTCGAAGCGTTTGGCAGCTCTGATCAGCCCGAGGTTGCCCTCGTTTATAAGGTCCGAAAGCGGAAGTCCCTGGTTCTGATAATTCCTTGCTACGCTTACCACGAACCTCAGGTTCGCGCTTACCAGTTTATGGAGTGCCTTACGGTCTCCTTTTCTTATCTTCACAGCGAGTTCCGCTTCCTCCTCAAGCGAAAGTGATCGCGTATGGCTTATTTCCTTCAGATAAATAAGAAGTGAACTCTCTTCCTTGACAAAAGCACCTCTTTCAGCAACTGCCATATCAGCCCCCTTTTAATTAAATGTGCAGTATACAGAGATAATTTTCTTAATTTACGAATTAGATTTTTCGAAGATATCGGGAACGGTGTGTTTTGTGTTTTTATTAAACGCGGGTTTTTAATTATACCTTCGAATCGGCAAACAACGAAGCTGAGCCCCTTGATGAGTTTTGCCCGGATCCCGTAAAACTTTTTCAGTCTTTTTTTATCTTGCATTTAAGATTCTGTCAAGCCGAAAAGCCGGCCGAGACCGGGAGAATTTTCTATCAGGATTAAAGTCCGCCCCCATATAATCAAATATAGATGATTTTACGGACTTTTTCAAGAGCTAACAGTAATTATTTTTATTTTTTTACAGTTTACAAATATTGAAAATATGATTGAAGACTATATTTAAGTGTTGATTTCTTGAAAAATGAATATCGGGTAAAAGTACCGTATGGTGTATTGAGGAGCAATCCGGGTACTTTATATACGGACCGGATCTTTTCCTAATTTATTGAGAACGGTAAGGAAATAGATGAAATATTATTTGTTTTTCAACGCAGATATCTTCCGTCGCGATAGACCGGTGATTTCGGAAATATCTTTTATGGAATAGCCTTTAGACAACATCTTCTGTGCGTCTTCGATTTTGCCTTCTTCAAGCCCCTGCTGGATGCCTTCTTTTCTTTCCTGTTCTCTTGCTTTTTTAAAACTCTCTGTAAATATCGACATATTCTTCTCCGGCATAAATTTATCTATCTCATTGTAAATATATTCTGTTTCCAGTGTTTTTTCAAATAAATTGAGGATAAAATCCGAGAAATTCTTCATTAATGAAGGTGATTCTTCTCTCATGATATCCCCGATAATCTGAAAATGTCTCTTGACTGTATCTGGTTCCGTATTCTCGGCAATCATGCCTGCTGAAAGCGCTGACCTTATCTTTACGAGATTATCGGTTTTAAATTCATTGATGCATACAGGGTAATATTGAAGAGAAGGGATGTATTTATCCGGGATATCTTTACGGATTAAATTCTGCAGTTGAACAGGGGCGTTCCATTTCTTATTGCCGCTGTAGATCAAGATAGGGAATATGCAGGGCAATTTTCCTTTTCTCGTTTTTCTGATTCTACTTCTATAATAATCATGAATATATTCCGACATTCGAAAAGCCATAAATTTATCGACGGATGACTGCATTTCTATCAGGATATAAACGAGTACTTCGGAATCTTTCAATTTCACGGAATACATTATATCAGAATAGCGGCGCTTTTCAAGATGTGTTATATTCGTGGTGTTTACGAGTTTTATGGCTGATAAATCCAGGTCCTTCACAAAATCTTCATGAATGAATTGTGTCAATAGTTGTCTGAAGATATCGGGGCTCGAGAAGAATTTTTTATAACGCGTGTCGTGAGTATGAGGATCATTGTTACGCTTCATGATATTGATATTATAATACAATACCGTTTATAATATCAAATGTAAAATGTTGTTAAATGTCGCCTTGCCCATAACAACCATGAGGTCCCGCATCGTGGTGCGGGGCCTCTTGCCAATTCTGTCACCATCGGGCTTTGACCCGATGGTCCATTTACCAGAAATACCCGGACGATTTTAAAAATGGATTCCAATGTCATGCACGGAAATGAGGATTGTTAAAACGGGGCGTCTCTACGGTCCCACCACCTCAAAAACCCGGGTATTGAACTGGACGGTTTTCGCACCCATATATTCATTAATGACAGGTGTAAAAGCGGATCGGACAACCGCGCCGTAGGCAAGCTCCTCAGCCCGTTCCGCAAGCCCGAAAGCCGTGCACTCGGCCGTGCCGCTATCGTCCTCAAGTATAAACTTGAGATGGTTCCGGTTTCTTCCCATAATAAATCGGTCTTTAAGCCTTCCCTCGCACACAAAAAGCGGCGGCGGGTTTTTTTCTCCTGTAGGCTCAAGCATCAGAAGTTCCTCAACGACATTTCTTGTTATATCCGCTATGCGGACATTCATATCGTAAATAACAAGAGGCACCATCTGTTCCGGTGTAAGTCTGGATTCGGTATAGCCGTAAAGGGCTTCTTTGAGCTTTTCATATTTTCCGGTCTTAATTTCAAAACCCGCAGCCTGCTTATGCCCGCCGAATTTAACAAAAAGGTCTGATGAATTCAGAAGGGCTTCGTGAATGTCGAAGCCGGGTATTGAACGGCAGGAAGCAGTCATGGTTTCTCCGTCATCCGAGAGAACAACTGCCGGTCTGTAGTACCTGGATGAGAGCCTGCCTGCTACAAGCCCGCAGATTCCCTTTTCCCACTTTTTCCCCGCAAGTATAATAATCTTTTTCTCCGCCGCAGCCGGGTTGTCCTTAAGATATTTTTCCGCTTTTCTGTAATACTCCTGTTCAATAAAGCGCCGCTTTTTATTTATGCCCTCAAGTCTTGAGGCTATTTTCCGGATCCTTACCGGGTCTCTTGAAGTTAGAAGCTCGGTCGCCTCCGCCGGGTCACCTTCTATGCGGCTAAGCGCGTTTATCCGCGGCCCAATCTGGAAACCGGCAGTGAAAACATCGAGTGAGTTGTTTGAATTGCCCGATATCTGCTGAAGTTCCGCTACTCCAGGATTATAAAAGCCGCTGTCACGTTTTATAGAAAAGCCCGCTTTTGTTATAATGCGGTTTTCCCCGGTCATCGGCATCATGTCACATACCGTGCCGAGGGCGGCGAGTTGGATCAGTTCATTAAAAAATTTTGGATGAGAGCCGTATTTTTCGAGACAGAATGCGGAGGCCAGCTTAAAAGCGGTGCCGGCTCCTGAAAGGCCGTTGAAAGGATATCCGCAGTCTTCTATGTGCGGATCTATTATCGCAAGAGCTTTCGGAAGTTCGGCAGGAGGAAGGTGGTGGTCTGTAATAATGAGGTCAATACCCTTATTTCCGGAGTATTCAGCGGTGCCGGCCTCGGATATTCCAAGGTCGGCGGTAATTATTAGGGAAGCGCCTGAGGCATGGGCCTCATCAACAGCCCTCCGCGGGAAACCGTATCCTTCATCGGTTCGTGAAGGCTGGTATAGAATGATACCGTCTTCCTGCATTCCGCATTCAATAAGCGCTCTGTATAAAATGGCGGCGGAAGTGCAGCCGTCAACATCATAATCTGTACAGAGCATGATCTTTTCTTTTTTGTCCAATGCCCGGAGTACCCTGGCCGAAGCCTTTTTCATATCCCGGAAGAGAAGCGGAGAATGCATCAATGAAATCCCGGGGGAGAAGAATAAAGAGGCCGCTTCTTGAGTATTTATCCCGCGGTTCGCGAGAACCGTTGATGTTATTTCCGAGATACCGGGGATGGAATGGGTCTTGTCTTTGCAATTATCCTCACTTCTCGGCTGCCACCTGTATTTCATTACTGTTTTCCTCCGATATCGGCGACAAGATCATATTCGGTGCAGTCCGTTACAGGCGCTTCTATGAGGTCTCCTGTTTTAAACTTTCTTTTTGTATTTTTAAGAAGCACATATCCGTCCACTTCCGGAGCGTCTCTCTCTGTTCTCCCGTAATAATCATACCACGGGTCCGGCGATTCTCCGTCTATCAGGACTTTCACCTTTTTTCCGACATTTTTTTTATTAGCTTCATAAGAAATTTCCCTCTGTATTTCCATTATTTCTGCGGCGCGTCTTTCCGCAGTTTTGGTTCCCGGTCTTTTTGCCATATCAAAAGCGGGAGTCCCCGCTTCGGGTGAATAGGTGAAAACACCAAGACGCTCAAATTTTGTTTCCTTCACAAAATCGAGAAGTTCTCTGTACTCGGCGCGCCCTTCGCCCGGCAGCCCGGTAATAAGTGAAGTCCTTAGAGCTATTTCTCCTTTTGACCGGATATAGTCGATTAGTTTTTCTATTTTCTTTCT
Source organism: uncultured Fibrobacterota bacterium (assembly GCA_964401455.1). Taxonomy (GTDB): domain Bacteria; phylum Fibrobacterota; class OXYB2-FULL-49-7; order CAYNYI01; family CAYNYI01; genus CAYNYI01. Next base: position 22,393 of record CAYNYI010000028.1, read on the forward strand.
GTTTGTTTTTCTGTTCATCGAACTGAGTATTTTGTCGGAAATATGCTGGAGCGGAAGGTCTATATATCCGCATATTCTTTTTTCTGAAGCCGCAAGGTCTATAATTTCACGTGTGGTATGGGCCGGATGCATGTACATAAACCTCAATCTCGGAAAAGAAGTATGTTCGAGAAGTTTTTCAATAAGCTTCCGGAGGTTGCCCTGTCTTTTGCCGAATCCGTATCCGGCGGTATCCTGGCCGACAAGTATGAGCTCTTTGCAATTTTTGTTTTTATTCAGAAAAATGGATTCATTTATAATATCTGCCTCGGGTCTCTGGCTGTAGGGTCCCCGTATAGAGGGTATAGAGCAGTAGGAACATCTGTTCGAGCAGCCGTCTGATATTTTAATAAAAGCATATGAGGCTTTTTCCTGCGGAGCTCTGATTATCTTTTTTTTTCTGCGAAGCCCGCGGGATTCCAGAATTCCGGAGATTTCATCTTTGTTGTGAAGGCGTATAAAATGGCCCGCTTCAGGAATACCTTCTTTTAGTTCGGACAGATAGTTTACGGTAAGGCAGCCGCCCACTATAATAAGCGGAGCCGTGACTTCTTCTCTTACCGTGGAAGTCTCCGAAAGGATTTCATTTATCGACTCTTCTCTGGCGCTTTCTATAAACCCGCACGTATTTATGAAAACAAGGTCCGCATTCGATGACTTTTTAAGACCATATTCCTCAAAAAGCGCGGCGGTCTTTTCGCCGTCCACGGCGTTTTTGTCGCATCCAAGCTGAACAATTCTGTATGTATGGATTTCTTTCATGCGGAGAATATAATTCTTTTCCATAGCCCCCGGCAGGAGGGAACCTCAGGACATGAGAGCTTCTTTTATCCGGGAGGCGAGTGAAGCGGTGGTATAAGGTTTCTGGATAAAGCCGGTAACACCCAGGTTAAGAATGCTCTGGGCTTCGCCGTCTATGCTGTAACCGCTTGAAAGCAGCACCTTGACATTCGGGTTGATTTTTTGAATTTCCATAAATGTTTCTCTTCCTCCTTTATTAGGCATCACCATATCAAGGAGAACCAGGTCTATAGAATCTCTGTTTTCTTCAAATACTTTAATTCCGGATTCTCCGTCTTTTGCGAGAAGTACTTTGTAACCTATTGTAGAAAGCATTTCATAAGCGGTATCCCTCACAATATGCTCATCATCCACAACAAGCACGGTGCCCGAAGCGCTTTTTTCATATACTTCTTTGTTTCCTCTTAGCGGCTTACTGGCGGATTCCGAATGTGCCGGAAGATATATAGTAACCGAGGTCCCTTCTTCCGGGAAGCTTTTTATATGTACCCCGCCGCCGTGGTTTTTGACGGTACCGTAAACCGCGGCAAGCCCCATACCTGTGCCCTTGCCCTGAGGTTTTGTCGTAAAAAAAGGTTCGAATATTTTATCCATAACGTTTTTCGGAATTCCTTTTCCGCTGTCTGTCAGGATTATCTTGAGATACTTTCCCGAACTGAGCGTATGCTGCATTGATTTACCATCAGCCGAATCAAGAAACGAGTCTTCTGTTCTTATGTGTATCTGCCCGCCTTCGGGCATCGCGTCTCTGGCATTTAAGGCTATGTTTAGAAAAGCGTTTTGAAGCTGCCCGGGATCCCCCAGCGTGAAAGGGGAGTCGGATTTGAATTCTTTCACTATTATAATGTTTTTATCTATGCTTCTTTTCAGTATTGATACCGTTTCATCGAGAAGTTTATGTATATCTGTGCCAACTGTAAGATATTTACCCTTTCTGGCAAAAGCAAGCAGCTGGTTTGTAAGGTGCCCGGCCCGTTCAGCGGAGCTGATTATATGTGAGCAGTACCTGACCAGTTTTTTATTCTCACCGAGTTTTCCCGACAGCAGATCGGCATAGCCCAGGATTCCGGCAAGCTGGTTGTTGAAGTCATGGGCTATACCTCCGGCAAGCTGCCCGATCGCTTCGAGTTTTTGTTTTTGATGCAGCTGCTCTTCAAGTTTTCTTTTTTCGCTTATATCGGTCAGGACCGCGACAAGTCCTGTCAATTCCCCGTAAGAGTCCACGCGGTAATTCCAGTCGACACGGAGTTTTATTAGAGAACCGTTCTTGTGGACATTATCTCCGAACCATGGGGAGGGAGGCGGCTTTTTATAGATAATCTCAAAAAAAAGGTTTCTCAAAGGGGCCGATTCCGGGCAAAAATCCCAGATGGCTTTTCCAACGGCCTCTTTCAGGCTGTATCCTGTGAGATCCGTATATGCGGGATTGACCAAAGTTATCATGCCGCTCAAATCGATTTCCTCTACGCCGAGAGGGAGCGTCTCGGCGAGCTGCCTGTATCTTTGTTCGCTTTCAAAAAGTTTTTGCTCGGTTCGCCTTCTGTTTATTTCGACGGCTGCATGGTTAATTATTGTCTCTATGGCCGATCTATATTCCATGTAGCCGTCGTTTTTCCCAAGTATTGTAACACCGCCCTGAGGAACTCCTTCCAGACTGAAGCCAGTAGTGAAGGATTTTTTTATTCCCAGTGTTGACTCCATTACCCTGCAAAGCATTTCAGGTACTTTTCTCTGGAGAAGAGCATAGGTCCCCTTTTTAACTTCGGTCATTTTACCTGAACAGAAATCCAGACATTCCTTCTCTTTCATGTTCTCAGGGGGAAAAACCATTTTCTGCGGGTCTTTGCCGAGGCTGTCTGTGACCATTCCGGTGAGTTTTCCGAATCCCCGATGTGTTTTAATTATTATGCCGCCGGCATCAGGCTCAAAAAGAGAAACTATTATATAGTCCCCCGGAAAAATACTGTGCACAGCATCAGCTATTGTTTCGCATATCTCGTCTGTATCCGGGCTTCTGCTTATTCTAAGAGTAGTTTTGGAAATAAGCCCGAGTTCTTTATTTCTCTGCTCTCTGTTTCTTTCTGTTTCCAGCCTGTCGGTTATATTTCGCACCTCGAGCAGGGAGACTTCTTTGTTTCTCCATGAAAATGAACGGGTGTTTATCTCAACCGGAAACGAATTTCCGCTTTTATCACGGTGGCGGCAGAAGGAAGGGCGGTCTTCTTTACTTGTCAAAGGAGACTGTGTGACTCTTTCTTTTAAGTTATTCAGGGTCAGATTGTAAAATTCTCCGCGGGTATAGCCGTACATCTTTTCCGCGGCGCGGTTTGCCGATATTATTTTACCATTTTCATTCTCAATCATGAACAGCGCGTCGAGTCCGGTCTCAAAAAGGACCCGGTATCTCTCTTCGCTTTCCTTAAGCCTGAGCTCATTCTGTTTTCTTGATTCGATGATTTCAATTATTCCATTGAAATCCAACGGCTTCCCGCTGTGGTTGTATATTACGATACTCCATTCATGTACCCATAACTTTTTGCCTTTTTTGTCGAAAATTCTGTATTCGACATCGAAATGTTCTTTTTGTTTTTCTATTTCCTTATTAACGATTTCCTCCACAAACGGAAGGTCTTCAGGAACGATGATGTCGGAGTATTTTTTATTGACAGAAGTAAATTCATCCGGTGTATAACCGAGGATATCGATATTAGGCGATACCGATTTTACGGGCCACCCCTTATCCGCTTTCCAGTGGAACTGAATGAAAGGGCTGCTTTTAATCAGGGCATTTTCATTTTCTTGTATATTTTTTTCCTGCACCGTTTTATTGAGTTCTTTTAAATTTTATTTGTACTCCCCCTAATACTCAATATATAAAAATTTGCAGATATCGCACAATTATGATTGTAATATTATATTTCAAAAAAAAACCGGGGAAGGCAGTATAAATACAAATTTAAGTTTGTTATCAATAATTAATATTTATTATCTTTTGTAGCGCGATTACAGGTATTATACAGCATTTTTAAATACGGAGTATGATATTGGGCTGCTCATGCAGTGATAATATAAAAAAGGAAGCTGAAGGGATCGTTGCGGAAGTCGGCAAAGGTCCAGGAAAATCAATACCCATCCTTCAGAAAATCCAGGAAATAAAAGGCTATCTGCCCGAGGACCTTCTTGAGGCGGCAGCCGAAGAAGCCTGTATCCCCCCTTCCGATCTGTATGGAGTCGCCACTTTTTATTCACAGTTCCGTTTTGTTCCTGTCGGGAAGCATCTTATTCGCGTATGTAAAGGAACAGCCTGCCATGTAGCCGGCGCGGATATGCTTATTTCCGCCATTACCGATGAAGTCGGGATCAAGCAGGGAGAAACCTCCGAAGACGGTCTCTTTTCGCTTGAAACGGTGGCTTGCCTGGGATGCTGTTCCCTTGCGCCTGTCATTACTGTTAATGAGGATATTCACGGGAACCTCTCGCCGAAAAAACTAAGAAAAATTTTGAAGAGGTACCGTGATGATTGATAAAAAAATCACAGTCGGTCTCGGAACATGCGGAATCGCCGCCGGGGCGGGCGAGATTCATGAATTTTTCAGTCAGTCCGGGCTTCCCTCCAATGTGCTGCTTGGTGTAACTTCCTGTATCGGGAAGTGTTACGCCGAACCTCTTGTCGATGTCGAAATCGGCTCCGAAAAGGTTACTTACGAAAAAGTTGACAAAAAACTTGCCGCGGAAATAGCTTCTGCAGTTGCTTACGGCGCAGAAATGCCTGCCGGGGGAATACCGAAAAGCGTTTCTGAGGATGAAGATTATTTTAAACGCCAGGTTCGAATTGTTCTGCGTAACTGTGGTATAATCAACCCTGAAAGCATAGAAGAATATGAAAAGGCCGGTGGGTATAAAGCCCTCAGGCGCTGCATTGTAGAAATAACACCCTCCGATACGGTTGAAATGATAAAAGAATCCGGGCTCAGGGGGCGCGGCGGAGCTGGTTTTCCAACCGGATTCAAATGGGAAATACTCGCCAAGGCGCCCGGACCGGAAAAAGTCCTTGTCTGTAATGCCGATGAGGGTGACCCCGGGGCTTTTATGGACCGGTCGATTCTTGAAGGTGATCCTCACTCTGTAATCGAGGGTATTACAATTGCCGGATACGCAACCGGAGCGTCAGAAGCTTTTATATACTGCAGAGCGGAATATCCGCTTGCCGTAAAAAGGCTTAATAAAGCTATTTTGCAGGCCGGAGAGAAGAATTATCTCGGGAAAAACATACTTGGTTCAGACTTCAATTTCAGTATAAAAGTTAAAGAAGGCGCCGGCGCCTTTGTTTGCGGCGAAGAAACAGCTTTAATGGCCTCCATTGAGGGTAAGCGCGGTATGCCGAGGCTGCGTCCTCCGTATCCCGCGGAATCCGGAATAAACGGCAGGCCCACAAATATAAATAATGTGGAAACTTATGCGAATGCCGCTTATATAATCAGTCTCGGACCTGAGGAATTCAATAAATATGCGTCGGCCGACAGCTATGGTACTAAGGTATTCGCGCTTGCCGGAAAAATCAGGCGCGGCGGCCTGATAGAAGTTCCCATGGGAATAAGCATAAAAGAGGTCGTAGAGGAAATCGGCGGCGGAACATCTTCCGGCAGGCCTGTCAAGGCTCTGCAGATAGGCGGTCCGGCAGGAGGTTGTGTTCCTTACAGCCTTTTTGATACCAGTATAGATTATTCTTCTATAAGCGGAACCGGCGCTATAATGGGTTCAGGCGGTCTTGTGGTTATGGACGATACAACCTGTGTTGTTGATGTTGCCAGATATTTTCTCTCCTTTACCCAGGAAGAATCCTGCGGAAAGTGTACATTCTGCCGTATCGGCACAAAGCGTATGCTTGAGCTTTTGAATGCGATATGCGAAGGCAGGGGGAAACCCGGAGATACCGATCTTCTTCTTGATCTTGCGGAAAGTATCAAAAAAACTTCTCTCTGCGGCCTTGGTCAGGCGGCCCCCAATCCGGTAGTAACCACTATAAAATATTTTCGCGAAGAATACGAAGAGCATATTATTAACAAGAAATGTCCCGCCGGGGTCTGCACCGATCTTATTACCGTTTTCATTAATGAAAAATGCACCGGCTGTGGCGCATGCGTGAGGGCCTGTCCGGTTGACGCCATAAACGGAGAACGAAAAAAACTTCATTCCATAGATTCTGAAATATGCACCCGGTGCCGCATGTGTATCGAAACATGCAGATTTGACGCGATTGAGGTGAAATAATGAATTCTGTTAAAATTAATTTGAACGGCCGGGAGTACGAGGTGCCGGAGGGCTCCACTATTCTCGAAGCTGCCGGACTTGCCGGCTTCGATATCCCGACGCTCTGCCATTCAGAAAACCTTAAGCCTTTTACCAGCTGTTTTGTCTGCGCCGTGAAAGTTGAGGGCGGAAAAGGAAATTTTGTCCCCTCCTGCGCAACAAAGGTCCGGGACGGAATGTCTGTTATAGTCGAATCCGAAGAAATTGACAAAAACAGAAGAACATGTCTTGAACTCCTTCTTTCCGATCATTGCGGAGACTGTATCCCCCCATGCGAGAAGGAGTGTCCCGCATCAATTGATATAAGAGGCTTTCTGGAACTTGTCTCCGAGGGCCGCGAACCCGAAGCAGCAAAACTTATAAGAGAAAAGGCCCCTTTTCCGGGAATACTCGGAAGAGTATGCCCGAGGCCCTGCGAATCTGTATGCCGCAGGGGAGGAGTGGATGAGCCTATTGCGATTTGCCAGATGAAGCGGTACATAGCCGATACTGAAATTTCCAGAAACGGCGGAGCTTTGCTCCCTGAACCCGGTAAAGATTCCGGAAAAAAGGTGGCGGTAATAGGAGCGGGGCCGGCGGGTATGACCGCAGCCTGGTTTCTGAGACTTGCCGGACATTCGGTTACTGTCTTCGAGGCGATGGAAAAAAC
>CAYNYI010000029.1:0-28999 GCA_964401455.1 uncultured Fibrobacterota bacterium
TCTGAAGAAATAGACCTGGTGGGATTTTAAGGGAAAATATCTATTTTCTTTTTTCTGTTACGGTTTTTACGAAGTAGAAAATATCTGACCATCTCACTGCTGGTAATTTTAAACCTCAAAGGAAAGCTGATCGCGCCACACAGTTTCCAATCGGCAAAAAACGGCGAGAACCCCTGATTAATTGTTGTACGGGATGTTTTTATCACGGGTCTTACAAGCCCGTGGTTTTCTTTAACATTTTTACTTAACAAAATAGAAACCGCTCCGGTCAGCTTTATTCCGTTTTCGTATTTAACATTAGCCCCGCCTGTGACATATGACGGATTCTCTTCGAAAAAAACCCGGAAAGTGTCATAAGGATTGGAACTCAGGTCATGCACAATAACCGGCTTTGAAAAATTATCGAATGCATCCAGTTTGTACTCTATAAACATCTCTGTGTAAAGACCTTTATATTCGATTCCTCCCTTGAATCGATACATATTGAGATAGGAAAACTCCTCTCCTCCGCCGAATTCTTTACCGAAATTAAAATACAGTTTTATCGGCAGTGTTGAGAAAACAGATATGAAATCCAGATCGGCGCAAAACATAGGAACAAATTTCATATTTGCGTTCTCAAAGCCCTCGGAATTAAACCCGACGCCGCCGCCTTCCGTGACAGCTCTAAAACCGACGCTCGGAAATTCCTCATAAAACCCTTTCTCCGCTGAAAACTGCAGGCCGGCCCTGAAAAGTTTAAGCTTTTTGTTGTTCGGGGTTGTGAGCTTTCCCCGGAAAGCTGCGCTTCCCGGCTGGAAGCCGTATGTAATTATCCTTGAGTCCAACTCCAACTCCAGGAAATCGGTAACACCGTATTTTATCTTTGCATTTGGAAATATTTTAGGAAGGTTGTCCGCGGTATTGTTATCCCAGATATACCCTGTTCCGTACAGACGGGTCCAGATATTGCCTGCACCGACGGTATTGGCGGACTCACAATAAAAAAGTCCGGCGCCCCTGCTCCTTTTAGGCATAGCGGCTGCGAATACACAGATGGTCAGAATAATAACCATGATTTTACAGTATTTACTCGTCATTCCAGCAATTCCTCAATTTCTTCCATTTCTTCATCAATCTTTTTTCTTCGTTCGATTATTTCTTTTTCTCTTTCCTTCAAAGGGTCCTTTTCACCGAGTAAGTCCCCCAGCTTTTCCCTGTTAACCTTATCCGCCGCTGATATTATCTCACGGAGACTTCTCCCTGATTGAGATGAAGACGATTTTTCTCCTCTTTTACCTGCGGATTCAATGGCTTTGCGGTTTCTTAGAAATATAAGAGACCTTACCGCTTCAGCGTTTGTCTCTCTGTGGAAAACGGGCATCTCTATTGAAAACTCAATACCCCATTTGTCGGGAGAAAGCTGATCAAGCTTCGAATACAAAAGTCCCTTACCTGAAACATTAAAGTTTATCCGTTCAAGAAACCAATGGGAAAAGGGTCTGAACCTCACTCCGGTTCCCGCATATACGGTCATTTCCCCGTAGCTGTCTTTTGCCGGGCCTAGTCTTGTAAGTTTTTCTCTGTAAAGCCCCGCTCCTCCGGACAAATAATAGCTGTGCCTTTCACCTTTGTATTCCAGACCTGACCTGAGCGAAATCTGATCATATCTGAGAAGGTCTCTGTCCTTATCAATATTGGAAATATTCAGGTAAAACTTCAGGGGCATTGCGGGATATTTTTTGATAAGGTCCGCATCAAAACAAAGAGTATAACCCACAACCGGATTATATGACGGACGGTCGGGCCCCTGCAGCAGGCTGAGAGTATCTTCCTCTGTCAGCAGAATAAGGTCAGCTGTTACACCTGCGCCGAAAATACGGAGATTGTCATTTTCCGGAAGAGTCAGTTTGGCGTGGATCTCCGATTTCCCGATGACACCCTTCTCAAAAGGCACCATACCCGCGGCAATTGAAAGATTACCGGAAAGCCCGATCTTTCCTTCCACATAAGGCTCAATAAACAATGTCCCGTCACTTGTCTGGTAAGAACGAAAAGTTGTCCTTCCCCAGATATTGCCGAAACCCGGAGTATTGGAAGACCTCAGCAAATATATGCTTTCCGCCCTGCTCCGCTTCTGGCCTGAAACAGTGGAAAAGATCGTGATCAGCATAAAAATTAATGAAATGAGCTTCATGTCATCCTTTTCTGGTTTTTTCTTACGGCGGGAATAAGCGTCGTTTCGTTAAAACGCCGTCCCTGTTTTCTTTTTTGTTTTTTATAATCAGAAAATTTTTCAAGGTCCTTGGCGGAGAACAACCTCCAGCCGGACGCATTCCTGAGATTTCCCGTTCCAACATCACCGCTTGAAATCCATCTTTTCAAAGTGGAAACAGAAACCCTGAGTTTTTTTGCCACTTGCCCGGTAGTATAATAATCAGGCATTAAAATCACCTCCTTTAATAACTTTGCCGCTATTTCGGCGTTGATTTATTGTAAAAATTCTCATAAAACACTATTATATCAAAAATTAAGGTATCCACAAAACTATTCACAAAACCGTTTACCAATATATAATAAATATCTATTTTTTCTCTTTTTAGCAAGCGCTTGAGAATAAAAAAAAATATTTTTAACAATCTTGTGCGGTCTGTTAAAAAAAATACCATATATATGGCTTAAAAAACCCGCGGAACGGGAAATTTACTTTTTTTTTACTGTGAACAGCTTTTTAGACTTATATTTAATGCGGCAGAGAAATAATTTTCACAATGAAAGAGATGGAAAAATGAAAGAGAAAATACCCGCCGACCGTGAAGAAAAAGGCAATAATTTTCTATTAAGAAAATTATTGTACACCGTTTTTGTAATGCTTTTCCTCTCCGTTATCCTGTATCTTTTTTCTGACAGAATCGCCTTTACTTTAGGCATTTCTGATTTACTAATGAGAAAAGCCGCGGTATACGCCGGATCCGTTTTTGCCGCGGCTTATATCGCGATCCGTATTCTCACACTGATATACAAAAGAAATGATAAATGAATCAGATTTCCTGCGAATATATTATTATCGGCAGCGGAATAGCGGGACTGTCTTACGCTCTCAAAACCGCTGAAGCGGGAAAGACGGTTATAATTACAAAAAAAAGGCAGAAGGACTCTAACTCAAACTACGCGCAGGGCGGTATCGCCTCTGTGTTGTCAGGAACAGATTCATTTCAAAAACATATTAAAGACACCCTGGAAGCAGGCGACGGCCTCTGTAATCCCCGGGTGGTAGAATCAGTTGTTAAAAAAGGTCCCGAGGTAATTGACAAACTGCTAAAATCAGGAGTTGATTTCACAAGACATAAAAACGGCATTCTTGACCTTGGCCGGGAGGGCGGACACACAGAAAACAGAATAGCACACGTGAAAGATTATACCGGGCATGAAATTGAAAAAGCTCTGCTTTGCAGAGCAAATAAACACAAGAATATAAAAATACTTACTGATCATACCGCGGTTGAACTGATTACAAACCATCACTGTAAAAAAGAAAAAGACCGCGGTGATCAAAGCCTGGTTTGTTTTGGCGTATATGTTTATGATAAATCCGGAAAAAATGTCATTAAAATAAACGCTCCGTCCACTCTGCTGGCGACAGGAGGAGCGGGCCGAACGTATTTCCATACAACAAATCCGTCCATAGCCTGCGGTGACGGCATAGCAATGGCATTCCGTGCCGGCGCGACCATTTCGAATCTGGAATTTATGCAGTTTCACCCCACGACCCTTTATCACCCTGATGCCCGATCTTTTCTTATTTCAGAGGCCCTTCGCGGATATGGCGCAGAGCTGCGCGACCTGAACGGAAATAAATTTATGAAGAAGTACCACAAATTAGGCAGCCTTGCCCCGAGAGATGTTGTTGCGCGCGCTATAGATAAAGAAATGAAGCTGCAGGGAATAAAATTCGTCTATCTTGATGCGACCGGAAAAGAAGCTGAAAAAACCAGAAAAAGGTTCCCGAACATTTATAAAAACTGTCTAAAATTCGGGATAAATATTACCAGAGAACCCATTCCGGTGGTACCCGCCGCCCATTATATGTGCGGGGGAATAAAAACCGATATCAACGGAAGAACGAGTATAAAAAGGCTTTATGCCGCCGGTGAATGTGCCTGTACCGGACTTCACGGCGCAAACAGGCTCGCAAGCAATTCTCTTCTCGAAGCCGTTGTGATGGCTGAAAACGCCTCGGAAAACGCAATTAGCATGCTCAACGGAGATTTTTCACCTCCCGAACTAAAAGAATGGAATGACAAGGGCACGGTTGACAATGAGGAATGGGTTCTCCTTTCACATGACCTTACCGAAATTCAGCGTTTGATGTGGGACTATGTGGGCATTGTGAGGAGCGACCACAGGCTTAAACTGGCACTAAAGAGAATCAGTCTGATAAGAACCGATATAGAATTTTTCTATAAAAAAACAAAAATAACGCCCGAACTTCTTGAACTTCGAAATATAGCCCTGACAGCGGAGCTGATAATAAAGTGCGCTCTTAAACGAAAAGAAAGCCGCGGGCTGCATTATACTCTTGACCACCCGGGGAAATATAAAAAAATCAGGAATACGTACCTCTGATAACAATACAGGGCTGAAAAAAGCCTTTTTTTTCTGTTGTTTTTAAAATGGCACTAAGAAAAATCACAGACCTTGAATAATCGTTGATTAACAAAATATATTACCTTATATTCTACCAGACTTAATAACAAGGAAGGCAAAATGGTCAATATAAAAAAAGAATTCGGAGAGAGGCTTCGCGGCGTTAGAAAATCAATGGGTGTTTCTCAAATAGACCTCGCATCAAAAGTCGGAATCAACTACCAGCATATTGGCATGATAGAGTCCGGAAAGGGCAATCCCACTCTTGAAACGATATACTCTATTGCCGAGGGCCTGAAAATACCGATATGCGAACTTTTTATTTTTGGAGACGCACCGGACTCTCCTTCAGGAAAGTTGATATATATGCTCAAGGATTCCCCGGACATCGGCTACAACAATAAGATACTTAAAATAGTAAAAACTCTCCTGCAGGAAAACTAATCTGTTTTTTGCAGAAAAACCGGAGGTAAAATGAAACTTCTTTTTATACTTTCTTCAGTTACAGCCCCAGTCTGGGCACAGGGTTCCGGAGCCGGGAAAGGAAGCCTCGGCGCAATGCTGCTTCCAATGATATTCATGTTTGCCGTCATTTACATATTCATAATACTTCCGCAGAAAAGAAAGCAGAAGAATTTCCAAAAGATGGTCGATGAAATAAAAAAGGGAGACAAGGTTGTCACAATAGGAGGAATATACGGCAAAGTTGTTTCCAAGAAAGAAAAAACAATGGTTTTAAATATAGGTAACGGTTTGAATATTGAAGTCAGAAAAAACGCCGTCTCAGGCATAATAAACCCTGAAACAAAAGAGGAAGTTACTTCCGAAACAGACGGGAAATAGAATGGTACTCCCAGTCAGGACATACGGAGATCCGGTCCTTCGCCGGAAAGCATCCGCTATAGAGAGCCTCACCGAGGAGCATAAGGACATTATTCTGAACATGAAAGAAACTATGCTGAAAAAAGACGGCATAGGACTGGCAGCTCCACAGATAGCCCTGTCAGAGCGGATTATAGTAATTAATCTTTCAGAAGATCCCGACAAACCTGATCCTCAGGTATTTTTTAATCCAGACATTACCGACACTGCCGGCGATCTTATCCCTTATGAAGAAGGATGCCTTTCGATACCGGGCATTACGGGAGAGGTTCTTCGTCCTGAAAAAATAACCCTGAAGGCCAGGAACAGCGAATTCCGGGAAATCATAATTGAGAATGCCGAAGGTATGCTTGCAAGAGTGCTGCAGCATGAGATTGACCACCTTAACGGAGTATTGTTTGTGGACAGACTCTCCCTCGGGGCCAAAAGCCTTATTCAGGGAAAGCTGAAAAAAATGGCCCGCGAAAACCGATGATCATTTTCTCCTGTCTGATTTTATCTTTTTTTCTTCCTTCATCGGGCTTCTTCAGTGAATTCCCTGCCGAAAAAACTTCGGCACCGGGGCAGGATATACGCGATCCGCTTTTCGATATCATTTCTGCCCCGATAAAAAAAAAGAAAACCTGTACAATAAGAGTCCTGCTCGAAAAGACATACTCAAAAATCGTGCTCAAATGCCAAAAACTCGGATTTGAGATCTATGAAAATGATGAACTGAAATGGGACGAAACAGTCACCGACGAAATAAAAATATTTCTTTCAAATGGCAGGCTGATGATAGACTATCCCGAAGGAAGCTGCCGGGCCGCGGTGTCTGCCGTTATAAAAATTATACCCGATCAAAACAGCCATGCTTTCTTCAAGAAAAAAAAATACAGAGGATCATTCATTATAAAAGCTTCCGATGACGGCAAAAATATTTTTCTGGTAAACCGGCTTCCTCTTGAAGACTATCTGAGGGGAGTTGTACCAAAGGAAATTCCCTGCCGGGATTCTACCCTGATCGAAGCTTATAAGGCACAGGCTGTTTGCGCGAGAACCTATGCGTTGAAAAAAATATTACAAAGAACTAAAAGTCTCTACCACGTTACCTCCGGTATATACGACCAGGTTTACGGAGGTAAAGACGCTGAAACAAAGCTTGCAGACAGCGCGGTCTCTTATACTCGAAAACTCGCAGTGCATCACAATGACACCCTTATTAACTGCTATTATTCCTCTACCTGCGGGGGGACAACCGCGGACTTCGGAGAAACGTGGAACAAAAAGAGGATTCCCTATCTTGTTTCCATAAATGACAGTTCTTTCTGCAGCGGGTCTTCCAGATATAACTGGACTCTAAGGGTTTCTCTAAAAAATATGGAAAAGAATATTAATAAAAATCTCTCGAAACTGACGCCTGACTTTAAACCAGGAAAATTACAATCAATAAAGATTGCCTCCAGAACAAGCTCAGGCCGGGTAAAAGAAATGATATTCTCCGTCGGCAACAGGAGATACAGCGTTTTCGGAGATAAAATAAGATGGGCGCTGGGAGGACTGCAAAAAAGGTATCCGATACTTTCCAGCAGCTTCATAACAATATCAAAAAAGTCCGGGAATTTTGAAATAACCGGCAGAGGCTTTGGCCACGGAATCGGTCTTTGTCAATACGGTGCTATGGGAATGGCCAAAAAAGGCTACGATTTCCGGGACATAATAAACCACTATTTCAGAGACGCTGTGATCATTAATTCAGAATGATCTCCGGTAAAAACAAATACCTCTTGACAAATAGGTATAACTTAATTTTATTATACTATAGTAATGAGGGGTATTTCATAGTTTAAGGGGGAAATCTGAGGACAGTATCTCTTACTTCCATTCTATTTTCTGTACTTATAATTTCTAATGCGGATTATGCGCCGGAAGTATCCTCTTTCGGCCTTACAGCCGGTGGTTTAACCCACTCTCTGTGTGTTACGCCCGACGGGTTTGTTTACGCATGGGGCTCAAATTCCAGCGGTGAACTGGGAGACAACACAAATACCAACAGTCCGATACCGGTAAAAACTACGGGCCTTTCTGAGATCCGTAATGTTTCTGCGGGGTGGAACTACAGCGCTGCGCTTTCAAAGAACGGCAACATATTCTGCTGGGGAAACAACTCCGGAGGACAGCTCGGTGACGGCAGTAATACCGCCCGCACAACACCCGTCCAGGTTCCGGGTCTCAGTAATATGATCTCCGTAGCGTGTGGAGACTCTCATACGGTTGCCATTGCCGGAGACAGCACTCTCAAATCATGGGGGGTTAATTCCAGCGGACAGCTCGGCGACAGTTCTATTCAAAACCGCAATGCGCCTGTTACGGTAAAAGACATATCCGAAGTGATTAAGATTTCCGCCGGAGGAGCTCATACAATAGCCCTAAAATCAGACGGCTCTGTCTGGGCATGGGGAGATAATTCCAAAGGGCAGCTCGGCGACAGTTCTATTGTTTCCAGCATTATGCCTGTAAGAGTAAAGACTCCTGAAGGCCCGCTCGACAGCATAATTTCTGTTTCCGCGGGCCGATATCACAGCTGTGCCGTCAGATACGACGGAAGCGTTTTCAGTTGGGGCGGAAACAACAATGGACAACTGGGAACAGGAGACACGCTTGGCAGATTAGTGGCAACAAAAATTCCCGGGATTGATTCAGCATCTTCGGTTTCATGCGGTCACTACCATACAACAGCTTTGAAAAAAAACGGAAAGCCCGTACTCTGGGGTTTTAACTGGTTCGGACAGCTTGGAGACAGCACCCAGACTACACGGCTTTCACCGGTTCTGCCGCAGTATCCTTTTTTATGCCGTGATATCAGCGCCGGATCGTATCATACACTTATAACCGATACAAGCGGAGCGGTCTGGGCCGCCGGTTACAATTATTACGGACAACTCGGTGACAACAGCTTTAGCAACCGGCTTTTTCCGGCTCAGGCCAATTCTGACAGCGCCGGCAGCCTCTTTTTAAAAGCAACGATAGAACAGGGCGGCATTGCCGGGCCTTATGAATTTCTCCTTACCGATATGGATACAGATCCTTCTGCTCTTCTGATTACAACTGCCAGCTCCGACACATCTATCCTTCCGGAAAGCGGCATATCAATATCCGGATCGGGGACTGCCAGAACAATTACTCTGAACCCGAATCCCGACAAATACGGAAACGTTACCGCAGGTATAACAGTCACAGACGGTAAATCTGAAAACTATACGGGCCTTAATCTGAAAATTTATAAAGCAGAGAATAAATACAATCCCGAAATTAATTTTTCCGGGAGTCAGATCGAATTTCATGAAAATGGGTTTCCAAAGAGAGTGGACAGCCTCGCTGGTGTAAACGACAGCGATCTTGTTGATTTTTCCGGCGGCATTTTAAATGTAAGAATAGATTCCAATGCTAATTCTTTTGACCATTTGGGGATAAAAACCGGGGGAATAGTTTCCGTTCTCGATAACGGTATTTATATTTCCGGGACTAAATGCGCTGTTTTCGAAACAAGCCGGGATTCCACATACTCGATTCAAATCACATTCAATGGAAATGCATTTAACTCCGAAGTCCGGGAAGTAGTCAGATCAATAAGCTACAGAAACACGTCTGAAGCCCCCTTGTATAACAGTAAAAGAATAAGCTTCAGCCTCACAGACGGGGACGGAGGAAACGGAGGCCCCTGGAGAAAACACATAAATCTCATAAAAAGCAATGACGATCCGGTATTGGAAAACATCGCAGATATTTCATGCGGAGCATCCCACACCTTGCTTTTGAGAACAAACGGAACCGTCCTCTCCTGGGGAAAAAATACATACGGACAGCTTGGCGACAGCACCAATGAAGACGGCATCACCCCTTCAGAAGTCGTGACCTTAGAGAGTATTGTAAAAATTTCCGCGGGCTCGGAACACAGCCTTGCTCTTGGCGCGGACGGTACTGTCTGGGCATGGGGCAGAAATAACCGCGGACAGCTCGGCAATGGAACAGTTAACGATATCAACAGACCTGTGCAGGTATTCGGGCTCAGCGGTATTGTGGACATTGCCGCCGGGGGAAGCCATTCCCTGGCATTAAAAGATGACGGAACGGTTTACAGCTGGGGCTATAACATAGACGGACGCCTTGGAGACAGTACCCAGACAGACCGCCACACACCTGTAAATCCGGTCGGACTGAATAATATTAAATCAATAAAAGCGGGTCTTTATCATTCGATGGCTCTGAAAAGTGACGGCACTGTTTATGTCTGGGGCCGAAATACTTCCGGGCAAATAGGCGACAACACCCTGGTTTACCGGAGCTATCCGGTTGAGGTTCAGGGTCTTACAAATGCAGAGGCAATCGAATGCGGCGCGGAAAACAGCTATGCGCTGCTTTCGGACAGCACACTGCGCGCCTGGGGGAAGAACAGCTACGGTCAAATCGGCGACAGCACTCAGGAGAACAGGCTTACGCCTGTCACCGTTTCTTTCGTTTCAGAAATAACCGGTGTCGCTGCCGGAAGCGAGCATTGCGCGGTAATGACAAAAAACGGAAATATTTATTCCTGGGGAAGAAATAACTACGGACAGCTCGGTGACAGCTCTAACTCCAACTCTCTGTCTCCGGTAAAACTTCTTCTTGACGACACACTCTCGCCTGTCAAGATCAATTCATCCGGTTTTCACTGCGGAATTGTCTGCGATAACGGAAACGTGCTGGCCTGGGGTAAAAATTCCTCGGGGCAAATCGGAGACAGCACTAAAACTCATCGGCATTTGCCGGTATTCACCCTTAAGAAAAACGGGACCGCAAAAGAAAATGTTTTCCCGGTATTAAAAGAAGACTGCGGGAAAACAAAGTTTTACTATACAGCATATGACCCTGACGGCTCCCCGATTCAGGAATCAGCGGAATCCTCAAACAGCCTGCTCATTCCGGCTGACAGTTTATCTCTTCTGGATAACGGTAATTTTAAATCTCTGTCATTCAACCCGTCAAAAGACCTCTACGGAAACTCAGTATTATCAATCAGTATTTCAGACGGCATAGTTTCAAAAACGATTGAATTTCCTGTTTCAATACTACCTGTTAACGATTCTCCTGAAATAACCTCCGTCCCCGTTACTCAGGCATATCACACCGGGACATACAGTTACAAGGTCTCAGTTTACGATCCCGATGATATGAATAACGGAACAGACCTAGTCTGGCAGCTGGATACTTTTCCGCAGGGAATGACTTTGAATGACACAGGGCTTTTGGTCTGGGAACCTTCTATAGCCGATACCGGGTTTCACCGTGTGGCTCTTCTCGCAGCGGACGGCGGAGAAGATTCGTCAGAACCGGCATTTCAGTCTTTTACTCTTCAGATAAAACACGAAAACCACATTCCGGAAATAGCCGGCACAAATTTTAACCTCGAGGTGGATGAAGACGAAGAAATCAGCATTACGCTTTCGGATATTATTGTAAACGACAGCGACAATGTCTTTCCGGATGATTTCACTCTTTTTCTGTTCAACAATGAGAACTACAATCTGAAAGATGGAAAAATAATTCCGTCTCCCGACTATTTTGGAGAATTATCTGTTCCCGCAAAAGTCACGGACGGCCTTGACACAAGTGCCCTATGTTCGCTTTTGGTAACTGTAACTCCGGTAAACGACCCCCCGGTAATAACATCTGCGGATTCCGGTATAAATATACCGGAAGATTCTTTCTTCGTCGTTTCAATGAACAATATTACTGTTACAGACCCGGACAACGATTATCCGGACGAATTCAGAATCTTTATTATTGACGGAGAAAACTTTACGGTCTCCTCGGATACAGTTTTTCCTGAGGCTGATTTTTCCGGAGAAATAACTGTTCCTGTCTATGTAAACGACGGATTAGCGAACAGTAACAACCATAACTTATTGATAGAAGTCTTACCTGTTAACGACCCGCCGGAGATTATCTCGGCCAGAGACACCTCTGTTCCGGAAGACAATACAATACTGCTGACTCTCTCTTTAATCGATTATTCAGACCCGGACGACGATATTCCGGAACTTACCGTTCTGCCGGGGACAGGATACAGTCTGGATGGAAACAGCCTTACCCCCGCGCCTGATTACTACGGAAACCTTACCGTAGGCCTCAGAATAAATGATGGCGTTGATACCTCGGATATTTCTGAAATTACCCTGACTGTCTTACCGGTAAATGACGCTCCGGAAATAACATCCTCTCCCGCCACAGAGACCGATGCAGGGCAAGAATACAGCTTTACTATTGATGCCTCGGACCCTGATGACACAAACCTTAAGTTCTATCTCATTCAAGGTCCGTCTGAGATGACTGTAGATGAGAATACCGGTATTCTGAACTGGTATCCCGAAAACAGAAATGCCGGCGAGAACCCTGTGACGATAGCTGTTTTTGATGCCGACAGCGCCTACGATTCCTTAAGCTATGTGTTATATGTCAATACATACACGGCTCTGGAGCATAAACCCGGAAGGTTCTCAGAAAATAATAATCATGGACTGACTGCCTGCCCGGTTCCTCAGTCGAAAGAAAATCCGGTCATAAGTTTTTACTTCGAAGCTGAAGGAACAGTTACCTACCGTCTGATTATTTTTGATATGCTCGGAAGAAAAACCGCCTCGACTCGTCTTAGGAAAACCGAAGGCTTTGGAAAAAGAACAATAAAGGCCGCCGAAATAAATACTTTAAGCTACGGCTTTAAAAAAGGCGGCTATTTCGCGGTTCTTGAATACAAAAAAGACGGTGAGGAAAAACTATACTATCAGAACACCAGGTTCGCCGTCACAAACGGAAGATAATCAGCCCGGAAGAAAAGATATAACCTTGGCAGCTATCTGTTCAGCATCGCAAGCGGATGCGGACGGAGAAGTAATAATTTTGTTTTTAACCGATTCCGGCCCTCCCCATTTCTCGAGCTGAGTTTCAGGAAAAATCGATACCGCCGGAACCCCGAGAAGCATCGCGAGTTGATAATACGGGTTATTCAGAGTGATAAAGACGGCTCCCTTTTTCATCATTGCTGCCGCTATTCCGTAAGAATCGCACTCAAAGGGGACAACAGCTTCTCTGCCCTCGTCGCTGAGATTTCCGAAGACCCGTTCTCTGTCTTCCAGAGAAGTAAACAGGACCGTTTTTCTTCCTGTTTTGCTGAATAATAAAGAAACCAGACGGTTGACAATTTCAGGTGGAAAAAAATCCCCGCTTATTGAAGCCGCGGTATTCAATACAACAGGCGGTTTATTTTCAGAATAACCGGAACCCCTCAGAAGATTCTCTACATCTCTGGTAAAAGTTTTTGGGATTTTCCAATCCATTTTTCCTTTAAGAACAGATATCCCGAGGGAGCGGAGGACCGAATTGTTTTTCTCACCTTCGTATGTGATACAGGGATCATGCTTTATACTAAGATTAATGTATGGGAATTCTGAAGCAGACTCTAGTCCGATCCTGAGAAAAGCTCCCGAAAAAGACGCCAGTATGAGATGCTGTATATTAAATTCTCGGTTCATTATTATACAGGTATCAAATTCTCTTTCCTTAAGATTCTGGCATAGCTCCCGAAACCTTGGGTTAAATATGAACAAATCCTCTTCATTATAAAAAATCCCCCCGTCGATATACGGATTGCTCTGAAGAAGATCTTTTGAAGAAGCGGGCGCGACTACCTCAAGAAGGGAACGGTTGAAATGCTCCTTTACAGCGATAATAGCTCTTTGAAGCAGGATTATTAAGTTCTGGTCCCGGGGAAGAATTACTACAATCTTCCGCACATTTTCAAATGCGCTGTTAAACTCAATCTCATCTGTAACGGGACGTGCCCGCGAAAAAAAAGAGGAAGCTTTGAGTTTCCATCGTGTGGGCAAATAATTTACCCAGAAATATTTGTAATTATCAGTAAGTTTTTCCTTTGCCATTCACAGAAAATAGATTATTTTTTAATCGACTTTCAAGTATGTTAAACTTATTTCTTTGTGACCCTCCCGGCGGCGGCGCGTCTTTTTTGCACTAATGATCATAAAACCTGAAATTACAGCTCCCGCAGGCAGTTTGGAAAAGCTCATTTCCGCTTACGAATACGGCGCGGATGCCGCCTACGGAAGCTACAAACAATTCAGTCTCAGAGCAAATTCAAGAAATTTCAGCATTGAAGAAATAAAAGAAGCGGTTTCAATTGCCTCATCAATGAATAAAAAATTTTATCTTGCTGTTAACAGCTTCATTCGGGAATATGAACTGGATTCTTTACGCGCCTTCCTCGAACAAATCGCGAAGTTCGCTCCGGATGCCTTAATACTTTCAGATACGGCGCTGATCTATCTTTGCAGAAAAATAATACCGGAAGTTTCTCTCCATTTAAGCACACAGGCAAACACCATGAATTCCGCCGCCGCCGGATACTGGAAGAATTCAGGAATAAAAAGAATAATAGCGGCCAGGGAACTCAGCCTCAGCGAAATAAAAATGCTTAAACGAAAAGACGGTCCCGAAGTTGAACTATTTATACACGGAGCCATGTGTATGGCCGTATCAGGCCGATGCCTGATAAGCGATTTTTTCAATCACAGAAGCGCAAACAGAGGCGACTGCTCACATCCATGCAGGTATTCCTACGGTATATCCGGAGAAGACCATCAAAATACGCTCATTCTTGAGGAAGACCCTGAAAAAGGCACCTATATCATGAATTCCCGCGATCTTTGCACAATCGACATCATCCCCGACATCATTCAGACCGGAGCTGACTCTCTGAAAATCGAAGGCCGCATGAAAAGCACGCATTATCTCGCTACCGCTGTAAAAGTTTATCGTGAGGCCGTAGATTCCTTTTGCCGGGATCCGGAAAACTACAAACCTGATCCTTTATGGAAAGAAGAGCTGCTGAAGGTTAGCGTTCGTTCTTATACAACAGGTTTCTACACAGGTAAAAAAGAGAACCGCCAGACAATGGATTTTTCTTCAAAAAGACCCGTTTGGCAGCCTGCGGCGGTTGTCAGGCAGAGGCTGAAAGACGGCCATACTCTGCTTGAGGCTAAAAACAGGCTTTCATCCGGAGAAACAGTTGAACTCTTTGCTTCCGAGAAAGGTGTTTCGGTCAAATCATTTGAAATGCCTGAAATGAGGACCGTTGAGAATGAAACTGTTGAAACTGTTCACGCAAATACCGTTTTCAAAACAATGATACCCTGCCGCGCTTCAAAAGGCAACCTCATAAGAAAAAAGTCCGTAACTAAATGAGCAAAGAAATTAAAGAAAAAATCACACGAATACTACCTCTGATAGAAAAACCTCTACGTTATACGGGCGGAGAACTGAATTCATCAGCACCGCAAAAAGACGGCATAAGGGTTCTTCTCGCTTTCCCGGATTTATATGAAATCGGCATATCAAACGGCGGACTGGCAATTCTTTATAACATAATAAACAATAATATTGATTCGGCCT
This sequence comes from uncultured Fibrobacterota bacterium, assembly GCA_964401455.1. Classification (GTDB taxonomy): domain Bacteria; phylum Fibrobacterota; class OXYB2-FULL-49-7; order CAYNYI01; family CAYNYI01; genus CAYNYI01. The sequence continues at coordinate 14,989 of CAYNYI010000029.1, forward strand.
CCGCGGAAAGAGCCTATGCCCCCTGGACAGACATGGAAGAAATAATGCGTTCTGAAAAAATACCGCTTTACGGTCTTGAGTCTATGGATCCGGCTTCTGAATTTGATATCATCGGGTTTACTCTTCAATATGAACTTTCATATACAAACGTAGTAAACATGATTTCGCTGGCGGGAGTTTCTCCTGACAGAAAAGAGAGAAAAAACAGCGACCCCTTGATTATCGCGGGCGGGCCGTGCGTATCAAATCCTATGCCGCTTTCCGGTATTATTGATCTTTTCTGTCTCGGAGACTCGGAGGAACTTATTAATGATATTATCGAAAAGTACAACGAATTGAAAAACAACTCCGCGGACAGAGGCCGGATAATAGAAGAACTATCCGGAATAGAAGGTGTCTTCTCTCCTCTGGTCTCAAAAAAAGCAAGATTCAGAAAAATAGCGGATCTCAGGCCTCTGTACTACCCGAAAAAACCGATTGTACCTACAACCGAAGCCGTCCATAACAGAGTTTCCATTGAGATAATGAGGGGATGCGCAAGAGGTTGCCGTTTCTGCGCGGCAGGAACTAACTACAGACCGGTCAGAGAAAGAAGCCCGGAGGACATTCTTTGCAATATCAAGGATAATATAAAAAACACCGGCTACAGAGAAGCGACTCTTCTTTCTCTTTCATCGGCGGACTACACCTGTCTCCGCGAACTGGGAGCCATGATAAAGGAGAGTCCTGAACTTCAAGGCCTGAACATATCCTTGCCCTCTCTAAGAGTCTCACCTGAAAACCTGGACCTAATACAATCTCTCGGATCAAGAAAAGCGGGCTTGACAATAGCCCCCGAAGCAGGTTCAGAAAGGCTCAGGAAAGTAATAAATAAGAATATCTCGGCTGATGATATAAATAATTCTGTGAGAACCGCTTTCGAAAAGGGCTGGTCATTAATAAAACTATATTTTATGATCGGACTTCCCACAGAAGAGAACGAGGACATAGAAGAACTGATAGAGCTTCTTTACGGAATTAATAAAATTGCCCGGTCCTCGGGAGGGCGATGCAGAATAAATGTTTCCATTTCTCCCTTTTCTCCTAAACCGGGAACTCCTTTCGAAAGAGAAGCGATGGAAAGCCCCGAATCCATTAGAGGAAAATGCAACTACATCGTATCATCCCTGAAAAGGGCAAAAAGGCTCAGAATAAACTACAGGGACCCGGAGGTAACCGCAATGGAGACTGTCTTTGCCCGCGGAGGTAAAGAGCTTTCCGAAGTCCTTCTAAAAGCGGTGGAGCGAAGATTCTCCTTCGACGCATGGACAGAATACTTTAACTATAAAAAGTGGAATGATATTTTCGGCGACTGCAGGATAGAACTCCATTCCTACTTTCAGGAAATTTCCGGCAACAAAAGCCTTCCCTGGGATATTATCGATCAGAGAATAGACCGCGGATGGCTGGAAAAAGAATCATTGAAAGCTTCGAAGGTCCGTAAAACTGCGGACTGCACTATCGAGGCATGCTCGGGTTGCGGAGTTTGCGCTTCCGGGCTTAAAAACACCCGATCGGAAACATCATTTGAAATAAGACAAGAGGCGCTTTCTCAAATAGATAATGCCGTCAAAAATGAAAACCAAAAATTCAGTTTCAGGGTTAAATTTTCGAAATTTGATATGGGCCGCTTTATCCCCCACAAAGACTTTATGGGAGTCCTTGAAAGAGCGGTCCTTTTATCTGGGCTGCCGATTCTTTACAGCAAAGGCTTCCATCCTCACCCCAAGATAAGCTTTTCAGCGCCGCTTCCCATGGGATACTGCAGCCGGGCGGAATATTTTGATATTTCCTTTACAAAAGATCAGGCTCCGGAAAAAATTTTTGGAGCTAACGATTATTTCCCGGCCGGAATACAAATAACCGCCGTCGAGAAGATCCCGGCATCCGGACCTTCAATACTAAAAGAGATAAAGGCATCGGATTATTCCGTAAAAATGCCGCCTGTTTTCGAGACAGAAAAACTCATTGATGATTTCCTGAAATCTTCGGAATGGCCTATGGAAAGGACAAGCCGTAAAAGCGGAAAAAAAAGAACGGTAGACCTGAAGCGTCTCGTAATAGAAATGCACAATACAGTCTCAGAAAATGTCGTTTTTATGAGATTAAAAACAGTAAACGGTGTTTCCGGAAAACCTTCTGAAATACTGCGAGAGGTTTTTGATGTACCCGAGGAAGAAATTCCCGGAATAGAAATCATCCGAACAGAACAGTACCGGACTGAAAAAGACCAGTTTGTCCCCTTTATAAAGAACCGCGAAGACAGTCAGAAATAAATTCTCCTACGGCGGAAACACCCTCCTGTTCAGCTATCTCAAGTATGCGGCTCCCGATAACCGCGATATCAGCATGACCTCTGAGCGCCGCAACATGTGAGGGGCTGCTAATGCCGAAACCTGCGGCAATCTCGGAAATAGTGTATTTTCTTATGCTGTTAAGGTATAACAAAGCCTCTTCGCTTATCTTTTTCTGAGAACCGGTAGTCCCTACGCGTAATGTTGTATACAGTACCCCGGAAGAAAGTCCGGCTACCTTTATAAGCCTTTCCTTTTTCATTCCCGGAGAAATCACCGGAATATATTTCAGACCGTATTTGCCGCAAAGATTAATTATTTCCCCTTCAGGACTGTCATAGGGTATATCCGGAACAATAAGACCTGCAATACCTGATTCGGCGGCGTCATTTAAGAACTTCTCAAATCCGTAACGAAACACTATATTTGCATATGTCATGAAAAACACAGGGATATCAACCTCCGCGCAGATTTCAGCGGATTTTCTGATACAATCGGCGGTACTGATTCCCTTACTCAGAGCCTGCTGGTTTGCCTTCATGATTGAAGGTCCGTCTGCCAACGGGTCTGAGAAAGGCAGCTGAATTTCCACCATGGAAACACCTGCCTTAGCCATCACTTTCACAAGGTCCGCGTTGCTTTCAAAATCCGGATATCCGCAGACAATATGTGTCATCATTTTGATAGGAGCATCGCTCAGCACTTTTTCATCAGAAACTGCCATCTTCAAGCCCGCCGTTTAAATAATCACGAAACTCTTCTCCCGCCAGAAGCGGCGCGGTAATAAAAATATCCTTATCCCCCCTGCCGGAAACCGTTACAACAACGCTTTCACCCTTTTTCATATCCGCGGCCCTTTTCATCCCCTCAGCAACAGCATGCGAAGATTCAAGCGCAGGAAAGATACCTTCCGAATAAGCCAGCTTTTTAAAAGCATACAGAACCTCTTGGTCGTCAGCGGACACAAACTGTACTCTTTTGCTGTCTTTGAGATAAGCCAGTTCCGGCCCTATACCCGCATAATCAAGCCCCGCGCTTATAGAATGAGTGGGCGCGATTCTCCCGTCTTTGTCCTGAATAAAATAGGACTTGTAGCCCTGGGCAATTCCCACAGCGGGGTCTTTCCCGAAGCGGACAGCGTTGTTCCCATAATCCGGGCCTCTTCCTCCGGCCTCTACCCCGACAAGCTTCACATCATCATCCTCAATAAAAGGATAAAAAGTCCCTATTGAATTTGAACCTCCACCAACACAGGCTACGAGACAGTCAGGTTTTTCCCGGCCGTAAATATCTTTTATCTGGGTCTTGATCTCCTTTCCGATAACGGACTGAAAATCTCTGACAATCAAAGGATATGGAAAAGGCCCAAGCGCCGACCCTAAAAGATAATAGCAATCACCCAGATTCTCGGCCCAGTATTTAAAAGCCGCGTTTACGGCGTCTTTTAAGGTGGCAGTGCCGTCTTTAACCGGAACAACCTCGGCACCTAAAAGCTTCATGGAATAGACATTCGGGAACTGTCGTTTTATATCGACCTCCCCCATGAAAACGATGCATTTAAACCCGAATTTAGCCGCCACAGTGGCGGTCGCTAAACCGTGCTGCCCGGCTCCGGTCTCGGCTACAAGAGTTTTCTTCCCCATCTTCCCCGCAAGAAGGGCCTGACCGACAGCATTATTGATCTTATGTGCGCCGGTATGATTAAGGCCCTCGTTTTTCAGAAATATGTCTGCGCCGCCGATACTGTCAGTCAGATTTTCCGCATAATAAAGAGGAGACGGGCGCCCTGCGTAATTCTGAAGAGTCTCTTTTAATTCATTTTGAAAAGACGGAGTTTCCTTTAAAGAAGAATAAGAATCCTCGAGTTCCTGAAGGGCGGGTATGAGCATTTCCGGCATATAACGTCCACCGTAGGGTCCGAAATACCTGTCTTTTAAATATTTTTTATTCATAAGATTTATTTTCCAATACTGGCTTCGGCAAAATTCCGAAGAAGCTCATGGCCGCTTTCAGAGGCAACAGATTCAGGGTGAAACTGAACGCCCTCTACAGGCAGAGTCTTATGCCTTAGTCCCATAATTATTCCATCGTTCGTTTCCGCTGTAACAATAAGCTCATCTTTTGGAAAACTTTCTCTCTCGACAATCAGAGAATGATACCTCGTTACTGTCAGAGGAGAATTAATTCCGGCAAAGACACCTTTTTTGTCATGGTTTATATTATCGGTTTTACCGTGACAGATAGAAGGCGCGCGAACAATTCTGCCTCCAAAAACCTCCCCTATGGCCTGGTGCCCCAGGCATACGCCGAGAATCGGGTATTCTCCTCCGAGTGATTTTATCACCTCAAGCGAGACACCGCTTTCCGAAGGCCGCCCCGGCCCGGGTGAGATAATTATACCGTCAGGAGAAAAAGATTTGATTTTATCAAGAGGTTCATTATTTCTTAGGACACTTGTTTCGAACCCCATCTCCATCAGATACTGATAAATATTATAAGTAAACGAATCGAAGTTGTCAACAATGATGATCATAATTCTCCTCCCACAGCACGGAAAAGCGCGGAAGCTTTGTTTACGGTCTCGGCATATTCGTTTTCCGGAACCGAATCATAAACAATTCCAGCCCCTGCCTGAACGGTAACTGTTTTCCCCTCCATAACCATTGTTCTTATTGTGATACATGAGTCAAGGTTCCCGTTATACCCCAGATAAACAATCATTCCACCGTACGGGCCTCTTTTAAGAGATTCGAGCTCAGTGATTATCTCCATCGCCCGGATTTTGGGTGCTCCTGTCAAGGTCCCGGCCGGGAATACCGCGGGTATTACGTCAAAGGCGTCTTTTCCTTCTATGAGGTCAGCTTTTATAGAAGAAACTATATGCATAACATGAGAATAGCGTTCAACCATAGCATATTCGGAAACTCTTACGCTACCGGGAACAGCAACTCTTCCAAGATCATTACGTCCGAGATCAACAAGCATTAGATGCTCGGCCCGCTCCTTTTCATCCGAAAGAAGCTCTTTCTCGTTTTCGAGGTCTTCTTTCAGGTCACGACCCCTCTTTCGTGTACCGGCAATAGGTTTTAAGAGAAGTTTTCTCTCTTTAACCCGAACCATAACCTCGGGAGAAGAGCCGATGATCTTAAAATCTTCAAAATCCAGAAAAAACATATAAGGAGAAGGGTTAACAATTCGAAGATTGCGGTATATATCAAAAGGGGCTGTTTCTGTCTCAGTCTGAAATTTTTGAGATATTACACCCTGAATAATGTCACCGGATTTTATATATTCTCTACACTTTTTTACCGAGTCGGTAAAATCATTTTTTTCGGTGAGGCTTCTGAATTTTCCCTTACCGGCTTTAACCGGCCTGCCGGGGTCGATTAAAGGCGAAAAAAGCAAAGCCGCTTCATTTTCGATCTTAACCCGGACTTCCTCATAAAGCTCTTCCGGGGACTTTCTGTCTTCTTCAGCTTCCGCGATAACTATTATCTTCATGTTCCTTTTGACATTATCCATAACAATCAGAATATCCGGAACTATGAGAATACCGTCCGGAGCTTTGCTTCCTTTTTCATTAACCGGAATTTTCTCAAAGAGACGGACAGTCTCATAACCTAAATAACCAATGAGGCCTCCCGGAAAAGGCCCCAGTTCCGGACAATCCGGAATACGAATTCCGCTCATATAATCTTTTATGTATTGAAGCGGAGAACAGTCTTCACCAACCGCCTCTGATTTCTTTTCGCCCCTAATATATTCGGAGCGGTACACGCTCCTGCCGCGAATAACAAATTCGGTTTTTTTGCCTTTGCCTATAATTGTGTACCTGCCGACCTGATTACCTTTCTCAACCGATTCAAGAAGATAATCAGCGCTCGATTTAAGAAAAATCGAGACAGGCGTTTCCGTATCTGCGCGAAGTTCAACAAATACGGGGATCCTGTTATAGGTTCCACATTTATCGGCAAAATCTTTTTTGGAAAGGGACAGCAAAACCGACTCTCCTTTGTTTCTATTTGTAGAAACATAAGTCATTTCTAAAAAAAAGTCAACATTAATAACAATATTTTGTAATATCAACCTGAAAATTACTAAATTTAAGCTGTAGAAGCTTTTAGTTATTCCGCGGAAAGGCCATTTTGCAAAAAAAAATTCTAATTGTGGATGATTCCGCGCCTTTCAGGCGTGTCCTTTCCGTAAGTCTCCAGAAAAACGGATTTGAGGTTATTGAAGCCGAAGACGGGCGGGATGCCCTTAAAAAAGCTTCTTCGGAAATGCCGGATCTTATAGTAATGGACCTGATGATGCCGGTTTATGACGGACTTGAGGCAACCCGTTCGATAAAGGCCAATACCAACCTGAAAGACATCCCCATAATAATTCTTTCTTCAAGAGACGAGCCCCATCACCGCAAAAACGCTTCTCTGGCGGGAACCGATAATTTTCTTATAAAGCCGGTTAAGACCGAGGAACTTATATCCGAAATAAAAAAACTCACAACCAGTATCTAAGAAAGCCTCACAGTGAGATCAAACAAGGATGAACTAAATAATCAAAAAGTACTGACCAAAAAGGGGGAATACTCCCCCAAACCGTTTCTGTTTCTTGCGCTGTGTTCAATCAGCCTTGTACTATACGCCTCTCTTCTGCTTTTGATATACTATCTCATATTTCCGAGAATAACCGATATGGGGCAGACTACATTTTATATTATATCCGCTTTACTTTTTATGATGTTCGCTATTCCCGCCGGAGGTTTTCTGCTTATTCTGTTGACAGTAATGACAGGCGCAGACCTCCTGTACCCGCACAGAAAAAGAGCAATTACCGTATCGGTTTTATTCCCCTTCGCGATCTGGTTTGGGAAATTGCTGCGCATAGACCGCGAGAGGATACTTGGGTCTTTTATCGCGGTTAACAATAGAATGGTCATCGCGCAGGAAAAACGGCTCTCGGGAAAACGACTTCTTATACTGCTTCCCCACTGTGTTCAAATAGATAAATGTAACCGGAAAATTACCAACAATCTGGACAATTGCATAAAATGCGGTCAATGCGTCATAGGCTCTGTTAAAGAAACCGGAATAAAGTACAATGCCCAGATAGATGTTGTCAACGGCGGCACATTAGCCAGAAAACGTATCGTTGATTTTCGGCCCACTGGAATAGTGGCGGTTGCGTGTGAAAGAGATCTTACCACAGGAGTAGTGGACGCCTATCCGATACCTGTTTTGTGCGTAATCAACAACAGGCCGTACGGCCCCTGTCACAACACAACCGTGAACATGGACATGCTGGACAAGGCAGTGGGTTTTTATTCAGGAAAATAACCGACAGGAGATATGGAATTGCGAATAGCGGCCGTGCAGCTAAATTCAAAAGAAAGAGACAAAGAAGCGGACTACGCGGCAATGGACAGGTTTATTGAGAAAGCCGCCACGACACGAGTAATGAATTTACCAAATGCAGCAGAATTGAATAAACCGGATATCAGGAGAATCAGTCGTCATATTTAATGAATGTGATGTACACTTTTTCCACCTTGAAATCACCGAGTATGCTTCTGTTGATTATTTGACTCAGGTCCTTTTTAAATTTGGCTTTCTGGGTAGTTGTAACCGGTATAGACGGAAAAGGTCTTTCCTTGAAGTAGGAAACAACAGATTTTACAATCTGATGCTCTCTGCTTTCAAGCTCTGTTCTGAGTCTCTGATCAGACATCTGAACGCCTAGAGATATCACCAGTTTTTTCGGGATCATTTTTTTCCGGACCGTAACATTATTCAATAAAAATAAAGAATCCCGGCTGACTTCAAATACAGTATCCGGCCTTACGCCTTTTTTCCATAGCGGGACTTTTTTCTCGGCATCGGCAAGACTGTCGAGGCGTGCCTGTTTTTCCATTTCTTCTTTTTCACGGCGTTTAAAATAGTCCTCATTTTCGACTTTCACATCTTTGCGTCTCTTTTCTATATAGGGAAAAACAACCCCTTTCCACAAAAGATAACTCGGAATAATTGACAATAAAGCCAGTACCACGAGGATAATGAGCCCCAGATGACTCTCTTTTTTCTTCTTTATAATTTTTTTCTTGGCCATAATAAATAATCTATAATGCGCAAACAGCGTCTATTCTGGTGTCAAAAATTCTGACGATCTCCGCAACTCCGGTAGTTTCAAGTATTTCGCGGACATTGCCGGGAGGACAGGCTACGCCTGTTTTTATATTTACGCCGGAAAGGTTTTTTATCAGTTTAACGATTTTCCCAACATTTGCGCTGTCTATTCTTCCGATTTTTTCAAGGTCAAGGACCGCTTTTCTTATATCGGAGCCGTCAATGGATCTTATCTTGGAAAAAACCGTTTCACAAGACTCATCATCAACTTTTTCCGGAAAAACAAATATCAGACAATTATGAAACTTAAACTGGTCCAACGCAAACCTTACTTAGAAAAAATACCATTTACTGAAATATAAAAAAAATATTGGAAATATCGAAAGAAATTCTATTTTCCTCGGCTCTGTGCGAATGTACATTAATGTAATACCTGAATTGTTCCGATAAAAGACAAAGGAAGCGTCAGATGAAAAAAGATCAACTTTTCCGTAAAACAGAAATTTCAGGGATCATTTACTTGTGATCAGAAAAGATTTCAAAAAGTTTTTCTAAACACCGCCAATAATGCCGCGGAGGTCCTTAAACCGGATGGAACTTTTAATATTGTGATTGCCTTGAAGGATGAATATGTATTATTTATTTTATCTGACAATGGTTGCGGTATGCCGGAGGAAGTCAGAAAGAATCTGTTCAAACCGTTTGCAAGCTTCGGAAAAAACGGTACCGGTCTTGGCATGTCAATCGCCTTAAACATAGTTGAAAAAAATTGCGGAGAAATTTCTGTGGAATCAAGGGAAGTGAAAGGGGCTTCTTTCAGAATACTTATTCCTGTTAGTTAAATATGCAGAAGCTTATTTTTACAGAGAAAGATAAAGGCGGCATACTGCATGTCGCTAATATTAAAGGCGGGGTCGGCAAATCCACAATTGCCACAAACTTGGCGTCGGCTTTTTCCAAAACGGGCCGGACACTCATAATAGACCTCGATGTTCAGGGAAGCGCAACTTCCGCATTCGGTCTTGATCCCGGCAGCCAGCCCTTCTCAAGCTATCTGCTTTTTAAAAAACGTTTCTTTCTTAAAAACCATATTGAACAAAGCGCCCTCAGAAAAACTGCCTGCCGCTTTAAAAATATATTGCATTCCGGCAGGTCTGACAAAGGACCCGAAATACCGGACATAACTGTCAATGTCTCCCCCGGTCTTGATATAATTCCGGCAAACTCTCAGCTTTTTTCAGGAATTTCCCTTATAAAAATGGAGAACCTGATCTACAATCTCCAGGCCGCGCGCAGCTACTACAAGTACATAATAGTTGATACTCCCTCCGTTTGGAATACCCTCGTAAAAAAAATATTTCTTACAAGTTCTCTTAATGTAATACCTGTAACTCTTAACGCTCTTTCTACAAGAAGTCTTAAGGACTATCTGGTTGAGATAAACAAACTGGCATCACGACATCCGGAAATAAATGTAAGAATACTAAAGAACGAGGTCTATGGAAATTCCAGCTCAAAACCGATGGGCAAAGCAAGGACTATGCAGGAGAACCGGGAGTTTCTGGAAAAACTCTGCAGTAATTCAGGCCTGACTCCATCCGGTAAAGAATCTATACTTAACTCATCACTTATTTTCAACCTTGAGATCCCTGAAAGCGCCATAATACGGAACAGTCAGGACCGCGGAATATCCGCTGCCGATCTTCCTTCTTATTCACAGGTAAAAACGGCCTTTAGAAAGCTTGCGGAGGAAGTCCAATTTTGTCTTAATCATCTTTGTAAAACCGGAACACAAAATAAAGGTTATTTCTTTTCAGACTCAGCTGTGGGCTTCTTAAAAAAAGCTTCCGTCGCGGCGGCAGCAGCTGTATGGTTTTTTAGCCCCGGCGAGCTCACAGTAAGAGAAGCCCCTGAGCCGGTTTCTGTTTCACAACTTGAAAAAACAGACATACCTCTTATCATTCATAAATTTGAAAAAGGGGAGTCCGTATACCGATTCGCCAAACATGCGATCTGCATCTATAGAGCCATTGTTCCGTCAACACGTCAGATAGATGAATATTTAATTGAGACAATACGTATTAACAATATGTCGCTGGAAAATCCAATCAGAGACATAAACAATATCGAAGTAGGCACAACCCTTACATTCTACCCACCGTCACAAATACGAAACCATAAATATGATAAGTTCTCTCCGGCTTACCGTTATTTTATGGGACTTGTAAACGATGACTACCCTTATATTACCGGAGTATGGGGGCATTACGGTACCGGAGGGAAATCACCCCACCAAGGCATAGATGTCGCCTGCGCATACGACTCAGAAATAATAACTCCCATAAGCGGCACCGCTTACTGCGAAAATTCTCTGCGCGGCGGAAAAATAATTTCCATTGTAAAAGATGACTTCTGTCTTCTTTTCGCTCACTGCAATAAAAGGTTTTTCAGATCAGGACAGAAAGTTGAAGCCGGTGACACCATCGCGACAGTAGGGCTCACCGGAAGAACAAGCGGTCCTCATGTACACATTGGATACGGAATAAAAAGACCCGGAAGCTCACCGAATTCAAGGAGCTTCATGTATACCGACCCTGTAGCTTTTTTTCATCGTCAGTTTTTCGAAGAACAGGGAGAAGAAAACTTAAAATATTACAGTTCCATTAATAATTTTTAGGTAACTTATGAGTTACAACATCCGTTCAAGAAAATACGCTCCTTACTATACACGGGAATTCATGGAAAAACTTTTCTGTGGAAAAGATTCCAATGAAGTCGTTGACCTTTTCCTTCGTCCTGTTCCTAATGAGGGGATATGCTCCATGCCGGTTGGCGAATGGCAGCCGGAATCGAACCTGGTCCTGCCCGAGTCCGAAATTGGAAAACCGGTATGCCCAATTATAGACGGCCACAACCATATAGATAATATGAACCCGGAATTAATGCTTCAGATAATGGACGAACAAAATATCACACATATTGTAAATCTTTCAACTATGCCGGATGAGTACGACCAGCTTCAAGAACACAATAGGCTTTCATCCGTCATGGGAAACCGGATACTGAGCCACTGTCACTACAAATGGGACCGGCTCTCTCAAGAGAGATTTATTGAATGGGCCTGCCGGCAGCTTAAGCGTAATAAAAGCTACGGCTATTCCGGCATCAAAATTTATAAACAATTCGGCCTGGCATACAGAGACGGCAGCGGAAACCTGATCAAAATTAACGATGAGAGGTTTAAACCTTTCTGGGAAACCGCGGCGGAGCTTAATATGCCTATAATTATGCATACCGGTGATCCGTTCGCTTTTTTCAAACTGCTGGATTGCCATAATGAGAGAATTCATGAACTTGGAGCCCATCCGGAATGGTACTATTATAAGCCGGGAGAAACACCCGATCACAATAAACTGCAGGATGAACTCGAAACTATGCTTTTTGAAAACCGGGATACCAAATTCATTCTGGCACATGTATGCGGAAGTTCCGAAGACCTTGAAAATTCAGGAAAAATGCTTGATTCTCATCCTAATATTATGACAGACATCTCGGCGAGAGTTTCGGAACTGGGGCGCCAGCCGAATATGAGCCGGAAATTTTTCAACAAATACAGCGATCGCATTGTTTTCGGCACAGACCTCCCGCCCAATAAATATATGTATCAGGCTTACAGAAGGTTTCTTGAAACAGACGACGACCATTTTAATTATCCAACGCATGCCTCCGGACAGGGGCTTTGGAAAATATCCGGCATACATCTCTCTGAAGAAGTTCTTAAAAAAATCTACAGATTCAATTTTCTTAAATACTACGATCTTGATTAGACTTTTTCCGGTAGCGAATTTCTTTTGCCGGTCAAAGGAAATAAAATCAAAAATTATAAGAGTCAATATCAATTCTGCCGCATAATGGACTTCATAAACATTGAAAAGCCCTGTATTTGTTTCAGCACAATAAATGGCAAGAGCGGCAGGGCCGGCAGGAATAACAAAAAGGATAAGAATATTATTAATACCGGCAGTCCCCGGATTTTCAATCAATATTCCTGTTTTTGTATACTCCGAACCAACTTTTCATAACTAAAGCCGAAGCGGAAGAATTGCTCTTAATCTCAAGGGACTCTCTTTCTGCGTCAACGCTGTATTCGGTTTGTTTTCTATTCCCCTGAAGCTCAATCTCTCCCTGCCGGCAAGATCCCGGAATTCCTCATTTACGGATGCAGTATCGCCTTTAATCAAGGATAATGAAAAAAAGATTAAGATTATAAATATTTTCATACCGGGTTCCTTCTTTGTCGCCTTAAATATTCTGCGATCAGCTCCGTTTTTACCGGAATACCTCTGCCTATTCCGGGACAAAACTTTTTTTCTTCATTCCATGAATTTATATCATCGGCTATTTCCGGCCAGAAAGGATATGAAAGACACTGCTCAGGTTTTGCTTCATGTATTGAACAGCCCTCAACGGTAAGGAAAGGGCATTTGTTTCCGCTGTTAATAACAACAACATGTGTACTCCCCCAAAAGCAGAGATATTTTCTTTTAAATTCCGCCCCGCTTACTCTCAGAAAATCCGAAGCCCTTTTGATATCTTCTCTCGAAAAATAAACAAGGCCGTCTCTTTTGCAGCATTTTACGCAGCCTTTTACACAATCAAATGAAAGCTGATTCTTTTCCCACCATTTTTTCAATCAGAACATCCTTTCATATTCCGAGCTTACCAAAAAGATAGGGGACAGCGGTTTCTGTTTTCAATATTTTATTTCCGAGAGGAATAACTGTAAAACCTTTTTTTCTAAAAACAGACACTTCATATTCTGTCCACCCGCCTTCCGGACCTATGGCAACGGTTATACCTTTATTTTCTTCGGGCATAACGGCCTTATCCTCTCCCGGATGGGCGAGTATTCTTACATTATCACCTGAACATCTGTCAAGTTCCTCCTCCATAAATACCTTGAAACTGCGGTGTATATTCAGAGAGGGTAAAAGAGTGTGCGCCCCTTGTTCGAGTCCGAGATAAAAACACTCCATAAATTTATCATCATGAAGCAGTCGCTGGCCGAAATACTGTTTTTCTACTTTTGCGGAATTTATGAGACGAATATCAGAGACACCGAAAACAGCAAGATTAATTAAAGTCCGCCGTAGAGCCTGCGGCCGGATCATGGCAAGAACTGCTGTTATACTGCGGGGCTTTTCACAAGATTTTAAGAGCTCAGGTCGAACTAAAACAGAATCGTTTTCAATTTCAATGACCTCGGATTCACCTCTCGGACCGTTTAGAAGGCCGCATTTAATACGGTCACCTTTTGCGGACTTCAATATTTTAACAATATGCTCTGCCCTACGGCCGGTTAAGCGGACCATACCGTCATTTCCAAAGTCTTCTTTTTTTAAAAGCAGCATATTCATTTTCACATCACCTTTATTATATTTATAAGATATAAAAATTACCTGCCGGTTATCCTCAATATAGCGCCTTGTCCAAGGTCACGGAATTTTTTTATTTTATGTGAAAACTTATACCCATCTAGTTTATTTGACAATATGC
>CAYNYI010000030.1:0-28989 GCA_964401455.1 uncultured Fibrobacterota bacterium
TTTCTTTAGGATTTGTAAAAATAACATCGGTTTTATCGACTTCAATTAGTTTGCCGAGCAGAAAAAACGCGGTATAATCAGATACCCTCGCGGCCTGCTGCATATTATGCGTAACAATTATTATGGTATAGTCTTTTTTCAGAACATCAATCAGGTCCTCAATTTTACCGGTCGAAATAGGATCAAGAGCCGAAGCCGGCTCATCCATAAGTATTATCTCCGGGTTTACCGCGAGAGTTCTGGCGATACAAAGCCGTTGCTGCTGTCCTCCGGAAAGTCCCATCGCAGAGGAATTCAGGCGGTCTTTCACTTCTTCCCACAGTGCAGCCCTCTTCAAGGATGTCTCTACGACTTCTTTCAGCCTGGACTTGTCGTTCAGCCCGTTTACCCGCGGTCCGTATGCAATATTGTCGAAAATGGATTTAGGAAAAGGATTTGATTTCTGAAAAACCATTCCTATTCTTTTCCTTAAATCAACGACATCTATATTTTTTTCATAGATGTTCTTGTTATCAACTTTAATTTCACCTTCAACCTTTGAGCCTAAAATAAGGTCGTTCATCCGGTTTAAGCAGCGGAGAAAAGTGGATTTACCGCATCCGCTCGGGCCTATAAGAGCTGTAACGCTGTTTTCTGCCATATCTAAGGAAACATCTGAAAGAACTTTATTATCCGTATAATAGAAATTAACATTATTACAGGTGATTTTCATGTTTTTTTCTTCCATTTTACAATCCTAATGAGAAAAGTGTTTATTTCTTATTTTGTTCCTGTAATAAATGGCCACGCTGTTCATCAGTAAAACGAGCATTAGAAGAACAAGGGCCGTTCCGTAGGCAATCGGTCTTGTCTTTTCAATATGTGTTCCCTCTGTTGCAATAAAGTATAGATGATACGGCAGGGCCATAATCTGGTCAAATATGGAGCCGGGGAGCCTCGGCAGAAAATATGCCGCAGAAGTAAAAAGTATAGGCGCCGTTTCACCGGCAACTCGGCCCATACATATAATGACGCCGGTTATTATGCCGGGCGCCGAAGCCGGCAGAACAACATTTGTTATTGTCTGGAGTTTTGTCGCGCCGAGAGCGAGAGAGGCCAGCCTCAAGTCCCTGGGCACCGTGGCCAGGGCTTCCTCGGTTGCCCTTATAACAACAGGCAGGGCTATAAGCATGAGCGTTAGGCTGCCGGACAAAAGAGAAACACCGAAATTAAATGTTTTAACAAAGAGCGAAAGTCCGAAGAGGCCGAATACTACGCTCGGAACACCGGCCAGATTGTTTGTGGCAAGCCGGATAAGTCTTGTAAGTTTATTATCTCCGGCATATTCTTTAAGATATATGGCGGCGCCGACTCCGAGAGGAACAGCCATTGCCATGGAAAGAAGACTCAAAAGAAATGTTCCGGCGATAGCTGGGAATATTCCTCCTTCCATCATTCCATTCTCCGGGAAAGCAGTCAGGAATTCCCAGCTTATGACACTATAGCCGTTTATGACTATAAAACCGATTAACAAGGCCAGAATGGCTGTTACAAATATTACAGTAAGCCCTATAAAGAAAAAGACGGTTTTCTGTACGTTTCTTTTGTTCATAGCTTTTTTCTGTTTATTATCAGGTCGGCTGTAAGGTTTACCGTAAAGGTTATTATAAACAAGACTGCGGCAATTCCAAAAAGAGCATGGTAATGAGAGCTTTGCTGGGGCGCTTCTCCGAGTTCAGCGGCAATTGTTCCTGTCAGCGTGCGCACCGGCTGAAGCAGAGAGTTCGGTATTATTGCGGCGTTTCCGGAAATCATAAGAACGGTCATTGTTTCGCCTACTGCGCGGCCTATACCGAGTATTATCGAAGCTACAATTCCCGATTTCGCCGCGGGTATTATGACTTTGTATATTGTCTGCCATTTGCTGGCGCCAAGGGCAAGAGACCCTTCTCTTAAGGATTTTGGTACGGAGTTAATGGAGTCTTCGCTTATGGAAATTATCGTGGGAAGGCTCATGATAGCGAGCATTATGGCACTGGAAAGCGCGGTTTCGCCTGTATTGAGACCGAAAAGCGTTTTGACTCGCGGAACAATTACGACCAGTCCGAAAAAACCGAAAACAACGCTTGGTATTCCTGCAAGAACTTCAATTACCGGTTTGAGCCATGATTTAATTTTCAAAGGAGCGATTTCGGAAAGGTAAACAGCGCAGGCGATGCTGATAGGAATGGCGAATAATACCGCGCTAATCGTAACCCAGAGTGTTCCCGCGATAAGAGGGACTATTCCGAACAGATGGGTTGGGGTCGCTGTGGGCTTCCAGGTTGTTCCGATTAAAAAGGAAAAAAAGCTGATGTTCTGCACATCTATAACTTTTATGTTTTTAGGTGCGTTTTTCAGGTCGCTTTTAAAAACAACTCCTATGGCTCCGGGTTTCTCCGAAACAAGCTCCAGCACCGACTTATCATGCTTTTCGGCGAGGTAGTCGTCTATGTAGAAAATATCCCGGTCTTCCCAGTCAAATTCTCTCCAGTTCATGATATTTTCATTATAAATATCATATATTTGCCTCGCTGTCAGTTTTGAAACAGGGTTTTTATCGTTAAGAATGCATTTTGTGCCGAACTCGAGATAGCTTTCACCGTAAAGGCCCATACTCTCTTTGAAAAGGAAAATAAAAATCAGAAATATTACGATTGTTGAAATAAGCGCAAGAAAGAGAAAGACATTTTTAATGCCTTTGTCTATGATTTTTCTTTTTTCCATGAAAGAAAGATAAACCGCGCCTGTTACAGTTATGCTACATTAGAGTTGCGGCAGTGTTTCCGCAGCAGGCATGTTCTTTTTAACAAGGGAAAGAAGCTCAGAAGGTTTAAAGGGTTTTTCTAAAAATTCCGAATTTTCCATGCAGTTTCTATATGTAAGAAGTTCGCTTCCGGTATAACCTGAAATAAAAATGATTTTCAAGTCGGGTATTATCTCTCTCATTTTTACCGCCAGCCTGGTACCACTCATACCGGGCATTATTATGTCCGTTATCAGCATCCGCGGTTTTGTTTTCTCCTCTTTCATAATTGAAAGAGCTTCTTCAGCTGTTGCCGCTTCGATAATATCATATCCCGAATCGCGTAGCAGACCTGCGGTAAAGTCCCGTACCATATCATTGTCTTCGGTAAGGAGTATTTGCCCCGTTCCGGAAAATTTTTCGGGCTGTTCCGGGTTTTCGACGGCTTTTTCTTCTTCTCCTTTTTGATACGGCAGAATTATTCTGAAGACACTTCCCCCGCTTTCAGGACAATCGAGCTCCAGTTCGCCGCCATGTGTTTTAACTATGTCCCGCACAATGGACAATCCAAGCCCGGTTCCTGCGTTTTCGGATTTAGTGCTGAAAAAAGGCTCAAATATTTTGTCTCTCAGCGAATAGGGAATACCTGTCCCCGTATCCGAAACCTCTATGATGCTTTTTTCGCAATGGTTTCTTTTATAAATACAGGCAGCCCTTATTGTTAATATTCCACCGTTTTTCATCGCATCCCGGGCGTTAACGGCAAGGTTTATAACTGCCTGCTCAAGTTGTCCGGGATCAATTCTTGCAAAAGGGGCCGGGTTTCCGGTTAGTGTGACAAATTCAATTTTTTCGCCTATTAGCCTGCGCATCATTTTATCGACTCCGAAAATAAGCCGATTGATGTCTATTATTTTTAACTCCGGCTGGGTTTTTCTACTGAATGAAAGTAGCTTTTTCACCAGATTGTGTGCCTTTACCGCCGCTTTTTCAATTTCATTTAACGAATTAATCGCCCTCTCGGGAAGATCAAATTTACGCCTTGCGAATTCTGCCTGTCCGCTGATTACGGAGAGGAGGTTTTTAAAATCATGAGTTATTCCACCTGTTAAAAGCCCTATATTTTCCATTTTTTGTGAATGGAGGAGCTGTTTCTGGAGGGTCCTCTTTTCACTGATGTCTTTTCCGATTAGAATAATACGGCCGTCCGGGGGCCCGGAACCTGTTTTTATCAGCGACCATTTTACAAAGCACTCCTTAATACCGTCTGATATCTTTGCGGTTAAAGAGGCCGGTTTATTTTCAGAAATGTTTTTTAAATCGTTTAATTCCCATATTTTTTTTCCTGTAGTCGCATTTTTTGATATTCCCAGTTTTTGGCATGCCGCGTCGCTGATGTTGATTATACGGTTTTCTGTATCAGCTTCAATAACCATCAATCCCGCGGTATCTGAAATTATGCCCCGAATCTTGTCCGAGAATTCCCTTTTTCGCATTTCATTAACATAAAGCGAGTAAAGACCTTCATCCATTTTTTGTGGACTCCTTCTCGAATTTTTGCAGTTTCGATTTTCCGATGAGTTTTTTTATTACGAACATCAGCTCATTTCCTATGAGCGGTTTTATTACATATTCGCTGAGGACTGTCCCTACTGAAGAGGCGATCTCTTCCCTGGGAAATCCCGTACAAAGAAGCACCGGTATGTCGTTACTGACGTTTCTTATTTTTTCCGCGAATTCAAGCCCGTTCATTTCCGGCATTAAATGGTCGGTTATAATTAAGTCGTAAAAACGCGGAGCGGAAAGAAACTCTTGGAGCGCTTTGCGCGGGTCTGTATAAGCATAGACCTGATAACCGGATTTTTCAAGCATTTTTGAAGTCATATGTACAATCATTTGCTCATCGTCAACAAAAAGCACCTTTTCGGAGTTTCCCCGGAGGGCGGGAACGGAGGGCGTGGGTATTGATTTAGCCGGCATTGCTTTTGTAACGGGAAGAAAAATATTGAAACAGCTGCCCCTCCCGGGAGAGCTTTCCACTGAAATAAATCCGGAATGATTTTTAATTATACCGTGCGAGACCGAAAGCCCCATACCTGTGCCTTCTCCGGGTTTTTTTGTCGTAAAGAAAGGATCGAATATTCTATGATAATTTTCCGGTGAAA
This sequence comes from uncultured Fibrobacterota bacterium, assembly GCA_964401455.1. Lineage (GTDB taxonomy): Bacteria > Fibrobacterota > OXYB2-FULL-49-7 > CAYNYI01 > CAYNYI01 > CAYNYI01. The sequence continues at coordinate 4,930 of CAYNYI010000030.1, forward strand.
TACCGGAGCCGGTGTCTTTTATACTCAGTCTCAAAAATTTTCCTTCAGGCAGGTCGGCTCGGGAAGACCAGCCTTTAACCGGGCCTTCATGAACACGGAGTTTTATTTCGAGTATGCCGCCTTTTATCTGCATGGAATGGACAGCGTTTCCGCAGATATTCATAAGTATCTGGTTAAGACCGGTAGTATCTCCCAGAACTCTGTCTTCGGGACAGTCGGTGTCAATCAGTACCTTTATGTTAGGCGGCGAAGCCGCCTTAATCATTTTCATGGATTCTTTTATTATGGAGGAAAGATTAACGGGTTGAAAGCGCCTGTCCTCCTGCCGGCTGAACGCGAGAATTTGCTTTACAAGATCTTTAGCCCTGTATGCTGCTTTCAGGAGATACTCCATATATATGCGGTCAGGGTGGTCTTTTTCAAAATCCTCAATAACCAGTTCCGCGTATCCTATGACCGGTGTTAAAACATTGTTGAAGTCATGGGCGATCCCGCCGGCCAAAGTACCTATGGATTCCATCTTTTGAGACTGACGCAGACGCACTTCGCTATTTTTAAGAGCCTCGTGAACACTCATGTCTTTAACAATTACCACATAGCAATTGTTGATGCTTTCCTGTCCGCTAATCTGTGTTACCGCTATTTCCGCGGGGAAAACTTCCCTGTTTTTTCTTCGGAGGCTGACCTCGTCGTTGTAAAAACTTCTTTCCTGTATCTCTTTTCTGACAGACCTTAGAAAGCCGGTCCATTTTTCCGGATATGCGAAAAGTTTTGCCGGGACCGTCCGCGAAAGCTGCTCTTCTGTGTATTTCAGAAGCGAAGCTGCCGCCTTGTTGCATATAATAATCCTGTCCGCTTTTTCATTTATTATAAACAGACCGTCCAGCATGCTTGAAAATGTTTTTTGAAGCAGACGGTTAGAGTTTATAAGAGCACTCTCTGCGTTAGTTCTTCTCGCGATTTCTTCTTTCAGGCTTTTATTCTTCTCGGTCAGTTCCGCTGTGCGGCTTTTTATCCGGTTTCGGAGAACCAGTGAGAGGACAGACATAAACAGGAAAATGCCAAAAAAAATAAAGGCGGCGTATTTGACTTTTTTTATTAATTCCGACTGGTTTTTTTCCCCGATGACCTTTTCAATGGCCGAATAATAAAAAGAATCAGGATTGTTTTTCATTATTCTCAGGTTATAATCTATCGCCGGCAGCAGCGAGGATGCTTTTGAGGAATTTACAGCGAATCTAAGTTCAACCGGCGAAATTATTACTGAGGTTTTTTTTGTGTCAAATTTTTTAGAATTCAAAGCCGAAAATAAACGGTCAACGGCCCCTGCGTCGATCCATGATTTTTCAACAGCCTTTAAAAGCTCTGAATAGTGTTTAAATTCAACAAAGCGGCAATTTAAATTCAGACTTTTTATATTATTTCGGATGTCTTTATTATAAGGGTCATCGCGCACCAGCCCTAAAACCATATTTTCGAGGTCAAGAACGGACTGGATTTCATTTTCAGGCCGGACATGAATGTCGGCCCAGGTTGAAAGCACCGTCTCGGAATTGAATTTGACAGAATCGGAGTTCATCTGCTTAAAGGGGGCAGCCACAAGAATATCTATTTCGCCTTTATGCAGAAGATCAGATAGTTTTTTAAAAGAATCGTCTTTATAGGTAATCTTCCACCCTTCGTTGTGAGCGATTTTTTCTATAATAGAGGGAAACAGACAGTCTTTTCTTGAAACACCGCGATGAGAAAGTGGATAAAAGTCGTAAGTTCCTATAATAATTTCCTGCCTCGAAGCGTTTGTTTTTCCGGTAATTAAAAAAAGAAGCAGAATAAAAATCCGAAGAAAAATCTTCAATTTAAAGGTCTCCGGTCGAAGATAATGTTTCTGAGATTTTTTTTCGCTTTAATAACGACTGACGAGGGTAAAGGAGCGTATCCCATGCCGGAGGTATATTTCTGACCTTCGGTAAGACACCAATCAAGAAAAGAGAATAGAGATCGTGCCTGCTTTTTTCTACCTGCCGCATAGTCCTGTTTTTTTTGAACAATGATATAAGTGAAGGCACTTATCGGATAACCGTTTTCTGAAGGAGTGTCTGTTATCATGATTCTTGAATCGTCGGGAACCGCCAAATCGGCGGCAAGAGAGAGGCTTTTCAGGTTCGGGGTTATGAATTTACCGGACCGGTTTTTAATTGCGGCCGCCGGCAGCCCCCTGTTTGCTGCGAAAGAGTGCTGCGCGTATCCTATGCTTCCTGAAACGCGGCTGATAAATTCTGCCATTCCCTCATTGCCCTCAACTCCCATCCCGGTCTGCCAACGGACTCTTTTACCTCTTCCTGTGCTTTTTTTCCAATTTTTGCTGACTTTTGAAAGATAATCCGTAAAAATAAATGTTGTGCCGCTTCCTTCGGACCGGTGAATGACTTTGATTTGCTCAGAAGGAAGAGTTGCATTCGGATTCTCTTTTCTTATTTCTTTATGGTCCCATTTTTTTATCGTACCCGAAAAGATTCCGGCGATGGTTTCCGGACTGAAGCAGAGGTTTCGGGCTTCTGAAAGATTATATATAATTGCAACAGCTCCGATGCATGTCGGAATATGAATAATTTCAGAACCCGCCGCTGAAAGTTCGGAGTTGGACAAGAATGCGTCGGTGGCTCCGAAATCGACACTTTTTGAGAGCAGTTTTTTAATTCCGGTACCGCTTCCGGCAGGTTCGTATATTATTCTCGCATCTGAGTTTTCGGAATATTTTAAAAACCATTTTTTATAAAGGGGATAGGGGAAAGTGGCGCCTGCGCCCCTTAGTACCGTTGCGGATGAAAAAACATATGAGTATGTTAAAAACAAAAAAAGCGGGGCAAGCCGATAAATCGAAGAAATTTTTATCATATACTCAATCCGGATAAATAAAAAGGCAGCGGGTCTTAAAGTACCCGCTGCCGTAAATTTAGGAAATTAATGTTAAGAAAATATTGCGCCGGCTTTTCAGTATTTAAACTGAAGATGTACATAGAGCTCGGCGGAATCCTTTTCTTCGGCGGAAGATTTATCGAGATACTGAATATTCGGTATGAGGCTTACCTTTTTATGGAGTTTATATTCCAGCCCTCCTATATAGAGAAATGCGTCGGTTTCCGTGTCAGACAGGTCTAGTACGGAGGAAGAAGAAAACCCGGTATTATAGTAGTCTAACCGCAAAAAGGCCGATGCTGACTCGGATAAGGAAAGATTTTCCATTAATGAAACGTAAAATGCTGTTATATTTTCTTCCGGAGCGCTGAAAACCTTGGAGCCGAAATTAATTCCGGTTTTTGAAATTCCCGAAGTATATCCGCAGAAAAGGTCATAGAAAACGTTAATCCGCGTTTCCCCGTCGGGGGATCGAAAAGGCTCCGCTTCTAAAACAGCCGAAAAAAGAAGTTTTTTCCCGGCTGTTTTAAGAACCGGGTTTAAAATGATATTTTTGTAGAAGTCGTCCTCTTTTTCCTTATAGCCGGTGCCGTTTCTTATCATTGTATTCATTGAGAAGCCCGGAGAAAATTTTGTTTTAAGCTTTAGTCCGATATCGGCAGATGAACCGGTATTATAAGCCGAAGCTTTATCAAAGCCGGACTTTTGAGCATCGGCTAAAGATTCAGAAATATTTTCTTCTGCGGGTGCGTTTTCAAAAACATTTTTTACCGATTTTAAATATTTCCCGAAAGACTCTGCCGGAGCATGTTTTATTATGCGCAAGCCCCAGAATTTTTCCGGTGTTTTCCACAGGCCTGTTCCCTGAAGACCGGTGCAAACGGAGCTTTTAATCTTTTGGGCGTTGAATTCGGCATAGGTGTATTTAGCGTAGGTTTCCAGTTTTCCGGTTTTTTCTTCCCGTGAAACATCTGTAAGGATTCTTGCTTTGATATTATCTGAGATTTGATATTTTCCTCCCGCGTAAATTCGTGAAATTTCAAAGCCGTTTGCGCGGTCAGAAAATGAACTGTTTTGCTCGGTGCCGGAAATATCGAGGTAGTAGGCGGAAAAGACTTTGCATTCGGGTGAGAAACCCGGGAGATTTTTTTCGGCGGATATAATAAACGCCGCAGAGAACAGTACCGTCAGGACTTTTTTATACATTTTTCCTCCATGGAAATTAATAATATTAATTAACACAATAACACAACGCCGGAGAAACTCCGGAATGCTGTTTTACAGGAAAAATGCAGACGTGCTACACATGGTTTTCACCAATGCTACAAAAAATACGCTTTGTTGCTGCTGTGTGTCAAGTCAATTTTGTTTTGATTGCGTTTTTTTTACGAATACGTTACTTTTAGAAGATGACAGTTTGTGTGGAGCAAAAAAAAACCGGCGGTTTTCGCCGGTTTTTAATAAAATGACAGGATAGCGGGATTTATTTTACGGGGATATATCCAACCTTCTTTACGAGTTCCTGACCTTTTTCTGAAAAAACAAAGTCAAGGTATGTTTTAGCGAGACCTGTTGGTTCGCCGGCGGTAATCATATAAAGTCCTCTTACAAGAGGGTATGATTCGTTGGTTGCGTTTTCAAAAGTCGGCTCAATGATTTCACCGTCTTCTTTTTGAATATTTACAGCCTTGATGCTTTCATTTACATAAGCCAGTCCGGCATATCCTATTGCGCCCTCTGTCTGTGAAACAGACTTTACCATGGCACCGTTGGATGATGACGCAAGGCAGGTTTTTGTATATTCCTTTTTATTAAGCGCAATTTTTTTGAAGAATTCATATGTTCCGCTGCTGCTTTCTCTGGCAATGGGTACTATTTCCAGGTCTTTTCCACCGACTTCTTTCCAGTTTTTAATTATTCCGCGGAAAATAGCGTCAATTTGTTCGAGTGTAAGATTCTGAACCTTATTGGATGGGTGTACTATTACAGTGAGAGCGTCTTTACCGACAACATGAACTTTCGGTTCAATCCCTGCGGACTCAAATCTTTTAATTTCTTTTGTTTTTATTTTCCTGGAAGCGTTCGCTATATCCGTGGTTTTATCCAGCAGAGCGGCAATACCGACTCCGGAGCCTCCGCCTTCTACGATAACATCATATTCACTGTGGTCGTTCATGAAAACTTCGGCGGTTTTCTGTGCGATCGGCAGCACAGTACTTGACCCCTTGACTCTTATAGACTGGTCCTGAGTACTGCAAGAGTAAAACATCGAAACACAAAAAACAACACAAAACATGGTTCTTAAAGCGGCCATTAAGGTCCTCCTTCAGATAATTAAAATATTTTCAGCCTGCCTTTTCCTGCATTGATAAAATAGACCACATACATTACAAGCATGTTGCGATTCAGCTTCATTAGTGTTATAAATATGAAAAATATTTGTTCTATTGATTCTCTGAGGTTGGATTGGATGGAAGAGAAACCACAAATCCTGTTCCGCCCTTGATTCCGTCGATTACCGCAATACGGCCGTCAAGTATTTGTACTATATGCTTAACTATCGCCAAGCCCAGCCCGGTACCACCGGATTCACGGCTTCTGTGCTTGTCAACCCGGTAAAATCTCTGAAATATGGTTTCCCGGTGTTCCCGGGGTATTCCTATTCCGGAATCCAGCACCTTTAGGATATTTCTTTCCTTTTCCCTGTGGCATTCTATTCTTATACTGCCCCCCTGTTTGTTGTATTTAAGGGCATTTGTTATGAGGTTGAACAAGACAATATATAAAAGGTCGGGTACAGTTTCGATTTGTGGTTCAAAACACTCCACATTTACACCAACTTCTTTTTCAGAAATCATGGTATTCAGCTCAAGAGCGATTTCTTCGATAATTTCTTTGATGGAACATTTTTCAAAGCTGAAGTTTATTTTCCCGCTCTCCAGATAACCAAGTTGAAGCAGGTCGTTCACGAGGTTTTCCAGCCTTTTTATGTTTCGCCCCATTTTTCCGAGACCCGTTTTTATTGTTTTTTTATCGTTGCAGTCTTCAAGGGTTTCAAGGTATCCTTTAATTATGGTTATGGGTGTTTTAAGTTCATGAGAGGCAGCTTCAACAAAATGGGTCTTGGCTCTCGCCAGGTTTTTTTCTTCGGTGAGGTCAACCAGAGTAAGAAGAATTCCAGCCGGTTTTTCGTCTCTGTTTTTTGAGAGATATATAGGCGCGCAGACTGTTTTTATATGGAAGCTTTTGATACCCGAATGAATCGTCAGATTCTTTTCTTTTTTTATACCTTCTTTTATCGTTTTTTCTGCTATTTTCTGAATGTCCGGATTATGAGTAAAACCTATAAGCGGCATTCCGGTTATTTTTTTATGCTGAACATTGAACAGACGGATCGCGTTTTCATTTGAAAAGAGAATATTTAATTCTGAATCGGCGGCAATGATGCTTTCTGAGACAGAAAGAAGGAGGGCTTTGATTTCTTCTTTTTCCCGCATTATTCCGTCAATCAGTTTTTGAATTCTCAGGCTCGTTTTGTCTATAGAATTGTAAAGCTTGTCGGTTTCGGGGGAGAAGCCCTCATATTTTCTTTTTGGGAAATTCCCTGTTTCTATATGTGATGAATTTTCATTCAGTTCTTCTATTATATTCTCTGTGCGGAGCTCCATTTTATAACCTATAAAAAGGAGGATGATGAAAAAAGCCATTCCTGAGACAGCCATAATTACATAAACAGAAATAAGATAGTTTTCGATTCTTTCAAGACTTACTGCAAAACGCAGATATCCCTTTTTGCTGTCGCCGCTAATTATTCCCGCGGCGAGGTAGAGCATTTCCCGTTTAACTGTTTCGCTGTATCTTTGAGAAATCCCGAGCGATTTATTTTTCAGCATTACGATTTCCGGGCGGCCGGAATGGTTTTCAATATTAGGTAAAACGGAAAATTTGAGTCGGGAATCCGCTTTTACAAGCCCGCTTTTATCGATGAAAGTGACCCTGCATTCAAGATATTTATCAAGAAAAACACAATGATCTTGTATTGCATGGTTATATCCGGTATCCGGAACAGAGTGAACAGGAAAGTTTTTAGCGCTTAAATAAAGTTGTCTTGACAGGCTGTTTTGTATTGAATTTATATAAAATCTTTTAAAACCGGCCGCTGAAACAACAGTTATCAGAATAAGGATGGCTATAAGTATAAGGGAAAATGGCAGAAGAAGCCGATATCTGAGAGATTTCATTCTTAACCGTTTTAGTAAAGCAAGAAGATTGTACAGGATTTCTCAGAGAACATCCAGGTCAAGAATATAGCCGTATCCCTTGACGGTTTTCAATATTTTTTTTACCGGTCCGAGCTTGTCCCGGAGGCGGGTAATGTTTACATCAACAGTGCGTATATCGACTGTTGAGTCCATTCCCCATATTTTTTCAAGAATATCGTCCCGGGACATGACTTTGTCTCTTTTTTTATACAGGTATTCGAGAATGGCGAATTCTTTAGGCGAAAGGTTCAGAACCTGGTCTTTTACCATTATCTTATGCTTATTGAAGTTAACCTGTAGATCGCCTTTTGTAAAGATGACATTCTTGTCATATCCGTGGACTCTCTTAAGAATCGCCCGGGAGCGTACTACAAGTTCTTTTACTGAAAACGGTTTGCAGATATAATCATCGGTGCCAAGCTCGAAAGCGACTATTTTATCGATTTCTGTTGATTTGGCCGTTAAAAGGATTACCGGAATTGATTCTGTTCTGGGGTCATCGCGCATTGTGCGGAGAACATCCAGCCCGTTCATTCCCGGAAGCATGACATCAAGGATCACGAGATCAATGTTCTCGTCCCACAAAGTGTCAAGAGCAGACTCTCCGTCTTTTGCCTTAAACACCTTGTTTTCGGAACGTTCAAGGTTGTAGGCGACGAGCTCTAAAATGTCTTCTTCATCGTCTACGACGAGTATTGAGGGGTCTTTATTCATAGCTATAATCTACAAAGCCAATGTTGCATTTGAATTGCACCGCTGTTTCAATTATAACAAATAAAAGAGGCTTTTTCAATGATCGGGAGAATCAATATATAGAGAGTGGCAGGAAGGGCAGATTGTATGGCTGAAATAAATGGCTTTGTTTTTGTGAAAATAGTCTTCAAATCTTTCCCACGCAGAATCCTTTGCCCGTATTCGCCTGCAGTAGGAACAAACCGGGAGCATTGTTTTTTCTGATTCCTGTTTTTCAGCGATAAGCATGAAATTCAGTTTATCATCGGCATTGTTTACAACAGGGAATACGAATATTTGAAGCTTACGATCAGCCGTATTGAGGTCCGCCATTACTGTACGGTTGTCGCGCAGCGCAGTTTTAAGGGAGCAGTTGTCATGCTTACCGGCGCTTTTGCAGATAATTTCATGACACTTTCTGTTTTTGCATTTTCCGAATTCTTTTTCTGATTTCTCATTCTGATCGATAATAACGAAATTACCGTCTATAATAAAAGCCGGACTGCTGATTCCGAAAAAATTATTGGAAGTAGATGAAACGGATTTTTCTTCATAGTTTATTTTTCTAAATACAATCGGAAGCTGGTTTATTGTTTCCGCCGAATAGCGAAAGCGGGAGGCAAGGCCTTCGCTTTTTTTTCCCGGATTGTTTATAACAATAAACGGAGCTTCGTCGGTAAGTTTTTTTCCGAGATGTTTTATCGCTGATGTAATTGCCGAATCGTGCGGATTGTTTGGGCAAAGAACGAGGTTCCAGGCGCTCCCGGCAATCTTTTCACAGAATTCAATAAAACTCTCCGCCGTTGTTATTTTTGCTGAATAACCGTTTTTGTGGAATTCGGAAATTATTTCCGCTTCCTGATCAATGCCGCAAAGATTCAAGATAGAAATTTTTTTATCGGACCCTGTCATATGTTAAAAATCTCTACCCACGCACAGGGGAATTAATAAAACCCGGGAAGGATACCCGAGATCAGGGTGTTTTAACGGTTTGGCGACCATATCAATAATATAAAGTTTATTTGTGTGTTGTGTCAACAAATAAACATGTTCTTTATGACTTTCTAAATAGATCAAAAGTTGACAAAAAGAAATAACAGCACGTTTTTTGCATACTCGTTTAAATAAGAATTCTTTATTTTGAATACGATTGTTTTAGGTAAAAAAATTTATTAAAATAAATTATAATAACAATAACTCCGGACGTCCCACCTTCGTGTCTGGTCGCCAAACCACACGACATTGCCTCGCGGCAAAACAGGAGAACGCCGGAGTTTTTAAGTCCAATTCTTAGGAATTTTTTATTGCGGGGCAAATTAATGATATGTGGTTTGGCGGCCAGGGCTCTAATATACCATATCTAATAAATCATGTCAAATACGAAATTTGCCGTTTTTGACCGCCTTTTAAATTAATGGAATATCAGCTTCTGAAAATATTTTATATTTCAGATGTTAGTTTCAACCCGGGGAAAAAAATGAAAGAAAATTTCAAACAGATACTCCGTGATATCGGAGAAGACTTGGACCGCGAGGGGCTCAGAAAAACGCCGGAAAGGGCCGCTGCCGCCATGGAGTTTTTAACCCGCGGCTACAAAATGGACATCGACGCTATTGTCAACAATGCGTTGTTTGAAGCCGAAACCGACGACATGATAATTGTAAAGGACATAGAGCTCTACTCTATGTGTGAGCACCATATGCTTCCGTTTATCGGGAAATGCCATGTCGCGTATTTGCCTGGAAAAAAAATCATCGGTCTTTCGAAAATTCCGAGAATTGTCGACTGTTTCGCAAGAAGGCTGCAGGTCCAGGAGGTACTTACAAGACAAATAGCGGAAACAATAATGAAATACACCGGAGCCTCCGGTGTTGGTGTGGTAATTGATGCACAGCACCTCTGCGTTATGATGAGAGGGGTGGAGAAGCAGAATGCCCTCATGAAAACAAGCTGCATGCTCGGCCATTTCAGGAGCAGCTCCTCTACCAGGACGGAATTTTTAAACCTTATCGGAAAGTAGGCCGCGTATTCCTTCAGCTCTTGTTACCGGCAGCGCTAAAAGAATCGGAAGACATCTCGCTCTCCGGCTTGCCGATGAAGGATACGATATTGCTCTTCATTATCTGAACTCCCGCAACGACGCTGAGAGAACAGCAGAGCTCATCAGACAAAAAAAGCGCAAATGCGCTTTTTTCAGCGCGGATTTTTCAAGCCCCGAAAAAGCGGGCGTTCTTATGGACGAAGTTCTTGAAGTTTTTCCCGACCTTTCTCTTTTGATAAACAGCGCGTCTGTTTTCGACAGGGTAAAAACCGGTCAATGCGGATATGACGGTCTTTTAAAATATTTCAGAATAAACTTTTTCTCTCCGTTTCTTCTTTCAGAAACGTATTTCGGTAAATGCTCCGGGGGGCATGTTATCAATATCCTGGACACCAAGATTAATGAGAACTCCCCGGATTACGGACCTTATCTTTTATCAAAAAAAGCGCTCGCCGATTATACCCGGATGTGCGCCCTGAATTACGCACCGGATTTCAGAGTGAACGGAATCGCTCCCGGATATATTCTGCCTCCGGTGCTCGACGGAAGCCCGTCTGTTTCGGATGAGGGCGAAAAAAGAATTATACCTCTTCAAAAAAAAGGAAGTCCTGAAATAATAGCAGATACGATGATTTTTCTTTTGAACAATGATTATATTACAGGTAATATCATATACGCGGACGGGGGGCAGAGCGTTAAAAATGGCTGAGATACATATACAGGACCTTTTATTAAGAACGGTCATAGGTATAAACGAACATGAAAGAAATAACCGTCAGGATGTTATTGTCAATATAAGTTTCGAATACGATTCTTCCGAGGCCGAGAAGTCGGACGGTATTGAGCATACCGTCAATTACAGAGAGATATCAAAAAAGATCATAGACCGTGTAGAAAACTCTTCTTTTTTTCTTGTGGAGAAACTGGCTTCTGTGCTTCTCGGGATTATAATGGAAAATAAAAGAGTGAATAAAGCGGAAGTAAAAATAGATAAACCCCATGCCCTCAGATTTGCGGAATCTGTTTCCGTCACTCTCAGGAGAAACAGAGATGATAAGTGAATGCGTGGTTTTCGCCGGTTCAAATATAAAACCTGAAGAAAATTATGAAAAAGTCATGGACTTTTTTTCAAAAACAGGAGATTTCGAAAAAAGCACAAAGCCGCTTTATACCAAACCTGTTGAGAAAAAAGGCGGGAGAGATTATCTGAACTGGGCTCTTCTTTTTTTTACGGAAAAAAGTTTTGAAGAATTCAGGGAATATCTTAAGTCTGTTGAAAAAGAATTCGGCAGAATAAAAACGGAAGACAAATTCGCCCCAAGGACCATTGATCTTGATATTATTGTATGGAATAAAAAGATCTGCAGCGATGATTTCAGGCATAGAGATTTTGTGAAAAAGGCTGTTTATGAAATTATTCCCCGCGGTTCTATAGACGCAGCGGGTTAAAGGAGGCAATATATGGTTAAGCTTGTTTTGCTGAGGCACGGTGAAAGCGTTTGGAACAATGAAAATCTTTTTACTGGCTGGACGGATGTTGATCTTTCGGAAAAAGGGAGTAAGGAGGCTCTTGCCGCCGCGGAGCTCTTAAAAAAAGACGGCTATGTTTTTGATGAAGCACACACATCGGTGCTGAAAAGGGCGGTGCGTACGCTTTGGGCGGTTTTAGACGGATTGGACCTTATGTGGATACCGGTATTCAGAAACTGGCGATTGAACGAAAGGCACTATGGCGCTCTGCAGGGGCTTAATAAAAAGGAAACCGCCGAAAAACACGGAGAAGAACAGGTCTTTAAATGGAGACGGAGTTATGCGGTTCCGCCTCCGGCGCTTGATGCTTCAGATGAAAGATTTCCGGGAAAAGAGCCGAGGTACTCGCATCTTCCGGGCAGCGTTATTCCGCGGTGCGAAAGTCTTCTGGACACTGTCGGAAGAGTCATGCCTTACTGGGAAGACACAATCGCCCCGGCTATCAAAAATAAAAAAAGAATCATAATCGCGGCCCACGGAAACAGTCTCCGCGCTCTTGTGAAGTACCTCAGTAAAATGACAGACGATGAAATATCCGGCTACAATATTCCCACCGGAATACCGCTCGTATATGAACTTGATGAAAAGGATTTGTCTGTTTTAAAGAGCTATTACCTCGGCGACAGCAAGACCCTGGAGGCTGCGGTCAATTCCGGTAAAAAACAGGGAAAGTCAGGCAGATGAGCGGTTCTGAGAAACTATCATCGGTAAAAACCGCCGAGGCCCATTTATACCTCGCGGTTGCCAAGGCTGACGGTGTTTTTTCTTCCGCCGAAAAGGCCCGCGTGGCGTATTACGCGGCCGACAGCCGTAAGTTTACGCAGATTTTTCACTCAAAAGACGGCAACGCAAAAGGTATAAAAAAAGAGCTGGAATCTCTTATTGATGATCCGTCACTTACAACCTGGTCGGCGGACGACCACCTGGAAAAGGCTCTCTCTATGCTCCGTGAAGCCGTTTCACGGGGGGATTATACGGCAAGGAACGCGGCCCGCCGAAACCGGAAGGGGCTTCAGTCGCTCGCTTATCTCGAAGACTATGATTACAGAGAATCTTCCTTTCTGAAAAAGGTGTTTGCGGAACTTGAAAAGCTGGAGAAAATTTCATGAAGAGAATTTTAACTTTAGTTTTTCTCCTCGCTGTTATTTCCTCCGCTGAAATTATAAGAGTACCGCTCGGAAAAAAGGATAACCCGCACGGATACGTTTATTTAAAAGAAAAAGATACCATAGGCGTTCAGGTGCGCAGAAAACACGGAATGTCTGAGTTTATAAAAGGCGGTGTTCCGGACGGAAACGTTCTCGAAAAACGGGACAACGGGAATGTTTACGCTGAATACAGCTTCAAAGACAACCGTTTAGACGGTGTTCAGAAATTTTTTTACAAAAACGGAAAAACAAGATTCGAGATAAAATACGAAGGCGGGATTCCGAATGGAAAGTGGAAAACATTTTCTGAAGACGGCTCCTTGCGTTTTGTTGAAACTTATGATAAAGGAGTGCTCTCAGGTATTAAGACATCTTACTATCCGGATGGAACAATAAAGGAAACCGCGGAATTTGAAGACGGGCGCATGAACGGCATACGTAAACAGTATTATCCGGACGGAACGCTGAAATCCGAATACCGCTTCAGAGACGGTGATGCTCATGGAGAATGCCATGAATTTTATAAAAACGGCACGGTCCGGGTTTTATATAATTTCCGTTTTGACGAGAAAGAAGGGATCGTCAAAGAATATAGAAAAAACGGGAAGCCGCTTCGTGAAGCTTTTTATGAAGACGGATTTCGAAACGGCCGGACGGTAATATTTAATGACAGCGGAAAACCTGCCGAAGAATACACATATAAGTCGGACCGGAAAAACGGCACAGGTCTGCTGTATTATGAAAACGGAAATGTCAAAGAAAAAGCCGAATATGAAAAGGGAGTAAAAAACGGCAAGTTTTTTGAATATTTTAAAAACGGAGTTCTGAAAAAAGAAGGCCTGTTCACGGAAGGTAAAAAGACCGGCCCATGGAAGACCTTCAGCGAAGAAGGAAAAATTATTTCCGAAAATGTTTTTTCGGGAACAAGTCAGGATAATTTTTCGGGTATAAGGAAAAAATATGACAACGAGGGCCGGCTTGACAGGACATGCGAGTATTCAGGCGGAAGAAAAAACGGTATCTGCAGACTTTATGACGACAATAATATCCTCCGATATGAAAAAAGTTACAAAGACGGTATTCTGGACGGACTCTGGAAGAAATATGACAGCAGCGGTAACCTGGAAGCCGAGGCCGAATATTCCGATAATGTTCTTAACGGTTTTTTCAGAGGGTACTACAGCGGAGGAAGCCTCGAGTCGGAATGGAATTTTGCAGGAGGAAAACCGGATGGCATCTGCAGGGGATATTATTCCGACGGAACTTTGAAATATGAGGTGCAGTACCAGGGCGGAAAAATTGAAGGGGTTTCAAAAGAATATTTTGAAAACGGGCAAATGAGTGTCCGGACAGAATACAAGAACGGAAGTCCGCACGGCGAATCAGGAATATATTCACGTGACGGAATTTTGATATACACAGATATATATGAAAGCGGCAGGCGGGTCATGAGAAAAGCCTGGGACGAGGAAGGACGGCTTCTTTTCCGGCAGGCCAACCCTGAATAATAAGGCAGAGATTCATGACAATTTATAACCTGATAAGCTTCGGCGGAATTTTTGTGCTTCTCGGGTTTGCCTGGATCTTTTCAGAAGACCGGCGGAACATGAATTTCAGACTTATCGGCTGGGGGCTTCTGATCCAATGTGTTTTTGCCCTTATTATATTTATATTTCCTCCCGGAGTTAAACTCTTTTCGTTTATAAATACAGCGGTCGTCAAAATTCTGGAGTCCTCTTCCGCAGGAACGGAGTTTCTGTTCGGAAGACTCGCTCTTCCTCCGGGTAAGGAAGGCTCGCTCGGTTTTTTCCTCGCTTTTCAGGGGCTTCCAGCCATAATCTTTTTTTCGTCTCTTATGGCTCTTTTGTATCATTTCGGAATAATGCAGAAAGTGACCTCGATTTTTACGGGGGTCTTCTCTAAATATATGAATATTTCAGGAGCCGAGTCTCTGGCGGCATCAAGCAATATCTTCGTAGGTGTTGAGTCGGCGCTTACAGTAAAGCCCTACTTAAAAGACATGACCCGCTCCGAATTATGCACATTGCTTACGGCGGGGATGGCCACGGTCGCCTCTAATGTTCTCGCGGTTTATTTGTTCAGTCTGAAGGTGGTTTTTCCGGGAATAGCCGGGCATCTTGTTTCGGCTTCTATTTTGTCGGCGCCGGCCGCGGTAATAATGTCTAAAATTCTGGTGCCGGAAAACGGTACTCCCGTAACAATGGGTAAAAAAGCGGTGGGGTATTATGAAAAGAAAGAAACCCCTTTTGCCGCAGTAATAGAAGGTTCCGGAACCGGTCTTCAGCTGGTATTCGGAATAGCGGCGCTTCTTATCGCATTTCTGGGGTTCGTGTCTCTTGCGGATCTTATTCTCGGATGGTTTGGAGATATTGCGGGCGGAATTTTCGGCTTGGAGTTTCAATGGTCTCTTAAGGGAATCTTTGGTTTTGTTTTTTATCCTTTCACCCTGATTATGGGAATACCCGTCCACGAAGCGGCTGAAGCCGCCCGTATTATAGGAGCAAGAACCATCGTTACGGAGGTCGCCGCATATCAGGATCTGGCAAACGCCGCCGTCTCGGGTGCTGTCAGCAACCCCAGGACAATGGTTATTACCTCATATGCTCTGTGCGGCTTTGCGCATTTCGCTTCGGTCGCAATTTTTACCGGCGGGATCTCAGCGGCAGCGCCCTCAAGAGTTTCAGACATAACGTCGGTAAGCTTTAAGGCTCTTTTGGCTTCAACCCTGGGCTGCCTCCTGACCGGTTCGGTAGCCGGTGTCTTCTATTTAAGCGGGGCCGCTACTGTTCTTGAATAAAACATCAACACTGTACGGATTTTTTTTTGGGGTTAGTTAAATTTTCTTGAAAAAGGCCAAAGAGATAGTTATAATAATTTCCCACGGAATATATTCTTGACATACGGTAATCGCCGGGAGGATTAAATGGAGCAGAAAATACAGGAGCTGACCTCGAAGATTTATGACGAGGGTGTAAAAAAAGGAGAAGAGGAAGCGTCCCGGATTGTGGACGAGGGAAAACAGAAGGCCGAACAGATAGTTAAAGACGCGGAAAAGAAGGCCGAAGAAATTGTTGACCGCGCAAAAAAAGAAGCCGCTGAAGTCAAAAAAACAAATGAATCCGAAATGAAGCTTGCCGGTCAGAAGGCATACAAATCCATACAGCAGAAAATAACCGACATGATAACTGCTTCCGCAGTTGAAAAAGGTCTTTCCGGCTCTATGACTCCGGAAATTTTAAAAGAATACATAAAGACACTGCTTGCGTCCTGGTCGCCGGAATCGGGCGCCGAAGTGGTTCTTCCTGAAAAAGAAAAATCGGAACTTGAGAAAAAATTTGTTTCAGAAATTTCATCTGAACTTCAGGGGAAAGTAAAGGTTTCTTTTTCTGACGACATTAAAGGAGGTTTTCAGATAGGCCCCGAAGGCGAAACCTACAAGATAACCTTCGCCGAAGAGGATTTCAGGGAACTTTTCACAAAATATCTCAGACCTAAAACAAGAAGCTTTCTCTTCGGAGAATAATCAAGTATGGCAGTATCTTACTATTATCTGGTTGCTGCGCTTCCGGACATTAATGAAACGCGAGGGGAAACCCGTGAGGGCTCGCAAGGAAAAGACATCCCCTCTTTCGGAGATTTTATAGAGGATATGCGCGAGGTTGTCCCGGAGAAGGACGGTGAGCTGTTTTCCTATGTCAAACTGCCTTTCGACAACAGAAATCTGATAAACCTTTTGACAGAATCAGAAGAAGAGTTCTCCCCGTTCGGAAATTACACCAAAGAAGAAATGCAGGCCGAGATAAAACGTCCGGCGGACATTCCGGAATATATGAGTGAATTTTTAAAGGCATACCGGGAAAGCAGGCCCGTTAAACAGGGGCTTTCCTGGGAAGACCAGCTGAATTCCATGTTTTATGAATATGCCGGAGAGTGCTCCAACGGTTTTATTGCTTCATGGTTTACCTTCGATATGGATTTCAGAAATACTCTCGCCGCCATAAACTGCAGAAGACACAAACTTCCACTTGAAAAAAGCCTGGTTCACGAAAATGAAGTCACAGAAATGCTTAGAAAAAGCAATGCTGCGGATTTCGGTCTCAGCTCATATTTCCAGTGGGCGGAAAAGCTGTTTTCTCTCAATTTTGACGATATACCGGCTTCTGAGAAAGCAATTGACGATATAAAAATAGACATGGCGGGAGAGATGCCCGTGCCCGACCTCTTTTCCATTGAAACCCTTCTGGCTTTTTCGGTACGGTTGTCGATCGCCGAGCGTTGGGCCGCACTGGATCCGGAAGAAGGCCGAAAGAAACTCGAAAGAATAATAGATGATCTTGAAAACAGTTATAATGTTGAATAAATAGATGGAGGAATAAAATGAGCACCAAGGGTAAGGTGGTTGGGATAGTCTCCAACCTGGTGAACATAAGAACCGACGGTCCCGTGGCCCAGAATGAGATATGCTATATCGATATCAAGGGCGACAGATGTATGGCCGAGGTGATTAAAATTACGGGAGACATCGCTTCCGCCCAGGTCTTTGAAAGTACCAG
This sequence comes from uncultured Fibrobacterota bacterium, assembly GCA_964401455.1. Lineage (GTDB taxonomy): Bacteria > Fibrobacterota > OXYB2-FULL-49-7 > CAYNYI01 > CAYNYI01 > CAYNYI01. The sequence goes on from CAYNYI010000030.1 coordinate 22,133, forward strand.
GGGGCTCAAAATCGGTGATCCGGTTGATTTTGCAGGGAAAATGCTTGAGGTTGACCTTGGTCCGGGGATGCTTTCAAAAAACTATGACGGCCTGCAGAACAACCTCGACAGCATGGAAGGTGTTTTTCTTAAAAGGGGAAATTACACCGAAGCCATGGATATAGAAAAAAAATGGGCCTTTACTCCTGTTCTTAAAGAAGGTGATGAAGTTATTGCCGCCGACTGGATCGGAAAGGTCAAAGAAGGATGGATAGACCATAAAATTCTGGTTCCTTTTAATCTTGAAAAAAAATGGAAAATAAAAAGCATAGTATCCGAAGGCGAATATACTGTTAAAGAAACTATCGCGGTTTTAGAAAACCCGGAAGGAGAGACCCGGGATATTTCAATGACCATGAGATGGCCGGTTAAAGTGCCGGTTACCGGATATAAAAATAAACCCAGGCCATTCAAGATTCTTGAAACCGGTGTAAGGGTCATTGATTCTTTAAATCCTATGGCGGAAGGCGGAACCGGTTTTATTCCCGGGCCTTTCGGAGCCGGCAAAACAGTTCTGCAGCATTTGATTTCGAAGCATGCTGAAGCTGATCTCATAATTGTTGTCGCTTGCGGAGAGCGTGCAAATGAGGTTGTTGAAATTTTTAAGGAATTTCCGGAACTTGATGACCCGCGCACGGGCCGCAAGTTAATGGAAAGAACCATTATTATATGTAATACTTCCAATATGCCCGTAGCGGCAAGAGAAGCGAGTGTTTATACCGGAATGACCATAGCCGAGTATTACAGGGCCATGGGGCTGAAGGTTCTTCTCCTTGCCGACAGTACTTCCCGTTGGGCACAGGCCCTCCGTGAAATGTCCAACAGGCTTGAAGAACTTCCCGGTCCGGACGCTTTCCCGATGGACCTCAGCGCGGTGATCGCTAATTTCTATTCAAGAGCCGGTTTTGTGGAGCTAAACAACGGTTCGACCGGTTCGATAACCTTTCTCGGAACGGTCAGCCCGGCCGGTGGTAACCTTAAAGAGCCGGTTACCGAATCTACTAAAAAGGCCGCCAGGTCTTTCTATGCTCTTTCGCAGGCCAGGGCAGACAGTAAGCGCTATCCGGCAATCGACCCGGTTGAGAGTTATTCGAAATACCTTGAATACGATGAAATGAGTGAATATCTCGAAGAAAATCTTGAAAAAGGCTGGGTAGAGAAAGTTCTCAAGATCAAGGACCTTCTCCTCAGGGGAAAAGAAACCCACGATCAGATAAACATACTCGGTGATGACGGTGTTCCGATTGATTATCATATTCTATTCAACAAGTCAGAAGTTATAGACTTTATTATTCTTCAGCAGGACGGTTTTGACAAAATAGACTCCGCTTCTCCCATTAAGAGGCAGCGTTATATGCTTAACAAGGTTCTTGATGTCTGTGAAACGGAATTTTCTTTTGACAGTTTCGAGGAGGTCGGATCATATTTCAAGAAGATGATTAACATTTTCAAGCAGATGAATTATCAGGAATTTGAATCTGAAGGCTTTAAACAAAAAGAGAACGAGCTTAGTGATCTGATCAAAGAAAGGAGGGCTTCCTGATGAAGACCGCCGCTTTCCAGAAAATTTATACAAAAATAGAAAACATAACAAAAGCCACCTGTACGGTTGAGGCCGAAAATGTCAGCAATGAGGAAATGGCTTTTGTTGACGGCCGGCCTGCGCAGGTTGTCCGTATAAACGGTAATCAGGTTGTCCTCCAGATTTTCCCGGGGACGCAGGGCATAGCCACGGATGCAGAAGTCATATTCACAGGCAACCCTCCGACTCTTAAAGTCAGCGAAGATCTTCGCGGAAGGTTTTTCAACGCTTATGGTGATCCTATCGACGGTGGTCCGGAAGTGGAAGGTGAAGAAACCGAAATCGGAGGCCCTTCGGTAAATCCGGTCCGGCGTGAGCAGCCATCCGAGCTTATTGCTACGGGTATTGCCGGTATAGACCTTAACAACACTCTGGTTACCGGACAGAAAATCCCGTTTTTCGCCGACCCGGATCAGCCCTATAATCAGGTTATGGCGGATGTTGCTCTCAGGGCCGAGGCCGATGCCATTATTCTCGGCGGAATGGGTATGTCCAATGACGACTATCTTTATTACAGGACTCTTTTTGAGAGTGCCGGTGCCCTTGACCGGATAACAAGTTTTATGAACACCACCGAAGATCCTCCGGTAGAGAGGATCCTTGTTCCTGATATGGCGCTTTCGGCCGCGGAATATTTCGCTGTCAATAAAAAGGAAAAGGTCCTTGTTCTCCTTACAGACATGACTCTTTACGCTGACGCGCTTTCAATCGTTTCCAACAGGATGGACCAGATTCCTTCGAAAGACAGTATGCCGGGTTCTTTGTACAGTGATCTCGCAAAAATTTATGAAAAAGCAGTGCAGTTTCCGTCGGGTGGTTCCATTACCATTATTGCCGTAACAACACTAAGCGGCGGAGATATTACACACGCCATTCCCGATAACACAGGTTATATTACCGAGGGTCAGCTTTACCTGCGCCGTGATACAGACATCGGTAAAGTTATTGTCGATCCTTTCCGGAGTCTGTCAAGACTTAAGCAGCTCGTTATCGGTAAGAAAACAAGAGAGGACCATCCGCAGGTTATGAATGCCTGTGTCAGGCTTTACGCCGATGCCGCGAATGCAAAAACAAAGCAGGAAAACGGCTTTGACCTCACAGAGTACGACGAGCGGACGCTGCATTTTGCTAAAGAATATTCAAACGATCTGCTTGCTATCGATGTCAACATAGGTACAGACAAGATGCTTGATACGGCATGGGGCCTATTCGGAAGATATTTTTCCAAAGAGGAGGTCGGCGTAAAGCAGGGACTGGTCGAGAAATACTGGAAAGAAAATTAAGGATTAATTCCGGCGGATATTTATGGCTATTAAATTTCAATATAATAAGACTTTTCTCCAGCAGCTGAACAAAGAGCTCAAGGTTCGCCTGAACGCTCTTCCCACGCTCCAGGCCAAAGAAGCCGCGCTCAGGAACGAGGTTAAATCGGCCAAAAAAGAGCTTGCTGAATATTCGGAACAGCTTGAGGCAAGGATGCGGGGCCTTTCAAATCTGGATGAGTTTTGGTGCGAGATGCCGCCCGTTTTATCCATTGCCGATATAGAGACCGCTGTTAAGTCCATCGCAGGTGTTAAAACCCCATACCTGGGCGATATCAGATTTAAAACCGGAGAATACAGTTTGTTCGGAAATCCCAGATGGCTGCCGGACGGGCTGGAAATCTTAAAATCGGTTATCGAGCTTCGTGTCCGGAAAAAAATGGCGGAGAAAAAGCTCGAAATGCTTGAATACGCGCGAAAGAAAACCACCCAGAAAGTTAATCTATACGAAAAAGTACAGATACCTGAATATAATCAGGCCCTTCTGAAAATAAAAAGATTTCTTGAAGATAAGGAAAATCTGGCCAAATCGTCTCAGAAGATCCTTAAGGCCAGGCTAGAAAAGGAGGCAGCCTCATGATAGTTCCCATGAAAAAACTGACGCTGCTTATATATCATAAGGAAAAAGGCAAGTTCCTTTCTTCGCTTCAGGAAAAAGGAGTCATACATATTTCTGAGTCCGGAGAAAACGAGAACGCCGAGGTATTGTCGGAGAATTATAAGGAGGCCCGGGCGCTTTCAAAAAGATGCGATGCCGCCCTGGCGAACCTGAAGAAGATAGAAAAAGAAAATGAGAACGTTCCGAAGAGGGATATAAAGGCTGTCGATGCCTTGAAAGCACTTGATGAATATGAGTCGATTGAAAATAAGCTTGACTCTCTTCTGCAGCAGGCGGCTGATCTTGAAAAGGACAAATCTCTGTTAGAACCCTGGGGTGATTTTAATCCTGAAATAATCGAAGAGCTTGGAAAACGCGGAATCAATTCGATGTTTCTTGAAATACCGGCAAAGAAATATTCTGAAGGTTTTTTTAGTGATTATGCCTTTTCTGTTATTTCAGGGGAGGGCAGTGATATTCTTGCTGTGTTGTTTTATGAGGGAGAGAAGCCGGTTTTTAAAGAGGCGCAGGAAGCCTCTGTTCCTGTGAAATCTCTTTCTGAAATAAATAAAGAACTTGATGAAAAAAAGAAAGAGACGGAGTCTTTAACAGAAAAAAGAAATTCTTTTGTTTCCGCGATTCCCGATATTATTAAACTGAAGGCCGAGAACGATAATCTTTCTTCTTTTGCCGATGCAGAAATCAGCATGAGGGAAGAGGCCGAAGGTACGGTAAGTTGTCTGGAGGGGTGGCTTCCGGCTGAAAAAGAAAAAGAAGTATCGTCTTTTCTGACCGGTTTTACCGGATACTTTTCTTTCCGTGAACCGACAGAGGAAGACGATGTTCCGGTTTTGATGCGGAACGGAAAGTTTGCATCTCTTTTTGAGCCGATAACAAAAATCCGGTCACTGCCTTCTTACCGGGAGGTAGATCCGACACCGTTTTTTGCTCCTTTTTTCGCGCTTTATTTCGGTTTATGTCTCGGAGACCTTGGGTATGGTCTTCTTACTTTTGCTGTGTCGGTTATTGCATATAAAAAAGGTCCTGTTCAGTTTCGGAACTATTTTACAGTTGGAATGATCCTCGGCGGAATTACCATGTTGAGCGGACTTTTTCTGAACAGTTTTTTCGGTCAGAATATTTTTATGCTTAAGGGTAATCCAGACTATATGATAGATTCTTCTATTGGTTCCAAAATAGCTTTTCTCGGGTCCTACAAGGACCTTAAAGCTTTTCCCGCGATGGGCTTTTCTGTCGTACTCGGTTTTATACAGGTGCTTCTCGGTGTCGCATTGAAGTGCTATAATAACTATAAACAGAAAGGCTGGCTGTGGTTTATTGATCCGGCCGGAACATTTCTGATGATACTCGGTCTTCTTGTGATGATCTCAAAGGGAAGCCCTGAGGAAGGTTTTAAGGGTGTAACAGGAATAGACATCAGTACCTATGAGCTTGGAGCGCTCTCTATAGGAGCATGGGTTTCGGCCCCTCCGGTATGGGCCGGGCAGCTCCTTCTTTTTGGCGGTCTTTTTATGCTTTTGTTTTTCAACAGTCCCGAGAAGAAGATTTTTATCCGTCCGCTTACAGGTTTGTGGGAACTCTATAATTTTTCAACAGGTATTGTCGGGGACATACTCTCCTATTTAAGGATTTTTGCTCTTGGTCTGGCAAGCGGGCTTCTGGCGAGTGCTTTTAATGGAATCGCCCTTGGGTTTATTGACGGCGGGCTTTTTCCGGGAATCCTGATGACGGTACCTCTTCTTTTATTCGCGCATACGCTGAACTTTGGGCTGGCTTTACTTGGCGCCTTTGTTCATCCTTTGAGGCTGACTTTTGTTGAGTTCTATAAGAACCTTGATTTTGAGGGTGGAGGAAGTGAATATTCTCCGTTCACTCTTCAAAAAGTATAGTAAATCAGATTAATTATTAAAATAAAGGAGGATTTAAAATGGGATATGTTTTCGCCTTGATAGGTATGGGACTTATGGTCGGTCTTTCCGGAGCCGGTTCGGCCTGGGGACTTGGGATCGGCGGCTCCGCGGTTCTCGGGATGATTAAAAAGCGTCCGGAATCTTTCGGTACCGGTATGGTACTTGCCGGCCTTCCCGCTACGCAGGGTCTGTACGGTTTTGTAGCTTATATCATTTACTCAGGAACTATTGTTCCCGGAATGGGCCTTGCCGAAGGCGCGGTTGTTCTCGGAGCGGGTATCGCGATGGGTTTTGCCGCGATGATTTCGGCTATTTATCAGGGTAAAGTCTGCGCGAGCGGAATCACCGCGATGGGAAGCGGTCATAATGTTTTCGGTAATACAATGATCCTTGCCGCTTTTCCGGAATTTTACGCGATTCTCGCGCTTGTTGCGGTTATTCTCATGCAGGGAATAAAAGTAGTGTAGTTGTTAAGCGGACTGAAAATTACAGATAAAAAAAGGAACCGGATTTTCCGGTTCCTTTTTATTTTTAGCGGCTCAGGGACTTGAACCCCGGACCTGCGGATTATGATTCCGACGCTCTAACCAGCTGAGCTAAGCCGCCGTTTTTTCATGGGTGATAAAATAATTGTTTTCAGAAATTCAGGCAAGTTAAATTTGCCGTGATACTTTCTGGGAGTGAAAATATCCGCGGTCTGTTTAAAACAGTTTATTTTTTCTTAAGCGCGGAGATTTTCCTGCGGGAAAGCCCGGTGATTTCAGAAACAAATTCTATATCGCATCCTTTATTCAGCATCCTCCGGGCGTCTTCGATTTTGCCTTTCTCGATACCTTTTTCAATGCCCTTGCTAATGCCTTCCTTGATACCCTTTTGAATATCCTCTTTCTCTTTTCTCTTAAAACTCTCTGTAAATATCGACATGCCTTCCTCCAGGGACAATTTTTCTATCTTTCTATTAATATATTCTGTTTCTTTAGATTTATCAAATAAATTGAGGAGAAAATTCTTCAAATCATTTACTTCGGAAGCATTTTCTTTTTTTATAATCTCTTTTATTATTGAGAAATTCCTGTCAACTTCTTCAGGATTGGTATTCTCGGCTATCATGGCTGCCGAAAGGGCGGTATGAATCTTTTCCAGATCATCTCTTTTATATTCATTAATACATATCTGGTAATATTTGAGAGATGGAATATACCGCTTTGGAATGTCATTACTTATCAGGTCTTGTAATTCAACCGGTGCGTTCCAGGTGGATTTTCCGCTGTAAACCAATACGGGAAAAACTGAAGGCAATTTGCCATATATTTTTTTACGTTTTATAAGACTGAAATAGAATTCTGTTATATAACGGTTAAACCTAAGGGCCATTAACTTGTCAT
>CAYNYI010000031.1:0-28721 GCA_964401455.1 uncultured Fibrobacterota bacterium
GAGATATTTCTTTTCCGGAAATCCTTCTCCGCCAATTGATACTCTCCGTATAGACATTAAATACAAGGCTTTTCAGAAAATAGTCTATAAAAGGGAAAACGCCTTAAAAAAGGGTTTTCTCGAAAAAGGGCCGGATGATTTTGTTTCGGCCGGAATAACCTGGAACAATAAGAACTTTCGAACTGATCTCAGGCTTAAAGGAGATTTTCCTGACCACTGGGCCGGTGAAAAATGGTCTTACAGGGTTAAAGTAAAGGACGGACAATCAATCAGGGGTATGCGTGTTTTTTCTCTCCAGGATCCTTCGGTCAGACACGGCATAATGGAGTGGATCTATCAAAAAGCGCTCGCGGAAGAAGGTGTTATTGCGCTTCGGTATTCTTTTGTATATGTATTTCAAAACGGCAAACCCATGGGTATATATGCCATGGAAGAGCATTTTGACCGTAATCTGATTGAAAACAGAAAATACCGCGAAGGCCCGGTAATGCGGTTTCTGGAAGATTACCGCTGGAGGGACCAGTCCTATTTTAAAGCGGAGATAGACGCTTTCCGATCTGAGAAAGTAAGAAAAGACAGTTCCATGTACCGGTTGTTCCGAAAAGGCGCCGCTCTTCTTGAGGCTTTCCGGCGCAAAGAGGCTTCTGTCGGAGAGGTTTTTAATACTGAGGCACTCGCGAAGTATTATGCAATTTCGGATATCTTCGGAGCTCAGCACGCCTATATAACAACCAATATGCGTTTTTATTTTAATCCGGTTACTGAAAAGTTTCTGCCCATAGGTTTTGATGGCAATGCGGGGTTCCGTATCTATTCAACATTCTATGAACGGAATTCTCATTTGTCTGTTCTTTTTAATTCTGATTCTCTTTTAATCTCCCTGTATAATAAAGCCCTTAATGAATATACCGAACCGGGATGGCTTGAAGGTTTTCTCGACTCAATAAAAGAAGAAAAGGTCTCGGCCGAAAAAGCACTCGCCTCCGACGCTGAGGGAAATCATAATTTCTCTTCATCTGCCTTTGAAGCAAACCGGGACTTTCTTCGCAGGATAATCCGCCCTTATAAAGGACTGCTGGCTTTCACCGATTCCGCAGCCGGGGGCCGGCTTTATTTCAGTGTCGCCAATGCGGCAAGAACACCCCTGTATATCGATTCGGCTGTTTGCCGCGGTGGAGGCAAAAGCATTCCGTTTTCTGAATATTTACCTCATGGCGAATTTTCAAAACCCGCGGAATATATTCCCCTTTCTATTCCGGCTCCTTGCTCTTCCGCCAGCATTTATTATCATTTGTCCGGAATCCCGGAAGTCCGCAGTGTTTTTGTTTCCGAACGGTCTTATTATAACCGGCAGCTGGCAAAATCCCTGACAGATAAACGAAAAGAGAGAATCCCTGACGAATTAAAAACAGACAGTGACCTCCGAAGCGGTAACATACGTGTACTTCCCGGTAAATCCCGGTTGTCCGATACTCTTATTTTCGGAAAAGGGAAAACAGTATTTCTTGAACCCGGGGCAGAGCTTATTATAGGTTCTTCCGCCTCTGTCATTTCTTATTCTCCGTTGATATCAAGAGGCACGGAGGAAAGCCCGGTTATAATAAAATCACTTCCGGGAGTTAAAGGAAAGATGATAATTTCAGGCACCGCGCAGGATTCGTCTGTTTTCAATAATACGGTTTTTATCGGGACCGGGCTTACTGTTTATGAATCTTCCGTCGGTTTTAGAAGATGCTCTTTCCTCGATTCACGCGGGGAAGACGCCGTTAATATAATAAGGTCTGATTTCCTTTTAAGCGACTGCCGTTTTCAGAGAATATTCAGTGACGCGCTCGACTCCGACTTTAGCCGGGGCAGTGTCTTGAATACTGCCTTTTCTAATGTCGGGAACGATGCTCTTGATTTTTCGGGCAGCAACGCGGAACTGAGAGACGTCCGGGTTGACGGCTGCGGTGATAAAGGACTGAGCGCGGGTGAGAGAAGCAGGATAGATATCTCGTCCTCTGATTTAAAGAATTGCTTTATAGGCATTGCAACGAAGGACCTTTCATCTGTTTATGTGGGAGCCGTAGAGCTGAACGGATGCGTTTACAACTACGCCGTTTATCAGAAGAAGTCTGAATACGGAGGCGGAAATTTATATCTTGATTCAGCCTCCGCCGGCACAGAACCTCAGAAATGTGTCCTTGAGAGAGGTTCTTTCATTAGCCCTGATAATACGGCTTGTACGGAATATCCCGGGGCGCTGGTTAAAAAATTGTATCCCGAAGAATAAGAGGAGTTCTCCTGGAAATAAAGCTTTTTAATTCTTTTTCAGAAAATACGGATCCGAGATTCGAGAGAAAGTTTCCTTCATACGGACTGGATTCGGGGTATCTTATGTCCAGGATTAAACTAAGCAGGTTGTTTTTCCGTGAAATATATACGGAAAGAAGGGTATGCAGCCTTTATTTTGATACAGAAGACCTTAAGCTTTACAGGATGGCCGCTGAGGGTATTTCCGAAAGGATGAAAGTCAGGCTGAGATGGTACCCGGGAAGCGGAAACAGAGGCTGCTTTTTGGAATTCAAATATAAAAAAGGTTTCGAAGGGCGAAAAGAGGTCTTTGAAATGCCTTTCCCCGGTTTTTCTGAAGAGGACCCGGGTTCTTCAAACTTTGCTAAGATATTCAGAGATTCACTTCCTGAAGGGGCGGCAGTCTGCATGAAGTCTCTTCGTCCGGTGCTGTTATCGGTATATGACAGAAGGTATTTTCTCGCGTCCGATAAAAAGGTGCGCCTGACTTTTGACTACGGTCTTTACTGGAGAAAATTCAGAAACAAAAGTTTAGGGCTTCCTGTGCATTCACTGTCCGGACTTAAAGTGATAGAATTGAAGTATCCTTCAGGACATACTTTTAATCATGAAAAAGCGGGAGAGGCTTTTCCGGTAAGGGCGGGGAAAGTCTCCAAATATGCCGCCGGCATAGAAACGGCGGTCTAGACTTTTTAATCTTCTTCGCCTGTCTCAACATCCAGAGGAGCGTGGTGTTTTTCCGAAGGGTCTTTCTCGCTCAGTATTTTCCAGAATGTAAAGATGTTAAGAACAAGCACGAGAGAAACAGAACCAAGCATCATTATCCATCCTCCGGTATTCATTCCGCAACCTCCTTGGTCCCGAATCCTGATTTTTTCCAGCGTAGCCCAGCGAGATGTATCATAAGAACGGTGAAAATAAAGAGCATTATAAGCCCGATAAATGTTACGAGCATATCAGGATTTTTAAGAGTGTTTTTAATATAATCCCCGGCAGAGGTTTTAATCCAGAGAGCGAAAACCCCTATTAGGTAAACCGGAGGCAGTGCGTTGAGTTTGACTCTGAAGATGCGGGGAGTTCTAAACACGGCGGTGCTGTTGTTTTATTAGATCCCTGTGTCAACACCTAATACCCAGCCGAAGAATATGATTAGTATTGTTGACATAACAGAGATAAGAGCGGTGCCGGCCCAGAAATCCATTGTGTCAAGCGCGACGAGGTTTTTGGTCAGATATATAACGGCCAGTATCCCTATCCCGGTAATAAAAGAAAGCCCGACCGTGCAGGCTTTTCTGCCGAGTCCAAAACCTTGTTCCAGAAAGGCTATTGAAGGCTGAAGCATGCTTATGCTCGATGTAATAGCGGATAAAAGAAGCAGGAAAAAGAACAGAAACCCGAAAAAGGACCCGGCCGGCATATGGCCGAATACAACCGGAATCGTATAAAAACCAAGTCCGAGAGTGGAGCCTGCCACCTCTTTTATGGGGTCGGCACCGAGGAAAATGAATGAGGCCGGGATTGTTATCAGCCCTGCGAGTATTACTTCTGAAAATTCATTGGCACCGGCCGCGGTGAGCCCGGACAAGACCACATCGTCATCTTTTTTCAAGTAGCTGGAATAAGTGAGTATAAGCCCGAAACCGACAGAGAGACTGAAGAAAATCTGTCCTGCCGCCTCCATCCATACTTTGCCGTCTTTAAGCATCTCCCATTTCGGGTTCCACATAAAGCCCAGGCCGTTCATTACATTTTGGTCCGGCAGTGAAGGATCGGGTGTTCCGAGGGTCAGCACCCTTATAAGTATGATTACCGAACATCCGATAAGAAGAGGCATGGATATTTTACAGAATTTTTCTATTCCTTTTCTTATGCCTTTATACAGTATTACAAAGTTTATTGTGAATGTTATAAGCAGAAAGAAAAGGGTCGGGAGCCCGCTTCGTGAAAAAATCGCACCGTTTTCGCCCATGCCGACGAAGTCCTCGAAAAACGCGGCGTATCTGGACGGGTCGGTGCCTAGTGAAAGTTTACCCGTCAGAAAATACCAGGCATATCCCATGCACCATGCTTCTATGTATATGTAGTACATAAAAATTATAATCGGTATCATCAAAGACAGGGTCCCGAGATATTTGGAGGAAGGCTTTCTTATTATAGACTCAAATATTCCGGGAGGTGAATTGTGTCCGAATTTCCCTCCTGAACGCCCCATGGCCCATTCTGCCCAGCAGATGGGAATTCCGACAAGAATAAAACTGATGAAATACGGGACCATAAAGGCCCCTCCGCCGTTATCAACGGCTTTACCGGGGAATCGCAGAAAGTTCCCGAGACCGACTGCGGACCCGGCCACGGCGAGTATTACGCCTAATTTTGAACCCCATGTTTCTCTTTTCATAACGGGAATAAAATACCGCTTTTTCGTTTCGATTGCAAGTTTTTTATCTTTACGGATGTTATTGCTGAAAAACGTCGGCGGTTTTTGTATAATACATTAGAAGGAGTTTAAATATGCCGGAAATATTCATAAGAGAAGAGAGAAGAAGCATTAATTGCAGCGAGGGGGAGAACCTCGGCGCGGTATTGGCTTCTTCGTCCCGAAATGCCGTTTTGCCATGCGGCGGCTTTGGTAAATGTGGAAAATGCGCCGTGAAAATTACCAAAGGGCCGCTGCCTCCCTGCAGATCAAAAGAAAAAGAAATATTCAGCAAAGAAGAAATAAAATCCGGATTAAGACTCGCCTGTCTTCATGAAGTACCGGCAGAGGGACTGGAAATATCTTTTCCGGAAAAAGGGGAAGGCCCGCTTTCGGTTTTAAAAAGCGAAGTTGCATTTGAGAAAAGCAGCGATTCCCCGCTTGGCCTCGCTGTAGACATAGGTACAACAACGGTAGCCGTTTCGATAGTGGATCTTGAAAATAAAAAAGTCGTAAAAAGTGGCGGAGCAAAAAATCTGCAGGCCTCTTTCGGGGCCGATGTCATAAGCCGCATAAATGCCGCCGGTAAAGGCGGTTTGATGCGGGAAAAGGTTGTCCAGACAATAAACGGGATTATTACAGACATTTGCCCCGAAGACTGCCTTAAGCGGATTGAAAAGGCCGCCCTGTCCGGAAACACCGTAATGAATCATCTTTTTCTCGGTTATCCTGTAGATTCAATAGGCCGTGCCCCTTTTTTGCCGCATAACCGGGCCGCCGTAAACATAAAAGCTTCTGATACAGGCCTTTTTATAAACCCCGGCGCTGATGTATATATTTTCCCCAATATCTCCGGATTTGTGGGTGGAGACACTGTTTCTTTGATTTATGCAGAAGGAATCAGAGAATCAAAGAAACCTGTTTTGGCCGTGGATCTTGGTACCAACGGCGAAATGGTCCTCGGATGCAGGGATTTTCTTTATGTATGTTCGACCGCTTCCGGTCCGGCTTTCGAAGGAGTAAATATTTCCTGCGGGATGAGCGCGCTGCCGGGAGCCATAGACCATATAAACGACGGGCCTGAATTTTCGATAATAGGAAATATCTCACCCTCCGGAATCTGCGGGTCCGGTCTGATCGACGCCGCGGCTGTTTTTTTACGAAACGGTCTTATTGACAGCTCAGGGATGATAAAAGATCCCGGCGGTTTTATTGAACTTGCTGACGGTATCAGGCTCAATCAGAACGATATTGTCCAGTTTCAGCTTGCTAAAGGCGCAGTAAGAGCCGGAATATGCATGCTGTTCGACAAATCCGGCGCAAGCCCGCAGGACCTTTCCCGAGTATGTCTCGCCGGAGCGATGGGTAATTATATAAATGTCAGGAACGCTGTCTATACTGGTATAATTCCGGACGCGGCCGAAATGACAGTACCTGTCGGGAATGCTTCTCTTACCGGGGCGGAGATGTTTCTTTTTGAATTCGGTTCCCCCGGGCCTTCCTCCTCCGCTGAAGCAGCGGAATATATCGAACTTTCCAATGAGCCTCGTTTTCAGGAATATTTTATGGATAAAATGGTTTTCCGGGACGCAGAAAGGGGAAAGGCTTGAAAAAACTCAGGGCTTTGATTGTGGAGGATAATCCCGGAGACGCGAAGCTGGTTGCCGCGCATCTTTCCGAAGGAGGCTGTGAGTGCAGTCATATGCAGGTCGATAATGCCGAGGCAATGGAAAAAGCCTTGTATTCCGCAGAGTGGGACCTTGTTATATCCGATTTTTCCATGCCGGATTTTAACGGTAAAGAAGCCCTTCAGGTCCTGAAAAAAACCGGATATGATATTCCGTTTATTATAATTTCCGGATATATAGAAGAGGGTACCGCGGTCGATATAATGAGACAAGGCGCTCATGACTACATCATGAAAGACAATCTCACGAGGCTTCTTCCCGCGGTAGAACGTGAGCTAAAGGAAGCGCGGGTCAGGCGTGATATGGAAATGGCAAGAGAAACTCTTATCAGGATGAATGAAGAACTGATCAGTTCCAATAAGGAGCTTAAATCACTTGATGAAGTAAAGACCAATCTTCTGGCGAATGTCAGTCATGAACTTCGCACACCGCTTGTTTCAATTAAAGGATTTACAGAACTGATGGCTTCGGGGGAGAGCGGGCCGGTAAGCCCGGACCAGCAACATCAGCTTTCGATAATCGGAAAAAATTCCGAAAGGCTTCTTAAACTTATAGACAACCTGCTTGACTATACTAAAATGGAGAGCGGTAAACTGCGCAGCGAGACCTCTCATACCGATTTCGCTGAAATAATATCTGAATGTCTCGAAGAATTTCTGCCGAGGGCTGAAGCCGCCGGCGCGAAGATTGATTTCTCAAAAAAAACCGGCAATTACGGGCTTTCCGCCGACCGGGAACAGATTGCGCAGGTTATTTACAATCTTCTTGATAACGCACTGAAATTTACGGGAAAAGACGGAAGGATAGTGATCAAGCTTTATAATGAAGGGGAAAACGCGGTCTGCAGTATTTGCGATAACGGTATAGGTATTCCCGCTTCGGAGCAGTCCAAGGTTTTTGATCAGTTTTTTCAGGTTGATTCATCCTCAAAACGCCGGTTCGGCGGAGTCGGCCTGGGGCTCGCGATAGTTAAAAATATTGTGGATTCGCACGGGGGAGCGGTAAGGGTCGAAAGTCTGCCGGGAAAAGGCAGTAATTTTACCGTAAAATTTCCGGGAAAAACCGATAAACCCCTGCAGGGCGGCCTGCCCCGAAGGCAAACCGCGGCGGGAGATGTCATTAATGTCATGGTCGTTGATTATCATCCGGAAGACTCTGAGTATATCAACGCGCTGTCCGAGACAGAACGCTTCTCGGTATCGTATGCCGGAAGCAGGCAGGAAATATTCGAAATACTGGATATGGAGGATGTGGATATAATTATCATAGACGACCACGTAGATATAGACTCAAGGCTTGAAATTTACTCAATGCTGAAATCCGACACTAAAACGAGGCATATTCCGGTCATAATGCCTACCGCCGATATAATTGAAGCGATAGAAAACGAGAACCCCTCAGGGGGGAGGCCTCAGATTAAGCCTTTTAAAGCCGGAGAGTTGATAAACGCCCTCGAAAGGATGTTCAGCCGCTGAGCGGCCGGACATCCTTTCGAGGCAGAATTTTATTCTTATCTGTGGAGGGTTATGTTGGCTCTTACAGTAGCGATATCCATTGTTGCCGTTCCGGCTGAAGCATAGGCCCCGAAAACCACATTGTCGCTAAGTTTCCAGTTAAGGCCGAAATTGGCGAAATCGGAACCATAGGAGGTCGTAAGAGTATTCCTGGTAGTATTCTCGGTTTTTTCCGGGTCCGGGCTTGTGCTTGTGCCGCCTGCTGTTGTTGTCTCGGCGCTGTTGTTATCGACAGTAACAGTCTCATTGGAAGACAGCATTAGCGCGGGTTTCAGGCAGAAAATCATGCTGATGTTTTCCGAAGTTTCATGAATGAATGCCAGAGGCGAGCTCAGCTGAAATCCGAGATATGAATATTCATAACTGTACTTGTCTCCCTGTATTACTGTTCCCGGGGTTGTTTCATCCATTAAGGTGAAATCCGCTTCCCTTTTATTTCTGTATATATCAAGACGCGGATAATATCCGAATCTCAGCTTTTCGGATATAGACAGTTTCTTCTTTATCATGGCATAAATGTTCAGATTATTATATGATTTTACATCCCAGCTGTTGGAAAGCTGCGCGGTTGTTACGGTGTTTCCGACCGCTGTTTTGCCCATCCAGCTGCTTTTTTCCGGGTCATAGCTTCTGAAATAAAGATTTATCCCTGAAAAGATGGTGCCGACTGTAGAAGACATACCGGAGAAATAGCTGAAAGCATTGATATTTGTGCTTCCGTATCCGGTTGCCGGAATAGACATGTTTGAGACATCGGTCTCCAGCGCGCCGGGAGCTGTATTTTCATCGGCACCCGCGGGATCAACCGCTTTGGTCTCTACAGAATTGACAGTTGTTGTGGAAGTATAGTTTGAGTTTGCTACGTCATAAGTATAGTCCGTTTCCGTAGCGCTTGAGTCATAGGTGAAGTCATTGTTGGTTCCGCCTATTGTGAGTGCGGTATGGAAACCGAAAGGACCGGTTATTCCGCCCGCCTGAATGCCCAGGCTGCCGTTGTCATTGTCACGGTTATATTCCGCTTCTTCTGTCTGGACAGTATAATTGCTGTTGTTGTTCGGAGCGGTTTCTGTATAACTGCTCTTGAATTTATAGGAAAGATTGTTTTTTGAAAGTATCGGTACGAGGGCGAATCCGAGTTTAAGGCTTCCGAGGTCCAGCCCGGTACCTACGCGGAATTTACCGTAGAAATTATTCTCGGAAATGTCGGAGTATTCTCCTGAATTGGTTATGGTCTGATTCAGCCCGGTGTTGTTTTCTTCGTTATCGAAATCGGTGAAGTATTGAGAGGCGGCGCCCGGTATAAACTGGAAATCAATAAAGGGCTTAAGCGAACCCATAGACTTGGAACCAATGAACGCGAGGTTATTATCGACATACTGTGTATGCAGAAAGTCTCCTTCTATTTGTGGAAAATCATAAGTAAAGGTCGTTCTGTCTGAATAACCGTCCTTGAATGTACCGTCTGTAATACTTGAGACATTTGCTGCGTTAACAGCAGCCAGCATCAGAGCCGCCAAGATGATAAATAAACGCATTAACCCTCCTTTTTTAGTTTTTTAACAGGATTTATAAAATCCGATATCCACTCTATAATAAGTTTCTTGAGGCATGGAATGCAACATTTATGTTACATTAGAAGTCGCGCGCAAACATTTTTTATTCCGCGTCTTCATTTTCTTTTTGAACAATATGCCTGCATTTCGGGCAGTAATAATGGAAACCCTTTGCCTTGGTTGTTTTTTCGGTCATATAGGAATTGCCGCATGAAGGGCATTTCTCGTTTACCGGTTTGTTCCAGAGGGCGAATTTGCATTCGGGATAATTAGAGCATGAGAAAAAGACTTTACCCTTGGATGAATACCGCTCGGCGATATACCCGCCGCAGTTTTCCTCAGGGCATTTTACTCCCGTCGGGAAAGGTTTGGTGTTTCTGCATGCAGGGTATGTGGAGCAGCCGAGGAAGCGGCCTCTTTTCCATTGTTTTACGGTCATGGGAGCTCCGCATTTATCGCATTTTTCGTCTGTCTCGGGAGGCTTGTCCTCATCAAGGGGAGAGGTGTTTTTACATTTCGGGTATTCGGAACATGCCAGGAACTGCCCGTTTCTGCCCCATTTCTTCAGCATCTTTCCGCCGCATTTATCGCATTTTTTACCGCTGTCTTCAGTAAGGCTTTCCTTTAAGTCCGGGATCTGCTTCTGTGCCTTTTTAAGGTTTTCTGAAAAAGGACTGTAGAAATCATCAAGAATTTTAAGCCAGTTGTCCTCTCCGGTTTCGATTTTGTCGAGGTGGGATTCCATATCGGCAGTAAAAGAAATATTAAAAAGATCGGGAAAGGTCTTGATCAGGATGTTTATTATGGTCTCGCCGAGAGTAGTGGACGCAAAACGCCGTTTGTCTGTTTTTACATATTCTCTTTTTTTAAGTGTGTCGATTATCAGAGAATAGGTTGACGGGCGGCCGATGCCCTGTTTCTCCAGTTCTTTAACGAGAGACGCTTCCGAGTATCTTGGTGGGGGTTGTGTGAAATGCTGTTTGTCAATCAGTTTTACAAGTTCCAGATTCTCGTTTTCCAGAAGCTCCGGGAGAAAGGATTCCTCGCTGCCGGATTTCCCGTTGTCGGAGGATTCCGTATAAAGGATTGTAAACCCTTTGAATCTTGTAATTAGCCCCGTCGCCCGGAAAAGGCAACCGCCCGATTCTATATCGCAGGACGTGGCGTCATATTCCGCGGGGGCCATTCTCGAGGCCATGAATCTTTTCCATATCAGTTCATAAAGTCTGAACTGGTCGCGGGACAGAGATTTTTTTACAGTTTCGGGACTGAACTCTTTTACGGGGTTTACAGGTCTTACTGCTTCATGAGCATCCTGTGTTTTTCCGCTTTTTTTATAATAGGGCCGCTTTTCCGGAAGATATTCTTTCCCGAATTCCGAGGCGATGAAATTTTCCGCCTGTTCAGATGCCGCGTCCGCTATTCGGAAAGAGTCTGTTCTCATATATGTGATGAGTCCTGTGCTTTCTCCGTTTATCTCAAGACCTTCATAAAGCTGCTGGGCCAGGAACATTGTCTTGGAAGCGCTGAAATGCAGCTTGCGGGCGGCCTCCTGCTGCATTGTACTGGTAATAAAGGGGGGAGACGGATTTCTTTTTTTCTTCTTCTTGGATACCGATACCACCGTAAAGGGGCCGGGTTTTACCCGGTCAATAACACTTTGTGTTTCATTACCTGTTTTAAGCTCGGCTTTTTTACCGTCTATTTTCTGGAGAGAACAGGAGAACTGCTCTCCGCTTTTTTTCGCAAGTTCAGCGTCAAGGGTCCAGTATTCATCGGGTTTAAATTTTCTGATCTCCTGTTCGCGCTCGCATATCATTCGGAGCGCCACTGTCTGGACACGTCCTGCACTCAGGCCTCTGTATATTGTTTTCCATAAAAACGGAGAAACTTTATAACCCACAAGTCTGTCAAGGATCCTTCTCGCCTGCTGGGCGTTTACAAGATCCATGTTTATTTCCGAGGGGTGTTCTATGGCTTCTGTTACCGCTTTTTTTGAAATTTCATTGAAGGTTATTCTTTTAATTTCGCATTTTTTATTCTTGAGGGCTCCGGCTATATGCCATGCGATCGCCTCTCCTTCGCGGTCAGGGTCGGTCGCGAGGTAAACGGTTGAGACTTTGCCGGCCTCCTGGCGAAGTTTCTGAAGGATTTTTCCCTTGCCCTTCATTGTTACGTATTTGGGTTCAAAGTTTTTTTCCACGTCAATCCCGAGTTCACGAACCGGAAGATCTATAGCGTGACCCATTGAAGCGTCAACCTTGAAGGATTTCCCGAGGTATTTCCCTATGGTGCGCATTTTCGCTGGTGACTCAACTATGAGCAGGTTATCTGCCATGTTATTATGACTCCTTCTGAATGATTATTTCCGGCGCGGTATCAATGGCGAAAGTGCCTTGTACCTGTAAATGCCATGGCGATGCCGGCTTTTTCGCAGGCTTCGATTACTTCGGCGTCTCTTTTTGATCCTCCGGGCTGGATTATATATTTTATACCCTGCCTGCCTGCTTCTTCCACCGTATCGGGGAAGGGGAAAAAAGCGTCTGAAGCGAGCACGGCTTGCGCCATATTAGTGTTCCTGTATTCTTCAAAAGAAGATCCGGAGCTCTCTTTTTCAAAGAAGCGCTGCAGATTTTCTTCGGCTTTTGTTACTGAAAGCTTTCTAAGAGAATCGACGCGGTTCGGCTGCCCCGCTCCCATTCCGAGAACCTGGAAAAAGCCTTTTTCATACTCTCTGCATATTACTATAGCGTTCGATTTGGTATATTTGCACGCGTTCCAGGCGAATACCGCGAGATCTTTTTTATCTTCCGGAAATCCCGATGAGGTCGCCGGTTTAAATTCAGAGTATGCCTCGGTGTCGCGGTCCTGACGAAGAATCCCGCCGGTCACATGCCGGAGTGTATCTTTTTCCGCTTTTCCTTCTTTGAATTCAGGGATTTGTAAAAGCCGTATGCTGCTGCTTTTCGAACGGAGAAATTCGAGGGCGTCTTCCGTGAATTCCGGCGCTATAAGGAGCTCGACAAATCGGCCTTTCAGGAGTTCGGCCGCAGCGAGGTCGATTTTCACGGTGCAGGCAATTACACTTCCGAATGCAGAGACAATGTCGCCCTGCCAGGCGTTTTCGAGCGCTCCCGCGGCATCTTTACCTGTAGCGAGCCCGCAGGGATTGGTATGCTTGATTACTGAAACCGCTGCCGCCGGCGCAAGTTCGCGGACAGCTTCTATGGCGGCGTCTCCGTCCACAATATTGTTGTAGGAAAGTTCTTTGCCGTGAAGCTGCACCGCCGATGCCATTGACGCCTCGGATATGTCCGAGGCTTTGTAGAATTCCGCTGTCTGATGCGAGTTCTCTCCGTATCTCATTTTTTGTCCGGATCCGTAGCAAAGCCGGAGCTTCGCGGAAATCCCGTACTCGGATGAAAGGTAGCAGTCGATCGCGGAATCATAGTCTGCTGTATGTGAAAAAGTTTTGGCCGCGAGACGCTGTCTGGTTTCGAGCTCGGTCTCTCCGTTTTCCTTTATCTGGTTTATCACTTCGTCATAATCTTCGGGGTCGGTAACAACCGTTACATAGCGGTGGTTCTTGGCCGCCGACCTGAGCATGGTGGGGCCGCCGATATCGATATTTTCAACAGCGTCCGCGAGAGCGCAGTCCTCTTTTGCAATGGTTTCCCTGAAAGGATAAAGATTAACGACAACCATGTCAATTGTATCAACTCCGTTTTCTTCAAGCTCCTTCATGTGACCGGGATTTTCCCGTACCGCGAGCAGGCCCCCGTGGATTTTCGGGTGAAGGGTTTTTACACGGCCGTCCATTATTTCAGGAAAACCTGTAACACTGTCCACGGTTTTAACGTCAATGCCCGCTTCTTTAAGTGCGCGGGCGGTACCGCCTGTTGAGATTATTTTTATATTACAGGCGGTGAGTTCTCTGCAGAAATCGGCTATGCCTGTCTTATCCGAAACGCTTACCAGTGCTTTTTTTATCTTGTTATCCATATTATTTCCCGGTGAGTTTGTTGAAGGCTTCATTGTATTTCTCGACGGTTTTTTCGATTATATCCTGAGGCAATTCCGGTGCGGGCGGTGTCTTGTCCCAGTCAAGAGACGAAAGATAGTCCCTTACGAACTGTTTGTCGAAACTGGGCTGCGAACCTCCGGGTTTGTATGTGTCGGCAGGCCAGAATCTGCTGGAATCCGGTGTCAATATCTCGTCTATAAGGCTTATTCTACCGTCGATAACCCCGAATTCGAATTTTGTGTCGGCAATGATAATTCCCTTTCCGGCGGCATAATCTCTTGCTTTCTCATATACAGAGATAGATATTTCCTTAAGAGTCTTTATAGTTTCGGGGTCGGTAATCTTCGCGGCTTCTTCTTCGGAAATGTTCTCGTCATGCCCCTCCGCGGCTTTGGTTGAAGGAGTAAATATTACTTTGGGAAGTTTGTCAGACTCCTTGAGCCCTTCAGGTAGTTTTATTCCGCAGACCTTTCCCGTTTTCTTGTAATCCTTCCAGCCGGAACCGGTAATATAACCTCTTACAATGCATTCGATGTCTATTCTGTCGGCTTTCTTTACAAGTACCGAGCGGTCTTCAAGCTGCTCCCGGTATTTATGAAGCTCCTCCGGATATTCCGAAATATCCGCGGTTATTATGTGGTTCGGAATTAATTCGGAAAAAAAATCAAACCAGAAAAGCGCGGTTTTATTGAGTATTTTTCCTTTGCCGGGTATGCCGTTGGGAATAACGCAGTCAAAAGCCGAAATCCTGTCGGTAGCTATTATAAGCAGCTTGTCGCCAAGATCATATACGTCTCTTACTTTTCCTTTATAAAGGGGGAAATCTTTAATATCTGTGGATATGACCGGTGTTTCCATATTGAGACGCCCTTTCTTTTCCTGATTCAATAAATTTTGTTCAATACAATAATAATTGAGCTTTCTTCTGTCTGCCGAGCGGATAATTTATTTATTTTGTTTACTGAATGTCAACACCTTTTATCGGATAACAGAAAATCAAGAAGTGATTCTAATGCGCAAAACCTTTAAAGGTAGGGGGTTATATGAGTATTAAAAAACCTGTCATAGCTTTGACAGCCGGAGATCCTTGCGGTATCGGGCCGGAAATCGCCGTAAAAACCGCCCTTTCTCAGGAAATCAGCCAGACCGCTCTGCCCGTTGTTTTCGCGGGAAGGCACGTTCTTGAAAAAGCATTACGGACAGCCGGTTTAAAAGCGGACCTTCTCACCGTGGATTCTTTTCCTGAAAGTCCGGTCGAAACAGCTATATACTATGCGGGGGGGCTTCCCGATGAAAATTATCAAACGGGTGAATGCTCCGCCAGAGGCGGTGCCGCCTCAATGAAATATATAGATTGCGCACTTGAATGGGTTTCATCGGGTAAAGCCGGAGCTATAGTTACGGGCCCGATTTCAAAAGAAGCTGTGAAGTCTGCCGGGTATCCCCATTTTTCCGGTCATACCGAATATCTGGCCGAATACGCCGGGGTAAAGAATTTTTGTCTGGCCCTGTATAAAGACGATAGACTCACTGCCCACGTTTCCACCCATGTCTCTCTAAAGGATGCCGTGAATCTTGTAAAAAAAGACAGAGTGAAATTTGTTATTGATCAGATTTATCGTTTTTATGACCGGATTTGCATAAATAATCCAAAAATAGGTGTAGCGGGGCTGAATCCTCATGCCGGAGAGAGCGGACTGTTCGGGGAAGAAGAACAAAAAGAGATCATTCCCGCTGTTATGGAAATGATTGCCGAGGGTCATGAAAACCTCGAGGGGCCGGTGCCTCCCGATGTTATTTTCGCAAGGCAGAAAAACGGTGTATATGACGGTGTCGTCGCCATGTACCATGATCAGGGTCATATAGCCTTTAAAACTCTTCTTTTTTCCATAGGTCCGGAGAACAGAAAGACTGCCGGCGTTAACGTAACGCTCGGGCTGCCGTTTGTGAGGACTTCCGTAGATCACGGCACATCATATGATATAGCCGGTAAGGGGGCGGCCGATTGCGGAAGCTTTCTCGATGCGGCCTTCCTGGCAGTAAAAATGATAATAAATACTGAAAAAGGTTGATTTTGCGACTTAGATTTTATAGTATTATTATATACAGTAATTAGTGCTGTGTCTATAAAGTATAAACCGATCGACATGGAGGCCGGCTATGTCAAAAAAAAACAATAAAGAATTCTTTACTACCGGAGAGGCGGCCAAAATGACAGGCATCAGCAGGGCGACTATTGTAAATTACTGCCGCGACGGAAGGCTTGAATGCCAAAAGACACCGGTGACTAATTTCAGAAGGATTTCAAAAGACCAGTTTCTGAGGTTTATTGAAAAACACGGCATCCCTGTAAACTTTAAGAAATACGGAATTTGATTAAAACAGGATTCAGCTTCCTCGGAGAATATTTTGAGGGAGAGAAAATACAGGGCGGGGCCTCTGACCGGCAGTTTGTCCTTTTCTCATATAAAGGTAAACAGGCTCTTGCCGTTTTTTTTAAGGGAGACGCCCTTACCGGTTTCCGCCCATATCTCGAAGTTACCTCCGCTTTAATATCCTCGGGTATTTCAGTGCCCGCGGTTATGGATTATGACCCGGATAAAAAAATCATCGCCGTGGAGTATGTTGAGGGACGCCCGTTATCGCTGGTTTTTGAAGCCGGAGAGGCCCGGATTAATCATTTCAGATTGGCGGGAGAACTGCTTGGGCGGCTGCATCTTACAGATATAAAGCTTCCCTGCAGTTTTGACCGCGAGAAGTATGATTTTGAATATAATTTTCATTTCGTAAAAAAACTGCTTGCTTATCTTTGCCCCGCCGGTACGCCTGCGGGTATATCCGGTTTCCGGGACTTTTATTTTGAAATCACTGATTATTTATGCCGCCGTCCGTTTGTGTTTACACACCGCGATTATCAATCTTCGAATCTGATCTGCGCCGGGGACGGAATGACTGTTATTGACTATCAGGATGCTAGAAACGGCCCGGCGGAATATGATATCGCCTCCTTTTTATACGATTCTTATATCGACCCCGGTGAAGAAAATAAAAAAGCGTTCATTTCTTCGTATTTTGAAGTTTCCGGCGCCGATCCGGGGCCTGATTTTGATAAAACTCTTGATTACTGCGCTATACAAAGAAAAATCCATGATGCGGGAGCTTTTATATACGCCTCAGAACGTCTTCCCGGGAGTGGCTATCTTCGTTATGTCGAAAAAGCGGTAGCGGATTTCTGTGCGGTTGCCGGGAAATATCATACAAATCCTCTTCTCCGGTGGCTGCCCGGGGCCGCGCGTAAAAAATAGTACGGTGTTTATCCGTTGATTTATTTTTTTGCATAAATGACTGTCATTTATCTATTTTTAGTACAGCCTTGTAATCCTTAAACAGAGATGAAAGGAAGCGGTATGCTGAAAAAGATTCTTATGTTGATTGTCTCGGCTTCCTGTACTGTTATTTCAGCCGGTATTGATGCTGATGCCGTGCTGAAGGGTTTTTCCGCCGTGACTCAAAAGGGTCAGAAACTCGGTGAGAGGAAAACTGTCATCAGAATGGAATTTATAGGAAAACCTACATCGTACTATCATGGGTTTAATCAGGCGGATACCGCGCTGGAATTCGAGTTTTATGATGCCGGTCTCCACAAATACAAGGATTACGAGGGATTAGATGATCTTCCCTTTCGCTCTACAGAGGTATTTGAAGACTCTGTTGATCTCAATAAAGATATTAAAGGCATTCGTCCCGATGTCAGGGATGTTGTCAGAATCAGATTCAAGCTGTTTGAGGAGGTTGAATTTGAGGTTTACGATGAATATAACAGGATTATTGCCGAACTCAGCTGGAACACCGATCCCAAAAAAAACATAAGATACATAAGGGAATCGTCAAAAAAAAGGAAACTTTATCTCGGAATCGCCGGCGGAGCCACGGCCGGTATAGTCGCGGCTATTGTAGCAAGCGCCATAATAGAGGGAACTCCTGAAGAAGAGGATGATGCTAAAACGGAACTGCCTCCTATTGGAGAACCTCCCGGACATCCATAGCTTTAAGCGGCTTTATTATCTATGAAAAGATTGATGATTTTTATTTTTATTTTTACCGCATTCGCATTATGCGCCGAAGTGTCTCTTAGTCTCGGCGACAAGTTTTACCGTGACAGCCTTTACGGTTTTGCCGCCGAGCAGTATGAGAAGTATCTTGATGATCATTATGATTCAAGGGATGCCGGGCGTGTTTTATTCAGACTGGCTTACTCAAAATACCGT
The DNA here is from genome assembly GCA_964401455.1 of uncultured Fibrobacterota bacterium. Taxonomy (GTDB): domain Bacteria; phylum Fibrobacterota; class OXYB2-FULL-49-7; order CAYNYI01; family CAYNYI01; genus CAYNYI01. The sequence goes on from CAYNYI010000031.1 coordinate 17,759, forward strand.
ACAGGGGAACATGGGGAATCCCTGAAATATTTTGACAGATTTATCTCCGCATATCCGGAAAACAGGAATATGCCGCCGGCCTTGTTTTATAAAGCAGGCTCCGAATCAGAGCTCGAAAAGTTTGATGATGCAGGAAGAACTTATAAAAGGCTATATGAAGACTATCCTTCCTGGAAGAGGGCCGAAGAAGCTCTTTTCTTATCAGGAAAGTCTTCTTATCTCGCGAATGACTTTGAAAAAGCCCTGCCTGCTTTTCAAAGGTTCTTACTGAAATACCCGGTTTCCGAAAAAGCTCCTGAGGCTTTTGTTCTCTCCGGACGGGTTTATCTCGAAAGAAAAGAATATAAAAAAGCTCTTTCGAGTTTCAGCAAGTGCGCAGAAAATTTCGGCCCGGAAAAAGGTCAGACAGACCTTGCGGTTTATCTCGCGGCAAAGGTATCGGAAAAACTTAAATTGAATGAGCGCGCTTACGGATATTATGAAACATTTCTTAAGAATTACGAAAAACACCAGAAGATACCGGACGTTCTGCGGGGATATGCCGGTCTTCTTTTTAAAACAAGACGCCTCGGAAGGTGTGTGGAAATTCTTCGACGGTATATCGCCCTGGAAGGGGAAGAGGCCGGGCCGGATTATAATTATATGCTTGCGCAGTGCTACAGTATGCTCGAGCAGGAAAAAGAAGCTCTTCAGGGATTTGAGGCCTTTATACAGAACTATCCTGCATCAAGCCGGGTGCCTGAAGCCAAGTACCGAAGGGCGGAGATTCTCAGAGACCTTAAAAAATATGAACTTGTAATTGAGCAGGTTGAGAATCTCGCGGCAGAGTTCCCCGAAGATCCGTTCTCCTATAAGGGGCTTTTACTTGTCGGAGACATATACGCAGCCGAAGGGCTATATCTGAACGCAGTGAATGTTATGCGCAGATATCTTCGCGGAGACAATGTACCGGGTAAAGACCGTGTTGCTTTCAAAATAGCTGAAATTTACAAGAACAAGTTTAAAAAATACGGTTATGCGGTAAGAGAATACGAGAGTACTCTTAAAGATTATCCCCTCAGTGAATATGTCGATGATGCGTATTACGCCATCGCGGAATGCCGGGAAAAACTGGGCGATTATTCAACGGCCATCATAGATTATGAACGCCTGAAGGAAAATTATCCCGGGACTCCGCTGGCTGACAGTGCGAAAACGCGCATAGACTATATCAGGGACTTTAATCTCCGGGATTATGAAAAGGCTACAGTTAAACTTGTTGAGATGCTTCTTCCGGACCGTGTTGTCTCCGGGAAACAAAAAATACTTTCGCTGGCGGATATTTACGAAAACGATCTTAAAGAATATGAAAAGGCGGTGGATGTTTATAATTCCTTTTTAGACGTTTATCCGGACAGCTCATCAAAATGCTTCGTTTTGTTCAGAATCGGAAAGCTTTATGAGAAAATAGGTAATCGTCATGACTACAACGGCAGAAGCGCTCTGCATGCCAGATACCGGAACTCCGCCGACTCTGTTTACAGGACAATATTCTCCCGTTTCCCGGAATCGGAATATTCTGACAACGCCACTTTCCGGATTCTTGAGAACAATAGTGCGAATATCTCCGAGTATGAGAAATTTCTTCAGAATTATCCCTCCAGCGAGCTTGCTCCGGAGGCGCTTTACAAGATAGGAATGCATTATTACCGCAAAATGAAAAGCACCGACGAGAATTTTTATGTTAACGCCGTTGAGAATTTCAAGAAAATTACCGAGGATTATACGGAATCGGAATATTCACCCAGGGCCTTTTTTCAGATGGGCCTCACATACTACGAAAAGGGTGATAACAGGTCCGCCGGTTTTTTCTTCAGTCAGTTGGCCGAGAAGAAAATGTCTCTTGATCTTATGCCGGATTCCTATTATTATCTGGGCATGATATCGTACAGACTCAAAGATTACCCTGCCGCTGTCGAGCACTTCAAGAAAGTAACTTATCAGTATCCATTCTCCGGTTATACGGCGAAAAGCCTTTTGATGTCCGCCGAAAGTTATTTCAGGATGAAGGATTATAAAAACGCACGGAAACTTTACAGAACTTTCGCCGGAAGCTATACCTCGAGCGAACAGCTTTATAAAGCGTATTACGGCCTTGCGGAATGTAAAGCGGCTTTCGCGGATACTTCGGATGCGCTCCGTCTTTATTCTGAGGTTGTTAAAAGATTTCCGGAATCTCCATTGACACCCCATGCGTACTACAACATAGCCGAGCTTACAAAATCCGGTGGCGATACTGAAAAGGCGCTTGAATACTACGAGAAAGCTGCGGCCCCCGGAAAATATTCTGTTTATGACGCGGTAAAGAAAAAAGCGAACGCTCTTTTTGATCTCGGAAAATACAGGCAGGCCTCGGACGCATATTCCGATATGCAAAAAAGGGCCGCAGCGCGGCAGGACAGCATAGACGCCTGGTCCGGTAAGATCGTTTCTATTATTATGTATAAAGAAAAAAAGAACGTGAACAAAGAAATCCGTGATTTCAAACGGACCTATCCGGATGCGCGTTCCGCGATGGCACGAATATCTTTTTATGATGCGCTTAGACATCAGAATAAAGAACTGTACCGTAAAGCTATTTCTCGTTATGAGGATGTTATAAAAAAATTCGAGAGCTCAAAATACGCGGAGGAAGCTCTTTTTAATACGGCAGAATGCTATACAATGCAGGAAGATTTTTCCCGCGCTTTAAAACACTATAATGTTTTTTTGATGAAATATCCGAACAGTACGCTTGCTCCCGATGCCGGATACAGCGTAGCTAAAATACATTTTTTTCTGAAGGATTTCTATAAGTCCGCCGAGACCGCTCTCGAGGTGTTCAATTCGGCGCTTTCCTCGAAGCCGGATCTTGCTTATAAGTCCCTTTTTAACGCTATGGCCGCCTATGAAAAACTTTCTTTATGGAAAGAACTCAAAAAGACAAGCGCCCTGGTCCTGGAGCATTTCGGTGACAGTAAAGAAGTCAAGTTCGCCGCGCTGTCAAAAATAGCGTTTTGCGATGTGCAGATGAAGGACTATGCGTCAGCTCTTGAAAATTATAAAAAGGCTGCCGGATACGCAGATGATGAAGATAAGCCCAGAATGCAGTATTGGATAGCCAAATGCTATTCAATGACGGGAGAAGACCGTAAAGCCATTTCCGAATTTCTAAAGGTGCCGTATTTGTTCAGTACTTCCGGGATGTGGGCGCTTACCGCCGAATTCGAGGCGGCCCTTATTTATGAGAGATCCGGCGATATAACAAATGCTCTAACGCTTTACCGGAAGGTCCTGAAAGCCGACGGCCGTAAAGGAAAAGTCGGTACCCGCGCAGCTGAAAGAATTGAGTTTATTGAGAAGGGAAAAGCCGATGACTGACAGCATAATTGAAATTTTAAAAAATGTATCCCTTTTTTCTTTGATGGATGATGAAGAACTGCACGATATTGCGGAAATTATGGTTTCCCGTAAATTTGTAAAGAACCAGTCTGTACTCCTGGAGGACGATACCGGCTCCAGGCTGATGTTTATTATTATCAAAGGGAAGGTCAAGGTCTCCGTGACGAGTCTTGGCGGCAAAGAAACGATTCTTGCCATGCTCGGAGAGGGTGATTATTTCGGAGAAATGTCTCTCATAGACGGTGAGCCGCGGTCCGCTTCCGTTATGACTCTGGAGCCGTCTGAAATTATGATAATTCAACGCGGCGATCTTATGGATCTTCTTGAGAGTAAGCCCCGTCTTGCTCTTTCTATGCTGGTAGAGTTTTCAAGAAGACTCAGGGCGGCGGACCGTCAGATAAGCAATTTGTCGATGCTGAGTGTTGCCGGCAAAGTTGCAGGAACTCTGCTTCGTATTGCCGGATCTATGGGAAAGAAAGAAGGGCAATTATGGGTGGTGGAAAAGATGCCCACTCATCAGGAAATTGCGAGCATGTCGGGTACTACGAGAGAAACGGTTACAAGAGTTCTCGCTACTCTTTCCGATCGCGGATTGCTGCATATTGATAAAAAAAAGCTAACAATTATTGATACAGGAGAATTGGAGGAAACCGGCTAGTGAGATTTGTCAGAATATATCTGCCTTTTATTGCCGCAGCGGCAATTATAAGCATGCTATCGGGCTACTTTCTTGCCGATAAGATAATTATGCCTCTGGTTGTAGGAAAACACAGAAGCAATACCGTTGTACCGTCGGTTGTCGGACTCAACGTTAAAAATGCCGAGAAAGAATTAAAGGATAATGACCTTAAGCTCTATGTGGCGGAAGAGGAAATTCGGCCGGAATTGGATGACGGCACAGTTCTCAGTCAGGAGCCGGTCTCGGACTCAAGAGTCAAACACGGCCGCAGCGTTTACGTTACAGTCAGCAAGGGCAGCAGTCTTGTTCCGGTTCCGAATGTTTCAGGGCTTGAACGCAAAGAAGCCGAAAGTATGCTCCAAAAGGAGGGACTTACTCCCGGCCTTGTTGAAGGCCTGACATCAAACTCGGTGCCTTCGGGACGGGTTATTACAACGGATCCTCCTCCCGGAACAGCGGTTCCGTCATCGATAGAGATCAGTCTTTTTATAAGCAAAGGGTCTAGTGACGGGCGCTACCTTAATATGCCAGACCTTAAGGGTATGGAAAAGGAAAGGGCTATAGGCAGACTTCGAGCCCTCGGAATCGCGGTCCGGAAAATAAGCTACGCGGTTGAACCGGGAGCGCCGGAGGGAATCGTTCTTTCGCAATCTTTGTCGCCCGGTGTGAAAATTCAATCTCATGATGTTATTGACCTTGTTATTTCCGCCGGAAATTAATAAATTTTTAAATAGCTATGAATAAAACCTTAACATACGCAGTTTCCGCAGGGGCCATATTTCTTTTAACGCAGGGCTGCTCAAAAGAACTTGTAAAGAAAAGACCGTTTCCTTATATCCGGGAAGGTAAGACTGTTTCGGAAACAGGTTTTCTTAATGACAGATTTTACGAGCATTTTATTGACGGAAACCGTTATTCGTCTATCGAGATGGACGAACTCGCGTTTCGTTCATACAAAAAAGCCCTGACCATTAAACCGGACGCCCATTATGTCTCATTTCTCGCCGCAAGACAGCTTATAAAGATGGATAGGGGAGATGAGGCCGCAGAATATCTTGAGGTATGCGTCAGGGAAGATCCTGATAATATTTCCTACAAGGAATCTCTTTTTTATATCCTTTCCGGTAACAGGCAAACACATGAAAAAGCGGCTGTTCTTGGTATGGATATGCTGGATGAAATGTCCGCCGATGGTAGATTTTTGTTTACTTTAAGTAAAATACTTGAAGGTACAAATCGTAAAAAAAAGGCGCTTGAAGTGCTGATAAAGTATGTTGAAACGGATTCTTACAATCCCGCGATCGCTGAATATCTTGCCCGGCGGCTTAAAAATGAAAAAAATTATAAAAAGGCTTTGTCCATCTTTCTTGACCTTTACCGTGATTATCCGTCAAATTCTGTTTATGCTCTCGAAGCGGGTGTCCTTTTCGAGGTAACCGGAAATAAAGACAGCGCAGTTTCGCTTTACCGCGAGGTCATTGAAAACGGTGATGAAAATGAGGAAGAGGCAAGGAAACATTCTGCCAGAATATATCTGAAAAAAGGCGACTGGAAAGAAGCTCTGAACCATTATGAGCGGTTATCCGAAATAGAGAGAAACTCCGAAGATACCGTCCTTGAATATCGTCCTACGCTTGGAGAGATGTATTATGAGGATGAACAGTATTATAAGGCACTCACTATTTTTGATGAATGTCTTCTTGTGGAGCCCGAAAACGAGAGAGTCCTTTTCTACAAGTCGCTTGTCTATTTCGAAAAGGGTGATCTGGAGAAAGCAGCCGGGGGCTTGCGTAGAGTCCTCTCTGTAAATGAAGAACATTATGATGCATTGTACAACCTTGGTCTTATTCTTATACGGCAAAAAAAATATAATGAGGCTATGGAGGTTTTTTCCGACGCCTCGGATATCGGAAAAGAAAAATCCGGCCCACTATATATGAAGGGGATAATTTACCGTAAAACAGGTAATTTTAAAGCCGCTCTCGCGAAATTCAATTCCGCTCTTGCGCTTGATCCGGGAAGTCAGAATATACGTTATCAGCTCTCACGCGAGTTGTTTCGTTCCGGAAAAATCGTTGAAGCCTCGCGTATGCTTGACACAATATTAAACAGAGAACCCGGGAATTTAACTGCCCTGAAGTTTTACAGCCGTATGCTCTCATTCGCGGACACGCTTCCAAAGAAACAATCAGAGCTCGAAGAAAAGATTACAACAGAGAAGGAAAAGAGGATCTCTGCGTATAAAAAGAGATATCGGAAAATCCTTATTGAAGACCCGGAAAATTTCGAGGCGCTTTATGATCTGGGCGGAATAATGGAACGAAGCGGAAACTTTGACAGCGCGGTCGTTTTATTCCGGAAAATTATTGAGAAAGACAGTTTGAACGAGAAAGCATTGAATTATCTGGGGTATATGTTTGCGGACAGAGACACTCTTCTTGAGGAATCGGGAGAATACCTTAGAATAGCGATCACCATTGCTCCGGATAATGCCGCTATACTCGACAGCTACGGCTGGTATCTCTACCGCGTCGGAGATTACCGCAAGGCCCTTACCTATTTAAAAAAAGCTTCTGAAATTGAGGAAGGAGATCCGGTTATACTGGAGCACCTCGCGCTTACTTACCGTAAGCTGGACATGAAAAAGAAAGAAAAATCCGCCTGGAAGAGAATACTTGAAAATGATATCGTTAATGTTACAGCCAGAGACGCCCTAAAAAAAATAACGGAAAAAAGTGGTCTTTCTCTTGAGGACGGACGGAAGGAAAACCCCTGAGCTTCTGCGCCCTAAAGCCGTCTGTTCCGGCCGTGGTATTATCTTCGCGTCTTCTATAGCGTGCTTGGGCGCCAGCCAGGGGTATTTTGTACAAAGAAGGCTCAGAGATGGAGATCCTCAGGGCTGGTATTTCTGCGTCGCCGGTGGCGGAGCCTGTTGCCGCCGAGTTTAAATTTGAATCCCTTTCTTCGGGTGGGATTATTTCGGGTACGGGCCGGGGTTTTTCCGATGGAAGGGGATGTTACCGGATCGTTTTTTTTACCATTTTCGGCAAAGCCCTGGATATTTATGTCGGTCCGGATTCTTTCTATGCATACAGTTCCTCGGAGGATAAATATTTTAGAGGATCATCGGAAGATGACTCTTTTCTGCCGGGTTTTCCGGTAGGTAAGGAGGCCGCGGCTACTATTGTTTCCGGCATACCGTCATTCGGCGGAATTTACAAAAATACGGTTTTTGAAGGGCTTGAAAAAGGGCATCTTGTTTTCAGCGGCAGCGGATATACAGCGAATATCAGCACTGGAGGTTTTCTTCTACGGATTTCATCCGGATCGTGGTCAGCCGATTTTAAAAAATACAGAGAAAGTGATGATGCGTTCAGAGCAAAAAACATATCTCTGGATTATCCCTCCGGCAAGATCTATTTTGAGTTTACTCGGCGCGATGTCGGAACAATCCCCTCGGAAACAGAGATGGTTCCCTCATTTGTCGTGAATCGTCAAAACACCGGAAGCCTCTCAGGAAATTGATATCGGACCCTGAAATAATATATCTTATTTAAGTAATCATGAAAATTGTATTCTTCATTTATGTTTTTTTTCTGGCCCAGAGCTATGGCGCTCCGTCAGACGCAGGCTCGGATAATTTTGAGTTTTTAAGACTGGGTCATAATGCTCGTCCAATGGCTATGGGAGGAGCTTATACCGCCGCGTCCGGGCATGACGGACTTTATTGGAATCCTGCCAGTATCTCAGGTGTGTCCGGTAATGTCTTTATGTTATCCTACAGAAATTATGTTCTCGACACAGAGTCCGGTTTTCCCGCGCTTATTTTTGATCTCGGTAAAAAAGGCAGGGCCGCTTTCGGCCTTAACTATTTTAACGGCGGAGATTTTTATTACACAGACCAGTTTGGTGTCTCAAACGGAAATTTCAACTATATAGATATTGCGCCTTTTGTTTCTTACGCCAGAACTATTTTCAGTTATTTCGACGCGGGCGCCAATTTTAAAATAATACGGTCATCCGTAAACGGAGACAATCTTGACATGAATTCAACCGCTTTCTCGGTTGATTTTGGCGGTATTTACCGTCCCGCGATGTTCAAGCGTGTAGTTTTCGGAATGGTCTTGAAGGACGCAGGATTTGTTAAGAGCGGTTTTACAGGGTCCGGTGATGGTCAGACCCTTCCGACGACTTTAAAATTCGGTTTGAAGTATTCACCTGTCAATATCAGGAAGCTTTCTGTAAACCTCGATTTACACGCTCCTTTCCGCGGTTATTATGAATATAGAGGCGGACTGGAATATCAGATAGACCGTAATTTTTCAGTAATGGGCGGCTACAGGCTGGCCCATCAGCAGGTTAAAGAAGTTTTTTCTTTTTTCACCGCTGACAACATTTCAGAAGAAGAAACCGCGCCTGAGCAGTTTTATACCTGGTCTATGGGTTGCGGAATGAACTTCGGCAGGTTCCTGGCCGATGTCGCGGTCTTTAATACCGATTTTCAGATATGCTATGAGTTATCAGTCTCCAGATATTTCAATTCTCAGAAAAACAGCGACGATTCTCCTGATAAATAATTATTTGACCACTTTATTCAGAGGATACTCTATTATGTCTTCGGCGCCATGCTTTTTCAGTTTAGGTATTATCTCTCTGACTGTTTTTTCCTGAAGCACCGATTCAACGGCGGACCAGCCTCCTCCGCTTAAGGCGGAGACAGTCGGTTTATGAAGTGATGGTAAAATTTCCAGGGCTTTTTTAAGGTTTTTGTCAGCGATATTCAGTTTGAGACCGACTAAAGCGGAGGCTTCGAGCGCCCCCTTCAGAAGCATGGCGATGTTTTCGATTTTTTCTTTCTTATTTTTCGTCCGGAGGCTTTTTTTATTGGCTATAAAACGGTTTTTTACTTCCATAAGCTCATCGATTATACGAAGATTGTTTGCCCGCAGGCTGCTGCCGGTTTCGGTTATTTCTACAATCGCGTCCGCGAGATGAGGCGGTTTAACCTCTGTCGCTCCCCAGGAAAACGAGACTTCAGCTTTAACCTTTTTTGACCGAAGATATTTTTTTGTGACATTTACAAGCTCGGTGGCGATTTTCTTACCTGAAAGCTGTTCCGGTTTTCTGATTCTTGAGTTTTCCGGTACGGCAAGGACCCATCTGCATGCCCGGGAGGTCTGTTTGGAATACACCATATCACAAATTCCCGCGACATCGGCTGAATTATCGAGTATCCAGTCAGAACCGGTTATTCCGCAGTCAATAACCCCCTCTTCGACATAGCGTGCCATTTCCTGAGCCCGTATAAGCATGCATTCGATATCCGGGTCATCAATTGAGGGAAAATAGGAACGCGATGATACGCTTATCTCCCATCCCGCTTTTCTAAATAATTTTACAGTCTGGTCCTGAAGGCTGCCTTTTGGGATACCGAGTTTGAGCTTCATTTTACCGAACTCCTTTTTAATCATTGAAATTTCAAATTTAAGATAAATAATATTGGTACAACTGTCAATCAGGTTACATTTTTTTGTATGGGAACCTATAATAAAGTATATTTAACATCTGATAATCAACCGTTTAAAGGTAGTCTGATGCACCTTAAATTTATTATACCGGTTTTCGCCCTTTTCTTGTATATTTCAGCGGTGCGAACGCAGGCCGAACCCCCTGATATTAAGACCACCGATATTTCAGGGGTGGTTCAGATACAAAGAGAAGGTACAAAGAAATGGGCCGAATATTCATTCGCTTCTGTACCGCGGGATAACGATATTATCAAAACATCCTTTAAAGCTTCGGTGCAAATACGTATCGCCGGCACTTCTGTTTTGACTCTCGGCGCCAATTCAAAAGTTCTCATAAACTATTCCGACGGGCTTCGTCAAAATAAATGGGACTTTACGGTTACCGTATTTGAGGGAGCTCTGTACAGCGATATCGGGGAAAATCTGAATTATACATTGTATTCAGCTACGTCGGTCACTAAAGGCGAAAATCTTCAGATCAGCATGATCGTTGACGGTTCCACCGGTGAGAGCGTGTTCCATGCTTTCGAAGGCAGAGCGGTATTGAAAAACATTACACTGCGTCAGCAGAAATGGGTGGCCGCTTCCGAAAAAAGCATAATTGAGGCAAACAGTCCGCCTACCGACCCTGTTTCTATAAACAATAAAGATATTAATATTATGTCAAAATTCTACGGCTCGGATTTTATAAGCAAGAAGGTGGCGGAAAACGCTATTGACCCTGAAGTTACTTCAACGCTTGAGACCGCGCAAGCTAAAAGCACCGAATTAAGCGGCAAGCTACGGCTTGAGGATTTTATGTTTGACGGTAAATATAAACCGCTTTTTGATTACAGTACCATAATTAAAAAAATCCGGGCATATGAGAGAGAAAAGTTCAAAATGATAAATACACCTGAATACGGTGATTATTTCGGGCCTTTTTCCCGTATCCTCGAAACCAGAATTCTGAGTACTAATAATAATGGTGTTTCCTACCTTGATGTAATAGTTTCACCGGGGATTAAATGGAAAAATTTCAGTCTTTCTTTGAATCTTCCTTTCAAGACAAGCGGAGCGGGGCAGACAGGACTCTGGATGTACGGTCTGCCGGGGGTGCTTGACAAGATAAATTTTTTCAGGGCGGACCTCGGGAGGAACTACTTTTATATAGGCGGGATTGAAAGCCTGACTACGGGAAGCGGACTTGTAATGAACGGTTATTCAAACCAGTCCCGGTCATCGGTATATCATACCAAAGGGCTTGAGATACAGTTTATCAAAGGTAATCTTCTCTTCAGGCAGATAATCGGAGATATCTCTGATATGGCCCCGCTTGTTACCTCGATAGGAGTTG